>NZ_JBYFCC010000026.1:0-49405 GCF_057652995.1 Flavobacterium sp. T50_26
CTCCCGTGAAGCATAAATTTCTTGTTCTGGGTTTTCCATATACATTTTTTTGTGTATAGCTATTTTAGGACAAGACATCCTAAAATAACTATGACCCGTCCTAAATTAACTATACAGACAGATTATTAAATAAATCCTATTATAGTTATACAACTATACTTCTTAATTCTACACTTACTGGATAATTGTTTTTGATGTAGAAACTTTTTATTTAACCGCAAAGGTCGCAAAGAATGTCGCAAAGGGCACTAAGGACGCTTCGCTTTTTTTGGATCTCACGGAAGGCACAGAATGCACAGAAATGTCGCTTTGTACTTTTTTTTATTTTTCAGGTAGGGTAAATGGAAAGTAAATTGTTTTATTGGTATACAACAAAATTTTACACACTATGAAAAACAAAAAAATTCTTTTAGGCCTTTTAGCGGTTATTTTTTCAACTGCTTCTTGTAGTAATGACGAGAGTTCTTCTAACAATGCCAATGACAATTTAACTATTGTTGCCAAAGCTTCTTATTCGGGCAATAACGGCAGAATGGAAAATGCCGTGAGCATCTCTGAATTTAAAATCAATTTAAAAGAAATTGAATTTGAATTGGATGATGATTTTTATGATGATGATGATGATGATTATGGCGATGGATTTTATGGCGATGACGATGAATTTGAATTAAGAGGTCCGTTTGAATTGGATTTGTTAAGTGGTCAAACCACTATTACAAGCATCAATATTCCAAACGGAGTGTATGAAGAAGTTGAATTTAAAATGGCAAGAAATACCAATTCTGAAAGTGAGTTGTTTAACAAATCTGTCTTAATTAAAGGAACCATTGGTACTACTCCCTTTGTGTTTTGGCATAATATTGATGAAGATTTTGAAATTGACTATGAAGATGCCGGACAAAACTTAGTCATTTCTGACAATTCAGCCACTATTGTTATTGATTTTAATTTAGATGCGGTTTTAGCAAATGTTGATTTATCGAATGCAACCGATGATAACGGTGACGGTTTAATTGAAATTAGCCCAAATGATACGGATGGCAACCGAAGTTTGGCCAATACCATCAAAGATAAAATTGAAGAATATACCGATTTGTTAGATGATTAAAGTTAGTTAGTTTCCAAATACCACATTTAACCTACTATGTGAAAAAGCTGTACAAATTGTACAGCTTTTTTTTGTGCTTACTACTTATTTTTTAATCAATTTGTGGCGATGTATTTTGCCAAATTGATCGGTGATGGTTAAAAAATAAATTCCGCTTGAACTATAATTCAAATTTATGTTTGCTTTTAATCCTGTCAACTTCTCTTCGTATATCAATTTACCTAATAAATCATAAATAGCTACTTGCTTTTCTCCCTCATCGATAAATGATTGAATTGTGAATGTGGATGAAAATGGATTTGGAAAAATTGCAAATGGAGCTACTTCTGTTGTATTAAAACCAAGTGGAGCCTGGCCTAATTTTGCAGTAGTTCCGCCTGTAACATAGATAGAATTATCGGTATCAATCACAAACGAGCTGGCCGAACTACTTCCTGAAACCAATCCAACCCAACCATTTGTTCCGTCGGAATTGATTTTACAAATCGCCATATTAAACAAATTCCCTGCTGACAGATACGCATTATTAGCAGCATCCAATTTTAATTGACCGTGCATAAGCAAAATTTCAGGTCCGTCAGCATTTAAATTTTGCCAAAGTACAGCTCCATCCGCATTGTACTTCATAAAAGCAGCTCCACCCGTTCCAGAATTAGGAAAACCGCTGATGATTGGATTGTTATCAGAACCAACTTCCACTCGGCTTCCTGCCATCGTATTCGTTTCTGACCAAAGAGAAACTCCGTTTTCATCCAATTTTTCGAGAATACTACCCGCATTTGAAATAACATTTTCGCCATTAATGATATACGAATTGCCAAAAGCATCTCCGGCAATATCACCAACAGTTGGACTGGTAATGCCTACTTTATGCCAAATTAGATTTCCATCTGTACTAATTTTTAAATAACCATTTATAATTCCGGTTATACTTCTGCCGGAAACGACTATTGCATTGTCCGGTGTAAATTTAATATTGATGGGAGCTCCCACTCCATTGACATCGTAATAGGTCCAAATGGATTCACCATTGGAATCAAACTTTTTAACTCTTGTTACCAACCCATTTTCTCCCATTCCCAATCCTAACACATAGCTATTGTCAGCAGAATCAACGAGTATTTTTGTAGTATATGAACCTTCAAAGTAATCCTCAAAAACCACTCGCCAAAGCAACTCTCCTTGCGGATTATATTTCATTAAAATACTGGCTGCATTCACGGGATTAGAAAAACCGGAACGAATGGTTCCTGCCACCAAACAATTATTTTGATTGTCGGTTTCAATCCAAGTAGCTACTTCATGTCTTGTGTCCTCCACATTATCATACGTAGCACTCCACAAAATAGTGCCTGATGCATTTCGTTTGGTTAACGTAATATCACCTCCAGGATTATAGTCCCAATTGGCAGAATATACCTCATGCAATTGGTTTACAGCAACCGAAACTCCTCCCGGGTAATTAGACCACTCTACATTGACTTGAGCCTGCGTGCACAGCGAAAAGAAAAACATGTAATAAATAAAATTTTTCATAGTTTATTGCTTTTTTTAGTGGGAAAAGTGTTTATTCCAAACAAAGGATAAATTGGGCAAAAACTAATTACGCTTGTTGCAATTAAAATAACTGCAACTATTAAAACTGCAAGTCCTATAACGCTACTCACAGTATTTGTAAGATAGAGCGTTCCTAGAACAATAGCCAATATGATTCTGATTAATTTGTCTGTGCTGCCAACATTTGTTTTCATATGATTCTGATTTTTATGTGTTTACCTATGTAAAAGTAAATCAATCAAAAACAAAAAAATGTGACAAAAGTCACATCTAGAAAAGTTGAATGCCTTTGGAAGTTTGAATTATTTTCGATTCTGCTTCCAATTTTTTCAGAACACGCGTAATCACTTCGCGGGAAGTTCCCATTTCGTTGGCAATATCTTTGTGGGAGGTAGTAATGATTGTTGTATTGTGTACATCCATTTTTTCTTTTAAATGCAAATACAACCTTGCATCTAAATGATCAAATAAAACATGGTTTAGCGTATCGATTAAATCAAAATAACGCTCATTAAATAGATTAAAAAACATGGCATTAAATTGTGGATACTTTTTTATCCATTCTTGCACTTTTACTGAAGGTAACAGCAGAATTTCACTATCTTCTTCTGTTTTGGCAAAAAAGGTACTTGGCTCATTTTTTTTACTTACAATAAACGATAACACACAACTTTCGGTAGGCTGAATATAATACAACAGAAATTCCTTCTCGTGGTATTTTGTAAACACTTTTACCATTCCATTCAATACGATAGGGATCGAGTTGATATATTGACCGTCGCGAATGAGTTCTGTATCTTTTGGAACATTTTTTATGATGCCCTCTTTTTCAAAAGTATTTACTAATTCGTCATCAAAATAAGCCAAGATACTTTTCATAAATACCTATTTAATTCTTCTCAAACGTAAGCATATCGATACTTCCGTCTCCTCCACTCACGTGTTTGAGTTCTACTTTGGTGGCAGAGGCGTTTAAAATTTGCCAATCTTCGCTTATCTCTTCAAATGGTCCATTGGTTGCACTAAAATTAATAATGAATTTTGGTGTGCTGTCATCCGTTCCTGTTGTCCAGGTTCCGTTCATCGTAGTGCTTCCGTTTTCGGCTGTGAGTGAACCATTCGTTCCAAAAACAAAATCGTAATTTGAAAATTGAGATGTTTGGTTTGAACCATCTTCAGAAAATAACGTTACTCGCCACGATCCGTTTACAAACGTATTTTGAGTTTGGGTGATGATTGCACTCGATGAATTATTGTCGTCATCATCATTACTATCATCGTCGTCGTTGCTGCACGTTGAAGCCACATTCAGCATAAAAACGCCGAATAATAAAGGAATTAAAAAAAACTTTTTCATGTTTAAAATTGTTTAAGGTTAGGTTGTTTAAAAAAATAATATATAAATCAAAAGCACATTAAATACCCAAATTACGGCTTGGGTGAGAAAATAAACTACATTACTTTTCCCAAAAATAAAGTTTCGAAAAAGTGTCTTCATGGTTATTGTTTTTTAAATTTTTACCTATGGGGGCTAGTTAAATTTTGAGATGATTTTACCACTAATTCACAAATTTTTGTAGAATAATTATTTGATTCAATTCGAATTTCATCAAAGATGAACAAATTGTTACACTTGTCTAATTCAAAATTTGAGAATTCGTGGCAAAAATGATCTTACTACTAGAGAATTTAATAATTAAATCTAGCGGGTTATATTTTAGTGAAATTCAAATACTCGTCATCACCCTCCTCTTTTAACTGAATTAACGTTGAAGAAAATTCCAGTAATTCCCAATCATCATCTAAATCATCCAGTGGATCATCTTCAAAATCAATCTCTAAAACATCAACACCATTTTCTTCGAAAAAACTCCATGTTCCGGTAAATGTTGAACTATTTCTGATAATCGTAATTGTGTTATTGGTGTTGAATGTAAAAACAAAACCATTATACACACTCGTTTCATCGTCATCGCCTTCATGATAATATGATATTCGCCACGTTCCGCTGGTTAACACATCAATAAAATCATCGGTTGAACCGGAATTGGAACCGCATTGGCTGATGGCACTTTCAATCACATTCGTCAATTCTGCATTCGATGTAATCACAACGGTTTGACTATTGGGATTAATCACCGAAATCGGATAATTGATTGAATAAAAAACTCCAGTGTTCAAATTGATGAGATAATTAAACAATTGTGAATCGCTGTTTATCGTTAGAATATCAGCTATCTGGTTCGCACTATCATATTCATTAATTGTAATAGGATAAATAATCGTTACACAACTTATATCACTTAGGTCTTCATTTTGCGTAATAATAGCATTTAGTTGCGTCAAATTATTCACTGTAATCTCCTCAAAATTCCGCAACGAAACTGTAATCGGATACACATACGTTACCACATCATCATCTGAATTCGAAGCATTTTTTAAATCGGCAACAGTAGCATAATTCGCTTCAGTAGCCACAGTTAAATCAACATCATTCAAATTGATAGAAACCGGCAATTTCACTCGAAACACACTCGTTCCGTCCATTATATTATCCACCGACGTATTATTTTGTGCTGCTCTCGCTAAAAATTTTGATGTCGGCGATGCTACATTCAAATTTTGCGTAGTGTCTTGCACAATCGTATTTTCTTCTTCCTGACAAGAAGTAAAAAATAGTACACTCAAAATAGATACATAATAAAGTAAAAATCTTTTCATTAGTGATGCATTTAGTTAGTAAACAAATTAAAATTAAAATACCCTACCGTGGTTTTCTTTTTTTTTATAATTTCACAAAAGTTTTATAAAAGTAAATGAAAAGTAAATCACTTTCAGGAATTTGTGAAGAACTCATTTTTTCGAATTTTTTCAAAAACCACGTCAAAGCCCTGCGAAATTTTATGTATTACAAATTCGGAAATGCAGAGCAAGCCGAAGATGTAACGCAAGAAGCGTTTATAAAGTTATGGGAAAACTGTGAAAAAGTACCGTTGGATAAAGCAAAGTCGTATTTATACACCATTGCCAATAACACCACCTTAAATCAAATTGCTCATCAAAAAGTAGTGTTGGAATACGCCAAAAGTTCTCCCGGAAAAGACAAAACATTCGAAAGTCCCGACTATCACTTAGAAGAAGAAGAATTCAAAGTCAAACTGCAAAAGGCTATCGATAAATTAACCGAAGGGCAACGCACCTGCTTTTTAATGCACCGCATTGACGGCAAGAAATACAACGAAATTGCCGAAGCCTTAGGCATAAGCGTCAAAGCCGTTGAAAAACGAATGCATCTGGCATTGTTAGAATTGCGAAAAGAAATTGAGTATTTTAAGTAGGGTTTTTGAAATCCAAACTGTTTTAGATAAAAATCCGATTATGGAAGAAAATTACACCTTAGCAAAATGGCTGAATAATGAATTGGAAGGCGAAGAGTTGAAAGCTTTTGAAGCCTCTGATGATTTTGCCGTTTACCAAAAAATAAAACACTATTCTGCCGAATTAAAAACACCTGATTTTAATGACGATAAAATGCTGCAAACCATTTTAAAAACTAAAAAATCAAACAAAATTTCGATACAAAAAGTGTTTCTTCGCATCGCTGCGGTGCTCATTTTAGGATTCGGAATCACGTTGGCGGTGAAAAATTTCGCCAATTTCACTGAGTTTTCGGCGAACGGAGTTACCACTGAATTTTTATTGCCTGACAATTCCAGTGTGTTACTGAATTCAGGTTCATCTGTGGAATACAAAAAATGGAATTGGAAGAGCGAGCGAAAACTAAAACTGGACGGCGAAGCTTTCTTTAAAGTAGCCAAAGGGAAAAAATTTGAAGTGGCCACCGACTTGGGAAATGTGACTGTTTTAGGAACCCAATTCAACGTCAAAAACCGAAATAAACGATTAGATGTCAGTTGCTACGAAGGAAAAGTGCAAGTGAACTATCAAAACCAACAAATCATTTTAACCAAAGGAATGACGGTTTCGTTTGAAAACGGAAGCCAAATCATTGCAGATCAAACCGATAAAAATGAACCGGAATGGTTGAAAAAACAAGTCCGTTTTTCAAAAGAAAATCTATTCGCTATCTTAGAGGAATTAAATAGACAATACAACATAAAAATTAGTTACAAAGGAAAACCAACCAACCAAGTTTTCTCCGGAACAATTCCGATGAATGATCTTGACGTTGCCTTGGAAATAATAGCCACAACCTACCATTTAAACGTTTCAAAATTAAGCGATTCCAACATTGTTTTACAATAGGTAGATGCATTTTAATAATTGGAGATTATCCATTTTAATTACACTTTTTTCAGTTTTGACGCTTTTTGGTCAAGACCAAGGCGAGGCATTGCCTTTAAAACAAATTTTAATTGAAATAGAAAAACAACACAACGTTACCTTTAATTATATTGAAGAAGAAATTGTTATTTATAAAATCATTTCTCCTAACCCAAAAAATACGATAGAGCAAAAAATCGATTACATTCAAACCCAAACAAAACTTAGGTTTAAATTTGTGAATGATGAACTAATCACCATTTCCAACAATCAAAAACTCGACAAACCGCTGTGTGGCTATTTGGTCGATAACACATCCAATGTTCCAATTTCTAACGCAACCATTCGCATTTCGGGTACCAATGTGTTTGTGCTTTCTGATGAAAAAGGTTTTTTTCAACTGCCGGCGGTTTCCTCCAATCCCATCGAAATTAGCCATGTGAGTTATGCATCCAAAACCCTATTTGTCGATGAAATTTATGTGGATAATTGTCCCTCTTTTCCATTAAACTTGATTGTTCAGGAACTGGAAGAAGTGGTGGCTCAACTTTACCTCACCGCTGGTATTCGCAAAAAAACCGAAGGTACGTTTGAAATCAAACCCAAACAATTCGGTATTCTTCCCGGTTTGGTTGAACCCGATGTGTTGCAAACCATGCAACAAATTCCGGGCATCATCAGTACCGATGAAAGCATTGCCAACGTGAATGTTCGCGGCGGCACCCATGACCAAAATTTGTTTTTGTGGAACGGTATTCGGTTGTTTCAAACCGGCCATTTTTACGGATTAATTTCGGCTTTAAATCCCAGTTTGGCTCACACGATTCAACTATCTAAAAACGGCAGTTCGGCTTTTTATGGCGAAAGTGTTTCGAGTGTGATTGATATTTCGTCCAGAACAAATTCCGTAGAAAACAGCAGCAGTACGGTCGGTGTCAACATGATTAATGCCGAACTTTATACCAAAGTAAAAACCGGCGAAAAATCGTCTATTGAAGTTGCTGCACGGCGTTCGTTTACGGATATGCTTGCTTCGCCAACCTACAAAAATTACTTTAATCGGATTTTTCAAAACACCGAAGTGATTGATGTCACTAACAACCAAGACCTCAATTACAACCACGAAGAAGACTTCTATTTTTACGATGTCACGCTGCAATACCATCAAAAAATAGGTCAAAAAAGCGAATTGTTTTTTGATGCGTTGGCCATTTCCAATGAATTAACGTTTAACGAAAGTACGTTACTTAACAACCAAATCCTTTCCAAAAACAGCCAATTGGATCAGCAAACCTTGGGTGGTAATTTAACTTGGAAAACCAATTGGAACGCCAAAAACAGTTCCGAACTCAGTGTGTACAGTTCCTATTATCTATTGGATGCCAACAACCAATCGGTGGAAAACAACCAAATTTTATTGCAGGAAAACACAGTGTTAGACAATGGCATTCGGTTTAAAAACGCCCATCAACTGTCAGAAACCCTTACGCTTACCAACGGTTATCAATTCAATGAAATCGGTATCCGCAGTTTTGATGACATCAACATTCCGCAATTCACCCGAACGGTTAAAGAAGTGTTGCGAAGTCATGCGTTGATTGCAGAAATCGACTACCGCTCTAACAACAACCGCTTGTTTACCCGATTAGGAGCACGCGGCAACTATTTTGAAAAATGGTCGCTTTTTATCGTGGAGCCGCGTTTGCATGTGAATTATGCGTTAACCGATCACCTCAACGTAGAATTGTCCGGTGAGCAAAAAAACCAAACCGCTTCTCAAATTATCGACTTACAGCAAGACTTTTTAGGTGTAGAAAAACGCCGTTGGGTGTTGGCCAACAATGAAACCATTCCCATTCAAAAAAGCAACCAGGCGTCGTTGGGCGTTGTGTTTCGCCAAAACAAGTGGCTCATTCATCCCGAAGTCTTTTATAAAAAAGTAGAAGGTATTACCAGTTCTGCTCAGGGTTTTCAAAATCAACTGGAGTTTGTCAAAGTCATTGGTCAGTATGAGGTGTACGGTTTAGAAGTGCTCATTCAGAAACAAATTAACCAGTTCACTGGCTGGTTTAACTACAGTTTTAATGATAATGATTATACGTTTGAAGGTTATATTCCGCCGCAATTTGCCAATAATTTTGAAGTCAACCACAGCATGGCGTTCGGGGCAACCTACCAACACAAAAACCTAAAAATAGCGTTGGGCAGCAAATGGTTTACCGGACGACCTAACACGATTCCGTTGAGCAACGAACCCATTTACACCACACCCGATAACCCGGAAATTGTTTACAGCCAACCCAATCAGGAAAACTTGGATGATTATTTTCAGGTGAATTTTTCAGCGGCTTACTCGGTGCAGTTAGGCAAAAAAGCAAACCTTTTTCTAGGCGTTTCGGTGTTGAATCTTTTCAACCAACGCAATACTATCAATCGTTTTTACCGACTCAATCAGGATACAGATGCGATTGAGGAAGTAAATACGTATTCGTTAGAACTTACACCGAATGCTTTTTTGAAGGTGAATTTTTGATTGTTGATGGGGGTTTGGGTCGCTTCGCTCGCTTTTTTTAACCGCAAAGGACGCAAAGGAGATCGCAAAGGGCACTACGACGCTTCGCTTTTTTTTGGAACGCGGATTGAACGGATTTGCTTTGCAAAACGCTGGTTTTTACGGATTTTGATAGCTTCGCTATATAAGGTTTGCACGGATTTGATTGTACTACTATTTTCTTTTAAACAACTATTTCTGTTTGAAGCTCAAACTGTTTATTTCGCTATTGATTAGCATTTAGTTCAACTTTATTTTTAAAAAATACTTAATAAAATCGGACTATTTTTAGAAAAAATTTACTTTTTTAAAATAAAACACTAAAAATCAATAATTTAACTTATATTTGCCACTTATAAACTATTTCATATTATGAACGAAGGAACAATTAAATTTTACAATGAAGCAAAAGGCTTCGGATTTATCACTCCAAAAGGTGGTGGTGCAGACGTATTTGTTCATGCAACTGGCCTTAATGGTGTAGTGCGTGAAAACGATCAGGTTACTTATTCTGTAGAAAACGGACAAAAAGGACCAACAGCAGTAGACGTAAACGTTATCTAAGATATATTTTACTTTAAGCATGAAGCCAATCTTTTTAGATTGGTTTTTTTTTGGTCTATTTTGAGGGATTTGTGAGGTGCCGAGTTTATTTTTTTGTGTGGAGAAGGCTTAACCGCGAAGTTCGCAAAGGGCACTAAGACGCTTCGCTTTTTTTTTTGACCACGGATTGAACTGATTTATACGGATTTATGCGGATTTTTATGGATTCGTTTTTTTAAACCGGAGAGGGCACTAAGACGCTTTGCTTTTTTTTCTCACGGAAAGCACGGAAAACGCAGAATGGACGCTTCGCTTGGTTTTTTTTAACCGCAAAGGACGCGAAGGAGTTCGCGGAGGGCACTAAGACGCTTCGCTTGGTTTTTTTTGGGGCCACGGATTGTACGGATGGGACGGATTTATGCGGATTTTGAATTTAACCTCACCCCCGCCCTCTCTCCAAAGGAGAGCGGGGATTGGACGTTGAAGGATTGTATGTAAATGGGGCAATGAGTCAATGAGGCGATGTGTCAATTGTGGAGATTTATTGTTCTTCTTGTTTTGAGGTGTTTAGGGTTTGGAGGAGTTGGGTGGCGATTTGGTCGAGGAGTTGGAGGTCAGGTTCGTCGATTGGGTGTGTTGGGTTGAAGGTGTTTTGGTGGTGGGTGATGAAGGTGAGCCATTTGAAGGATAGTTTTTGAAAAAGAAATTGCAGGTGTTGGTTGTTGGGGTGGGCTGCTTCGCAGAGTCGCCATAGGATGGCGAAGGGGAGTTGGTTTGGGAAATAACTCCAGTTTGCATAGACGATTACTTGACAAATGCGGACAATGAAGCTCGTGTAGATTATGCCCAGTCCTTCTTTGTTTTGGGTGCCATCGAGGGTGCGGATGTGTTGTAGGGTTTTGTATAACTTTTGGCATCCTTGGCTATAAAAATTCAGGTCGGGATAATGTGCGGTGTAGGGCACGTGCCAATGCAGTTGGGCTAGTGTATCGTTTTGTTGGTAGATGCTGTTTTCTTCTTTCATGGCGTTTTGGAAGAAGTGTTGACTTTCGTATAGGTTTTGTTGTATCCAACTGCGACTGTAGACTACGGGGATGATTTCGATGGTGTTTTGGGTTTGTTGTTTGATGGCCTCATGCCAATTGCTTAGTTGGTGATTGCTGATGCCTTCGGCGACGATTAGCCAAAACCGTATGGAGCAAGTGGTTTGGTTTTGTTGTTGTTCTACTCTTTTATATTCATATATGGCTTCTATGTTGGGATGGGTGGTTATGAATTCTAGGACTTTGGGGCTATCGTAGGTGGGTTTTGCCGGAACAGGTTGCTGGGTTTTAGGTTTGTGTTTTTGTTCTTTTTTTAGTTGTTTTAGCAGGTTTGTGTTGATTTTACCCAAAAGGGTTTCGTTGGCTTGGATGGGGGCTACGAAATGGTCTTCGAGCATGCAGAGGTCGTTTATGGTTTTTGCCATGATGAGTGTTTCCAGCAGATAGAATTTGGTGGGTGATTTTTTGACAAATGCTCTTTGTATTTCCTTGTTATAGCTTGCCACGCTAAGTACCCGTTGGTGTAGGTCTTCTGTTTGGTAGGACGTGCCAAAAAGTAGTTCTTCGAGGAAAGTTAGGTGCAGTTCGTAAAGGGAGTTGTAGAGGTTGAAGACAGTCACTAAGCCTTCTTCTACGTCTGTTTTGTGGATTTCTGCCCGTAGGAACTTTTGTTTTAGCCGGTAGTTTTTGGCTCTTTTTTTACTTCTCTTTTTTGCTTTAGCGAAGGGTATTGCTTGGTATTGGCTTGTTGCTGCTCTGTAGATTTCTTTTTCGGGGCAGGTATGGTGGTGTAGGAACAACGTAGCCTTTTTGTGGTTTGACACCCTTTTATCGATGTTAATGATAAGAAATGTTACTCCGTGTTTTTGGAAAGCTTTTTTGATCCATTTTTGGGTACGCCATTCGGCGGCATTGGCCTCGCTGTTTAGAAGTACCACTATACAAGGGTGATTACTTCCTATTATCGTGCTCACAAACATGGCCTCGACGGCTTGTTGTTTGGATAAAAAGTGTAGTTGCTCTGCGACCGGTTGAGGTAGCGAAGCTGTTTTTGATGTGTTTATTTTTGTGTTCATGGTTTGTGATTTTGTGGCTAAGTTATGGAGGGTGAGTGCGGTAGGGAACTATGGAGGGTTGTATTGTACTATTTGGAGTTGGTAACGAACGGGTTGGGGGCTTTGTTTCTCGCAAAGTCGCGGAGACGCAAAGAGGACGCTTTGCTTGGTTTTGGAACGCGGATTTGACGGATTTGCAATGCAAAACGCTGGTTTGTACGGGTTTTGATCGCTTCGCTTTTTGTTTCTCACGGAAGGTAAAGAAGAGACGCTTTGCTTGGTTTTTTTTAACCGCAAAGTTCGCGAAGGAGGTCGCAGAGGGCACTAAGACGCTTCGCTTTATATGGGACACGGATTCGCCGGATGGAATGGATTATCGCGGATTTTGATCGCTTTGCTATATTTGGATTAGAAGGGATTCGTTTTGTGGGGTATTTTCTTTTGAAGGAATTTTTTTTACTGGAAAGGAGGACGCTTTGCTTGGCTTTTTTTAACCACAAAGGTCGCGAAGGAGGTCGCAAAGGGCACGAAGACGCTTCGCTTTTTTTGTTGGGCCACGGACCTGCCTGCCGGCAGGCAGGTTGGGCGGATGGAACGGGTTTTGACGGATTTTGTTTTTATGGTTTGGGCTATTTGCACTAGATTGGGAAGCCTCGCTGCTGAAGTTAACCACGTTGATTGGTAATGTACCAGCCCACTTTTGTTTTTTACCACTTATTTTTTCCTTTTTGGCCATGCATGATTGCAAACATTTTTATATATTTGGCTTATGAATACAACAGCCAAACCCAAACACATCGGGCGGAACATTAGCCGCATTCGCGAACTTAGAGGTATGAAGCAGGAAGCTTTGGCCTTTGCTATTGGTGTGAGCCAACAGACGATTTCGAATATTGAAGCAAGTGAAAACGTAGAAGAAGAAAAGTTAGAGCTAATCGCTAAAGAATTAGGTGTCTCCGTGGAAGGAATTAAGAATTTCTCTGAGGATGCAGTTCTTAATATCATTAATAATACTTTTAATACTAATGATAATGGAGTAGCAATTTTAAAGACTGAAAGCTATTCTCCAACTTTCAATCCGTTGGACAAAGTAGTAGAACTATATGAAAGATTGGTTCAAGCAGAAAAAGATAAGGTCGCTTATTTGGAGAAGTTGCTGAATAAATAAAATATCGAATTTTCAAATTTTATTTGAATGCTTTCCGTTTTGGAAGGCATTTTTTTATGGATATAAAAAATAATTAACTTTTTTGTGCGACTAATTGCTTTTTGTATATCTTAGTGATTCCAAAAACGAATTTGCCGGTTGGCGAATTAACTCCTTATTTATTTTTTTAGTGCTTTACGGAAATCCGTAATAATGTTTGGTGGGGATGGGTTAGGTTTGTGGTGGGATAAATTAAGAATACGAATATTGCTGAATTAAAAAAATAAAAAAATAGATTGCTTTTAGCGACAGTCTACTCAAATATTTATGTATAGAGAGTATAAACAAGTTGGCAGTAATTTTTCCTAAAAAAAAGAACAATTTAATAATTAGAACAAAAAAATGGCAACAAAAATCGAAATAGCTAATAGATTAGCTAAAGAATTTATTGCTTCATCATCAAAAGAAGAAGGAGCTAGCAAAATTATTAATGAACTAAATTCATTTACTTATGAAGGTTCCACTAATAAAATTTCAATTGAAGACAAACTTGATTTAGTTAGGTTAATTGGTGAATTTATTTCAGGAAAAAGACCATTTCAATACAGAGATGGGGGAAAAGTAATTTTATCACAACAAAAAGACAATTCAAATTATCTTGATGTAATAGACTATATATTTATTAATGTTAAAAAATAATGGAAAACAATATTACTATGATAATCGCAATATTTTCAGTATTATTTGCCCTTGGTTCACTAATTGTTGCAATTATTGCACTAATAAAATCAAATTTATTTTCAAAAAATTCATTAAATAAATCTGAAATACAAAATCTTATTTCAATGGGAACATTGGAGGCAACTATAAACGAAAGAATATCAAATTCTCGAGATAAAGTTGGTGATATTACAATAATTATCTCTCCTTTACTTTCAAAAAGACAATTAAAAACCATAACTGACGATGAGGAATTAACTTTAGAAGCACAAATGAAAGTTTTAGACTCATCTATTGAAAATAATTTAAACGCATATGAACTTGCTTGCAGTAAATATATTGATTGCAAAATTGACACAGAAAGATTTAAAAAAACGTATCATACAGAAATTAGACAATTAGTAGAAAATAAGAATTTGAATTTAAAATATTTTAATCCACTAACATCAAAGTTTAAAGCAATAATGAAAGTTTATGATGAATGGAATAATTTAGAAAAGTAAAAAAAATCTAACATCGAACGTTTCAAGAAATTGCGGGGTTTGTGATTTAAAAGAATTAATAATTTTTTGAAACTAAATTTTAACAATAACTATAATCAATAGTTTAGAATAATATGAACTTGGTGAGCTATCAACAAGTTGTGCTACACATTGATAAACTCAGAATAAATGGAAGAAATATCAAATATTTTAAAATTACATTTTTATCGTAATGATGAATTACATATAATCGATACTTTTATATTAAATGAATGTGAACACGAATTATTAAGTGTTATAAAAATTTTATGCTCAGATTTAGAAATTGATGCAAATATTATTTCTGAAATACCTCAAGAAGGTGGTTTTAAAGAGATATGGAAGTTTCTTGGCAAACATTCTGGACAACTTTCTTTATTAATTGCTGTTCTTGCATTAATATATTCTCGCGTCCCAGTTGAAAATAAAAAATTAATTGAAAAGCAAATTGAAAATCTTGAATTAGATAATGAAATCAAAAAAGAGCAACTTAAACAATTACGTGAAAAATCAAATATCAATGACGTAGAAAATGATACAATAATTTTACTTGTAGAATATTTTGAAAATGATTTTAAAATTAATTGGCACAAATCAAATTTTTATAAGAAATTACTTTCTGAAAAAGAAATTACAAGCGTTTCATTTACTGCAACAGATTCAAATGATAATACTACAATACCAGAAAAAATTGTTGAAAGAAATCAATTTTCTTCATTCATAATAAATACCTCTGAATTTCCACCTTTAATTGATGAAGATGCAACAATCGATATAATTTCACCAGTTCTCAAGTCTGGGAATTTCCATTGGAAAGGATATTACAACAAAGAGATTATTGGTTTTCAAATGAAAGATCAGTATTTTAAAGATTCCGTTTTGAACTTTGAAGTTGATTTTAATACAGCTACAGCAATAAAATGTGTTTTACAACAGAATAGAAGAATTGATGATACAGGCAAAATTTACATAACATTAAATAAAGTCATTACAGTTATAGAAGTAATTACTTCTGATAATACATTTGAGACAACTCAAGGAAAAAAATATAAAAAGCAACGAAAAGAAAATCCAATTCAATTGAAAATGGACCTAGAATAATAAATTAACCAAAAACGTTTTTAAGTAATTAAAACATTATGGCGTCATTTTAGGTTTGTTTTGAATATTTGTACTAAATACTAAGTTAAAATTTTTCGGCCATGAAAATCTATAACTACTTAAACCTCGTTATCATTAAGGGCAAATTTTAAACAAAAAAAATGAGTACAACTCCAATTAAAATCAACGGTAAAGTAATAACTCTGCAAAAAGCTATAAATAATCCTTTATTTGGATCTAAAAATGTTTTGACAAATTCACGATGGGAGTTTGTCGAATTATGGTTAAAAAAAGAAAAAAAGTCAGAAGCTTTGTTTTATTGGATTCAAGCAAAAGAATTTAACAAAGCAACAGTTGGTTTATCAATACAAGCCTCGCCTCTTTTACATTATTACTCATTTATGAACGCCGCTAAAGCATTACTAACTTCAAAAACAATTACTTTTAATCACCACCATGGTGTACGAGCACATACTGCAACAGCTCGAAGAAAGATTAGCTTATCTAATGAAGGAGTTGAAATAAAAAATCATGGGATCCTACCTTCACTATCGTTGTTCTACAATGAAACTGAAACATTGCGTAAGCACACTTTACAACAAGTTTTTTTTAATCTTCCTTACATACATAGAACTTACTGCTTAAGCTATCCAAGCCAAAAAGATATGTTTATCCCTCTTATGGAATGTCACTTTGTGAAAAATAATTTAACAAACGAAACTTATCTAAGTGCAGTTCTTTCTCATGACTTTTCAAATCGATATACACTCCAGAAATTGCCGTCTTCTCTCATACTTGATAAGATTGAAAATGGTAAATACTTTATCAGATCTGTTAATTTTATTACTATAAATAGACCAAGTAATTTAAGTAATGCTGAAAAATTAGATTTATTAACTTTTCATAAGTTTTTAAGGAAAGATCTTTTATATATTAATGGTTCTCATACACTATGGTATGCGAAAAGTACAACTAATGGACCAGGAATAGTAGCAAGATTTCCCACAACGCTTACACTTGCTGCAATGCATCGTTTAAGTGAATTGTGTAGATATAAACCAACAGAGTTAAACTCTTTTTTAGATAGTCAAAAAAACTGGCTCATAAGCGAATTTATACAACAATCACCTGATCAATTTCTGGATGAAATCGCAAGTGAAATAACCGGATACCAATTTTTACAACCAAATATTAGGAAAGCATCATGAATTTAAAAATTTACATAGCTTGCGGTCTTACACATGTACCAAGAGATTATTTTGATGCATATGTAAAAACAATTCATACCTTGGCAAGTCATTTAGAAAAATTTCAGGTAAAATACGCTTTACTTCATAGTGACCCTCAACTTAAAGAAATACCGTCAAATGAAAAGGCTAAATATTGTTATTTATGGGATCGAAAAATGGTTGAAGAATCAGACGTTATAATCGCTGAAGCTAGCTTTCCATCTATTGGTTTAGGTATAGAACTTCAAATAGCAGAAGCTAAAAACATACCAATAATTCTCATATATAATGAAAATCAATCTTATAAAGCTATGCCTATAGCCTATACAAATCCTGATAAAAAAGAATACAACCTACAGATTGGAGAAGGTTATGTATCACTAATGGCAATTGGACTTCCAAATATTTTAAAAATAATTCCTTATGTTGATTTTGAAAATTGTATCAAAAATATTTTAGTTGAACTTAAAAAAGTTGATAATTCAAGTAACTAATCATTAAGCTATTTGCTATAGCTATCCGAAATCCCATCATTATTTCACTGCTCTGCAATGGCATCTAGTTATTTTAAAAATAAATGAACAACAAATTTGCTTAAACTATGTTTAATACCAATTTACCAACCGAAACACTTTATAAAACATGTTTTACTTTAGGTGTGATAATTTTTGTATTAGCTATTACATTAAGAGTTGACTACAAAAATAAAAATGATGAGACCAATTTGGACTCGGAATTTATTATGAGAAGAAAGCCTAATATTGATACTTTATATGATAAACTAGAACATCATGATACTATTTATAAAAAACAATATAAAATTTTTATTGAAAAGTTAAATGCATTAAAACATTCAACTTATATATCAAATGAAGATTTCAAAAAGGATTCTGTTGCTTTAAAGGTTATTTTAGATAAATATGTTGACTCTATTGATTTAGCATTAGAAAAAATAAATTTAGCTAATTCTATAACTGGATATCCAATGAGGAAAAATAGTATATTAAATATGAAATACAATAGATTCATACATCGTGAATTTTATGTCTTGATTTCCTTTTCTGTTTTACTAATTATTTTTGGCTTTTATAATTGGAGGAAAACACAGTTAATTAGCGATAAAACTGCAAAATTAAATTTAGAAAAAATTGAATTAGAAGTCCAAAATCTTAAACTTTCTCAAAAAGAGGATATTGTTAAGAAGCCTCGCTCCGTAAAAGGCTCTCTAAAAGATCAAAAACCTAGCTCCGGAAAGAGTTCTTAGAAACAACTAGCCTCAAGCTCCGCAAGGAGTTCTCTTTAAAAATAATTAATTAAAAAACTCAATATGAAAACTTTAAAATTTAAAATTACACTTTTTTTTATTTTAATTTCTTCGATAGCCTTCACACAAGAAAATTCTGAAACACGAAAATTCATCGATGATGCAGAGTTTACTCAAATAAATAGAGATTGGAGCATTAAGGCTGAATTTAGGTCTGGATTAGGCGAAGTAGTTTCTTTTTTCCCTGTAGAAGCAATTGATTTAAAATCAAACTCAAAAATTAATGCTTTGCAAATGGATATGACTGTTACTGATGGAAATCGAAGCTATTTTAAGTCTTCTTGGATTGATTTAAAAGAAGTTGATGAATTTATTAACTTCCTTGAATCATATATTGTACCAAACCTTAAAGACAGAACAGAGTCTAAGCAATCAACGACATATGTTTTCAACTCTAAAGAGATCAGGTTCAGCTTTCATATTGAACGCAATCATAAGCGTATTTCGGTTTATCTAAAAGATTTGGGTTTAACAGATAATTACCATTATTTTTGGACAGAAACACAGGTAAGCAGAATTCCTGATTTATTAAATATGTTGAAACAGATTAAGTGATTTTCTAAATCGCAAGATTTCGCAACATATTGTTAGTAATAATATTTCTCTAAAGCACATCGGCAAAGATTGAATGCTATTTTAAAAAAGATATCAATGAATTTAACTATATCAGAAAAATTATCATATTCAACTGTAAGAATAGAATGCAAATTTAACGAGGGAATTGTTGGTACAGGAACAGGTTTCTTTTTTAATTTTTTAGAAAACAAAGAAACTCGAGAACACGTACCTGTAATAATTACAAATAAACATGTGATAAATGGTGCATTAAGGGGTAAAATAATTTTCACTAAATCAAATGAAAACAACTCGCCTTTAGATACCGAACATTTAAGCATAGATATTGATAATTTTGGGAAATCATGGATTTATCATGATGACAACGAGGTTGACCTTTGTGTTCTTCCAATCGCAAATATTTTACTTCATTTCCATTCTCGAAATGAAAAGATATTTTACATCCCTTTAAACAAAGAACTAATTCCTTCAAAAGATGTAATTGATGATATGACAGCACTTGAAGAAATATTAATGATAGGATATCCTAACGGCATTTGGGATACATATAATAATAAACCTATATTAAGACGAGGAATAACTGCTACTCATCCTAAATTTGATTATTGCGGACGTAAAGAAATTATGATAGATGCAGCCTGTTTTCCCGGTTCAAGCGGGTCTCCAGTATTTATTTTAAATGAAGGAGTTTACAAAACTAAAAACACTCCTCTTTCTGCTGGAAATAGGATTATATTTCTGGGTGTTCTTTATGCTGGACCTCAGCATAATGCAAAAGGAGAAATAGAAATAGTTGATGTTCCAACTGTTCAAAAACAAATTACAATATCGAGAATACCAAATAATTTAGGTCTAATAATAAAAAGTGAAAGAATATTAGAATTAGAAACTAAAATTTTGAAAATTAAAAATGGTAAATTGTGAGTAGCCAGCTCCCCTAAGACTTCTTTGATAGCAAGATGCTCTGCAAATACCAGTGACTCCGTTAGCCATCAGTATATACCGTATTACTTTTAAAAAATGAAAGTTACTTATTTTATAAATTTAGGGATCGAAATCCATTCTGAAAAAATTTTTTGGATCGAATCTCGTCAAAATGTAAGAGCTAAACTTAAACAAAGTCATAAGGAGGATGACAAAGAGTTTGATAACTCTGATTTTTTTGATGGAGATACATCTTTCAATATAATTCAAAAAAGAGATATTTATCAAGACTTTCAAAATGAGGAAAATTTGTTTTTCTTTAATTATGACGAAGAAAACAAACTTAGCGAAATAGAATTTCACATGGGAATTGAATTAACTATTGGAAATACGAAAATCGCAATAGGAGAAGACATAAATAGAGTAATTGAAAAATTGCAGTATCCATACTCTGAAAATGATGAGGGAAACTATTTTTTCAATGAACTAAAGTTAACTATGGCGAATGATGAATATATGGGTGGTGATGGAAACAGTTTGTCTTACATCTACTTAACTAAGGATGAATTAGAAAGCGAATAAAAACAACAATTAATTATGACCGATAAAGAAATATTAAATTTAATTGTAGAGCGAAATTATGTAGCGGTTGAAACTCTAATTCGAAATGGTTTTGATGTAAACAAACCAATCGATAATGGAACTTTGGGATTTGACACAACAGGAATTGAATGGAGTTCTTATGGAAATGACATAAGAATGATGGAACTATTTTGGAAAAATGGTGCTACAACCGAAAATGAGTTTATTAATGAACTAATTTTAGAATTTGAAAAAGGAAAAACTTATTTAGATTTTGAAAATGAAAACGAAAGTCTAAACGATTATATTGATTTGACGCAACACTTTTCTGTTACTCAATTAGAATTTCTTACCGGTAGTATTGTTAAAAACGAAGAAGAAAATTATTACACGCTATTTTTACCCCTTTCAAAATTTGTTCTTGATAACGAAATTGTTGACACTTCAATTCGATTAGATTTTATAGTATTACAAAATAATTTAGAAACCTACGTTGGAAAATCAATCCATTTTCCAATAAATCCAGTGGAAGGTTATATAGATGGTTCGGTTTGGATCAGAAATTCTCATAATCCGGTTGATGTAACTGAAATAAAAATTATAACTATTGAGAATGAAAAATTAACTGCTGAAATTACTATGTCTTTTGATTTTGAATTTGAGCAGATTGGTTTTAAAAATGAGAAAATAATAAAAAAAATAGAAGTAGAAATATTATAAAAAAAACGAACGTCTAATCGAGTAGACTGCCCTGCCAGAAACTGATAAGGAGAACCCCCCGGCTCACCGTAGTCTAATCATCAGCACGTCGCTCTTCGAATGTCTGTGACTTCGCAGCATATACTAATCAACTTCTCTAAAACCTAGCCTAAAAAAAGTATAAAAGTTTAAAACCTTACAGAATCGTGAAAAAAATAAGTATCGCACTACTATGCTTTATCAATTTGAGTTTTATGTCTATCGGGATGCACTATTCCATTGAAGCAAATGTAAAAACAAATTGCCAAGATAATTTTCCTTCAGGACTTTCGTTTTTCTTTGAGCAAGTGGGCGGTTACGGTGACAAAAGTATGGTTTCTCAAACGGAGAGCATTCTCGGTATTGATTTATCAACCTTTCAAGAATATGATTTTATTGACAATGAAGAACCCTCTGAAAAATATTGGAAAGACATCACACAATTTGAATCTGTCATTGACGCGTTCATTTCAAAAATTGAAGCAAACCCGACGTATTATCAAAAAGTAAAATACAATCCAATAATACTTGGACCTGCGTTCTCAACAGATTTAACTGAGATGAAAAAAATACAACAAAAGCGAGAAGAATATGAAAATCATCCGATGTATGGTTACCCTAACGACGATGAGTATTTAAGTTCAAATGCTATTCTGAACGATTTAGAAACGTTAAAAAAAATACTGAAATGTTATAAAGACAACGGAGCGACTAAAATAAAACTGAGTTATGATTAAATTATCTTAATTTTGAATACCTTAAAAAAAAACTAATGTCCAGAATATTTTTTGTTTTGATTGTGAGTAGTATAGTTCTGACATCTTGTGCAAATAAAATGTCAGGACAAGACACTATAGATCATCTATCAAATGAAATGTGCCAATGTATTGAATTGGCCGGATATAAAAATGCCAGCGAAATTGAACCCTGCTATGAAGAACTATTTAACAAAAATGGTAACCTCACCAAAGAATATTATCAAACGAAGAAGTTAAGCGATGCACAAATATTTGAACTTAAAAATAAGGTTGCAGCAAAAATGCTGTATAGCTGTGCATACATTAAAAATAACTTTCCTACGGGACTTGTCAGTAAAAAAGTGCCAAAAAAATTAAATCTGAATTGTGAAAATTTGAAAGTTGGAAAATTTTATTATCTAACGCAACGACCTGATTCGAAAATTCAAGACACAACGTTTGTAACGATTTCGAAAGATGAATATTTTGAAAAGATGAGAAATAACACAACTTATTCGCGGTTAAAAATAGTGTGGAAAGAAAATTGTAAATATGATTTAATTTTTCAAGAAAGTGATGATCCATTGAAAAAAGAAATGTTTCAGAAAGGACAAGTATTTAAGTACGAAATTATAAATGAGGATGAAGAATCTATTTTTGTTGAAATGGAATGGGAGGGTCAAATTTATCTGGGGCAAATGTTTAAAATTAGGTAACAATTTTTTTTACTGAATTTGTTGTTGTTGAGCTGAAATGCTTAGTGTAAGCTCGAAATGGTTGCTCGAAATCTAAATTATACCACGATGTTCTGTCCCGTATAAATTTAAGATAAAAAAGTAGGAATCGATATATTTTGTTGCGTATACAATTTACTGACAATTCCAAGAAAATACATAAAATGAAAATGACATTAGGAATCATCATATCAATCGTTGTGATCGTTATAACAGGACTACGTCTTTTTAAATCGGACGGAAAATCAAAACCAATTCAAGAAAAAGTAACTGTTCACAAAAAAAATGAGGCTGAAAAGTTTGTAAACCAGCTTGACCAATATGGCTATTTCAAGTATGCTGAAAAATCAAATCGTGCTATTTTAAAAGACGCTTTCATCCAAGAGTTTGACCCAAATTCTGAACTGATAAGTAGTTGGGACGACGATACTAATTTGCCCAAAGACTTTCGATATTATTTTTGTGATGGTGAAGAAATCTTCGAACAAGGCGGAATAATTGGACTTTTAAAGGATTTGAAACCGGTGTTTGAAAAAATGAATTTTAAATGTGAAGTGACCAAC
Source organism: Flavobacterium sp. T50_26 (assembly GCF_057652995.1). Classification (NCBI taxonomy): domain Bacteria; kingdom Pseudomonadati; phylum Bacteroidota; class Flavobacteriia; order Flavobacteriales; family Flavobacteriaceae; genus Flavobacterium; species Flavobacterium sp. T50_26. The sequence goes on from NZ_JBYFCC010000026.1 coordinate 23,038, forward strand.
CACTCCGAAGAATGGGATGATAAAAATAAATGGCTTAATCATAAGATAACGATTAATGGAAATGAATATCATATTTTCAAGAACTTTACCGAATATGGTTGGGGCGAGGCTCCATTTAGAATGGCACAAATTCTAAATATTGAATTACATAAACAAAAAATAGACGAACAAATTTACCTCGTGAATGGAGGAAATGACGGCAGACTTGTTATATTAACTAAGCCTCAATATGATTTAATTTACAAAACCTATAACGACGAAAATTGGAAGCCTTTAGAAATAAATGAATGGGCAAAAGTATTCAAAATTGACATTAAAAAATTTGATTATTGGAATGAATAAAGATTGGTGTTCTCCAGTGTCGATTACTAGCTAGACAAGACTTCGAAGCAAATTATCTTTCCATTTTCAACAAGTGATTTTTCAAAATCAAAACAAACTAGTTTTAAATTAGAGGAAAAAACTATATTTGGGTTTGGTTAACACGAGGGGAACTTTCATTATACCGCTAAAAGGAGGTGTATCTTCAAATGTTTTTAGATTAGGGACTTGTTGGCGATAATTTTACAATCGAAGGGAGAGTTCAATAACATAAATTTAAAACATCCAGTATGGAAAATACTTCAATGACCATTGAAAAATTTTGGAGTACAATTGAAAATGCCAAATTAAAATCAAGAGGAAATCTTGATGCGTTTACAAAGATAATGAGTGAGGAATTATCGATTTGGTCTTATTCAGATTTATACCATTTTCAAACAATTTACGAAGTATATGAAACAGCTGTTATCTTACATGCAAATAATTTAATTTGGTCAGCTTTAATACTAATTAATAAAGGATATTGTACTAACACTTATGGATTTGCAGGTTGGTTAATTTCGAATGGAAAAGAAACTTATTTGAATACGTTGAAAAATGCTGATTATTTAGCAAAAACTGATGCTAAAAAAGATAAATGTAATTTTGAAGGAATACGCTTTATGGCAATTCGGTTAGCAAAAATAAAAATGAAAGGAAAAATAAAACAAACCATTGCAGATTTAAATAAAGAATATGAAATAGCACCTTTCAAAAATATATTTGAATCTATAAAATCAGAAATTAAATACGGAAATCTTAATAGAAATAGAGATTGGACGTTAAAAGAAATGCAACCATTTTTGCCAGAACTGTACAAAAAACATATTGAATTGAAGAAGTTTTGGAAAATTTTCTAAAAAACTACTAGTAACAGTCGTAACCGTTGCTCAAATCGCCATCTGGACATGGCTTCGCTGCAATTTACCATTCCATTTTAAACAAGTGATTTTTCAAAATCAAAACTAACCATTTTCAAATCAAAGTAAAAAAGGATATATTTGAGTTTGGTTAATATAAGTTAACTATCCAAATCAAGTATAAATACGAATATTTTCAGCGTTTAGGGACAAGTTGTAGCCAATTTAAAAATCACGATTATGAAGAAAATTGCGAAGATTGTTTTAGTTAGTTTCAGTTTACTTATTTTTATAATGGCTGTCTTAATTTTTAGACCTGTACCCATCGTATCTGAAGATAAAGCTATATCGGAAAGCGGAATTGTAAAGGAGATTTATAGTAATAAAGGAAATGATGTTATTTTCGTCATGGAAAATACTGAACGTAGATTTTACATTAATAGAGGATTGGAAAATGGATTAGAATTAAACAATCTGAAAGAAAAATTAATCGGAAATGCAATCGTCGTGAAATATCCGAACTATTGGACACCACTCGACTGGAATAATAGTGTTATACATATTTCTAAAGTTGAATTTAATGATGAAATACTATTTAACGAACTAAAAAAATAACCACACGTAGCAGCATCTGTTTGAAACTTTATGAAACGTTAGCAAAAATGAAACACAAAATTCTAAACTCTATAACTCTACTTATACTAGTACTTTGCTCCTATTGTAATGCTCAAACGTCTAGTTTTATTGTTACAAATTCTTTGGACACCATTTCTGTCGATAAAGTTAGTGTAACTGACCATAACGTAAAAACGGTGATAAACGGCAAAAAAAATAAATATAACACAGATGAAATAATCAGTTATTACATTTCAAAAGAAAATAAACATTATGAAAGAGTAAAAAATCCTCAGGCAGATAAACTTAAAGCGAAGCAAATAGATCGATATGATTATCGAGCATTAGAAACGGCACACATAGACGATTATGAAAAAAGAATTGAGTATAAATTTTTTCATCGATTAACTGATGGAAAAGTAAAACTATTTAAAAAAGTTGTTACACTACCTGCTAGTGGAGATGCTTACCATGGTAATTTTCAAAGTTCTTATGATGATGTAACGTATTATATTTCAATTTACGATTCAAAATTAGAATTAATCAACGAAAGACAAGGATTAGAATTGACAGAAGAATTATATGAATTATTAAAAGTATATTTATATGGTAATGATGAAATTGGAAATAAATTAGAAAAATTATTTTTATCAAAACCTAAAGCTAATAAAGAGCAGATAATTAATCTGATTAATGAATATAATAGTTGGGTTGAAATTAAAGAATAGCAATTGGTAAACCATTTAATTCTAAAGCCACCAGATAACTATTTTTTTAAACAAATAAAACGACACTTTACAAATGAAAATAATGAGATTACTTTATATGTTTTTAGCTGGTTTTATGCTTTTTACATCTTGCTCAAATAATAATGACGATAGTAATAACGATATCATCATCGGGAAATGGAGAACGATTGAACATTATGAATCTGATGAGCCTCAAGAAATTCTACCTTGTACATTAGAATATTACAAAGAATTTAGAGCAAACAGAACTGCTACCGGATTTGGACTGCCATCGGGGAGTTTTTACGACCCATGCAACCTCATCTATTTAGATACAGGAGTTATTTGGACTAATTTAGGCGAAAACAATTATAAATTTACCTTGCCTAATGGAATAGAATATATCAGTAAAATATATAAAGTGGGTGAAAATTTAGTTGAAGAATATCCTAATGGAATTACCAAATTAGTTTATGAACCTTACTGAAAAACTAGCTCACAGCTTGGCAAAGAGTTCTTAGAACACTCATCAATTCCGATAGCAATGGGCACCGACTTCATTAAAAAAATTTAAAATGAAAAATATCATATTTCTATTTCTTCTACTCTTCATATTTTTATCATGTGGAACGATGGAAAAAAATGATCGGATGGCAAGAAGAAATGACTTTTTCAATCGATTCTCCAAAACTGAATTAAAGGCTACAAAGAACTGGAAAATGGGAGATGATATTTTGATTTTACGAAAAAATAAAACATTTCGATACTATTCAAAAGTTATCGGATTGGTTAATTCCGGATATTATTCAGGAAAATTTAAAAACATAAACGATACACTATTTGTATTCGAATTTCATAAAGATTATAAACCGTCATTTTTTATCAATGACACTTTGGTACTTTCCCTAAAGGAAGATTTTCAAATTTTGAAAAATGATACATCTGATTATTTAGTAATTGTTGAAAATAAATTGAAATGAAAACCAGCTTCGCAAAGAGTTCTTAGAACGCTCCGCAAATGTCTCCCTACTTCGCGGATTCTTATTTTTAGGTAAACTCCTAAAACCCCCTAAAACTGAAAATAAATAAACGGTTGCGGTCCTGCAGAAGCCGTGGCATACACAATCCAATATACAAAAGCCAACACAACGGCTTTTCCAATTAATGGCGTAGCATCAAAACCTTTTTGAAGTAATTTAATAAAATTGGTAGGAAGAAAATGCCATACAAAACCAATGGCAATCAATAAAAACACATTTTGATATCCTTGAGCAATAATCATCCACTGGTTCGGATTAAAAGTAATCTCCCCAATATTTTTGATGATTTGAAACGCCGTTTGAAAGTCTTTTGCTCTAAAGAACAACCAACAAAACGCTACAAAATGAAACGTCAAGAAAATTTGAATCGTTCGCACGAAATAGTTTTTAGGTAACTTGATTAGTTTGCCAAAAAAACGTTCCACTACCAATGCCAATCCGTGCAAAACGCCCCAAAACACAAACTTCCAAGAAGCTCCGTGCCACAAACCGCCCAACAACATCGTTAGGAATAAATTGATATAAGTTCTAAATTTTCCGTTACGGTTTCCGCCCAACGAAATGTATAAATAATCACGTAACCAAGTGGAAAGAGAAATATGCCAACGTCGCCAAAACTCCGTCACAGAAGCGGATTTGTAAGGTGTTCTAAAATTCGGCGGCAACCAAAATCCCATCAGCAAAGCCAAACCAATTGCCATATCGGAATAACCCGAAAAGTCGCAGTAAATCTGAATCGCATATCCATACGAAGCCATTAAGTTTTCAAAGGCTGTGTAACTATTTGGAGCATCAAAAACACGATCTACAAAGTTGATAGAAATGTAATCGGATATCACGGCTTTCTTCAACAAACCACCAATAATCAAGAACAAAGCCGCATTAAATTCTTCTTTCGTAAGATTTAATCGTTTATATATCTGCGGAATAAAATCGCTTGCACGAACAATCGGTCCCGCCACCAATTGCGGAAAAAAGGAAACAAAAAACAAAAAGTCCATAAAACTTTTGGTGGGTTCAAGCTCTTTTCGGTACACGTCAATCGTGTAACTTAACGTTTGAAAAGTGTAAAACGAAATTCCAACCGGAAGAATAATATCTTGAAATTCAAAATTTCTATCAAAAAGTAAATTAGTATTATCAATAAAGAAATTGGTGTATTTAAAATAACCCAACAATCCTAAATTCACCACTAAACTTACGATTAAGTAGAACTTACGATAAAATTTATTCTCTTCATCATAAATTAACTTAGCAATTGCATAATCCAACACCGATGAAAAAATAATCAGTAAAAAGAAAATGCCACTTGATTTATAATAGAAGAAAAGCGAAAATGCCACCACATACGCTATCCTTAGCCGATGTGTTTTTTGAGTAAGAATATAAAAGAAATAAAAGATAAGGAACAATCCCAAAAACAACGCACTGTTGAACAACAATGGCTTTTGCGGGTCAAAAACAAACCAACTCTGCACCTGCTCCCAAGTGACATTTCCAATGTTCTGATCAATCCATTGATTGAAATTAAAAAGCGGTATCACTTGCCTGTTTCGGTGTTATAATTTTGAAAAGCTTGTAAAAAAGCTTCGGTTAACAATTGTCCTTGTTTTTCGTAACCTGCTTTGGTATAATGCACTTTATCGCCACCAATCAAACCATCTTTTGCATTTTGATTGATGCCGAAAAGTCCTCCAAAATTGGTAAACATATCCCAAACAGCGTAATTTCTCACTTCTGCTTCTGCCATAATTTGTTTGGTATAATCGGCTACAAATGTATTGGGAAATTTTCGTTTAAATTGCGATGGCGGCGGTGTTGTAATCAAAAAGGTAACCCAAGGATTTTTGGCTACAATGGCTTCCATCATCAGATTGAGCTGCAAGAAATAATCGGCTGTCACCAATTTATCGAAACTTTCATTGGTACCTAATGAGATAATTACCAAATCGGGATTTAATGTTTTAATCTGCTCAAAAAACAGTGGAAACTTGTTGTAATCCGAACATTTTGCTCCGTTTACACCGATGGTATGATAAATAATTCCGGGGTTATTATTTTCCAAAACCAATCCGTTTAACGCAAAATCGGTTTGTTCAAGGGCAGGAATCAAATAAATTTTATGTAAAAGCGAATCTGATTCATACGAATGAAAACCCTCTTCCCTTTTTGTTTCCAGTGGAATAAATTCGGAACGTTCCACTACTCTTTTTTCCATTTGATTGGATGGAATTTTCAATGTTTTTCCCGCTCTGATGTTATTGTTTTTTAATCCGTTTGCCGATTTGATGGATTTAATCGTAACATCATATTTATCTGCGATAACCGATAAACTCTCGCCATTTCGAATTTTATGCACGATATTTTTAGGAATATCCGATTCTAATTTGATGATTTTGGAAGCCAACGCCACTTCAAACATTTTTTGATTGTTTGGCGTTAGTATTTTTAGTTTGGAGAAACCGCTTTCTTTGGTTTTTACATTCATTTCAATGGCGAAATCTTTGTTTTTGGTAAACAAGGCAAAACCGCTTAACCCAACAGGATTGCCATTATCTGCATAAATGTTTCGCTGACTTTCCCACGATTCATTCGATGAAAATCGAATATCACTCGGTCCGTTTGTTTTGGCTAAACTATACGGAAAAACAAATCCGCGACCGCCATCACCAAAATTTTGTTGTAAGTTTTGACGAAATTTTCCTGAGAAAAAATCGGCTTGAATATGCGAATCACCAATGTGAACGATATTTATTTTTCCACTTTTATCGGCTTGGATTTTTTTAATCTTTTCGAAGATGGGATGTAATGCTTTTTGGTTTGTAATTTCGTTTACAGCAATAACAACCTGAGTCGTATCAACTTCAACATACAACGAATCCGTTTGAGCAGAAACGCTCAAATTCATTAGAAAAACAAAAAGAAAGCAAAGAGATTTATTGAGCATTAGCCGTTGTCGTTTTAGATGAAACGGAATCTACAGCCGCTTTATTGGGTGTTATTTTTCTGTTTTTTCGCATTTCTTTGTATTGAGCATAACCTGTTTGAATTTGCTGATACAACAAGCCTGCCACTTTTTGTGCTCCTTTGTAATTAAAATGCGTATAATCTTTGGCTGCTAAGGCCGGAACTTCTTCTTCCACCCATTTGGTCATTGAGCCGTCTCCGCCCATGGCTTCAAATAAATTGAAATAACCTGCTTTTGATTGCACGGCATATTTTCGTTGAGCCAATGTTAATGGAACAACAGCCGAATCGGTTTTCATTTCCAAATCATATTTCGTGGCTTTGTCTGCGGTAGAAATTACCAAAACGGTTACACCCGGAAAACATGCTTTTAGATGATTGACCACACGAGTCATGCTTTTTTCGTACCAATCATAATTATACGAACCGTAATTCAACACATTGGTTCCGTAATGCAAAATGATTAAATCATAATCAAATCGTTCTTGAAACTGGTTCATCAACTTCACATTAAATGTTGAAATAGGTAAACCTGAATTTCCTCGATTGGAAAAATTATCCACGTGAACGCCTTTCCCATCATCAAAATTAAATCCGTAAATCGGAATAGAATCAGCTACATTAAACGAAGCTTTAAAACTTTTTACAGCCGAATTTGAAATAGCCAACGTGTTGAGCAATTTGTCCGGACTTAGTTTTTTTATAATGGTATCTTTTCCAATTTTTACAATGAGTTCCCCTTCTTGGTTGTCTGAATTTCCATAAAACAACGTTGGATTATTTAGTTGAGAAGTATGCACGCCGTGACCTGCCTTGTATTGCACCCAAGGATTTGAGAGCGTGTCATTCGCAAAAAACACATGTCCGTTTACACCAAAAGGTTTCAACGGACGTTTCACGTTGAGATACGATTGGGTTTTCCAATTGCCGGAATATTGATGTGAAATAGAGCTTCTTGAGCCTGCCGATTCGGAAGTTATGGAAACAAACCCGACTCCTTTTCCGCCGTATTGTGATTGAAGTGAATTTCTAAAATCTTGCACAATTAAATCGCCATCGGTCATGGAATCACCAAAATAAGCAATTCGAATATCGCCTTTTTGTTCGGTTTCTAATAAATATAGTTTTTCGAAGAACGGAATTAAAAACTGAAAACCTTTGTATTGTTCGTATTCTTCGGGTGGAAAAGTGATTCCGTCGATTTGTTCGAAAACAATTTTTTTTCTGCGGAAAGTATCCACACCTTTTTCAGCTTTGTCTTCTTTTTCGCCTAAAGCAACTGCTTCCAATAAAATACTATCTACTACAACATTTTTAGCCGATGGTTTTGCCTCAGAAAAAATACGTTTAGGCAATACCTCTTTGAAAAAAAGAAAGCATACGGCAGAAATAGAAATCACTGCCAATGTTTGGAAAAAGTAAGAAATTTTGTTGCCCACAGCTACCTAAAAATAAAGTGCAAATGTATTAAATTCAATTCTAAAAAAACCAAAAAAGACAGCCTATATTTGACTGTCTTTTTATATGAAAATTTACGATTTTTTACATGCGTTCCGGCACTTCAATTCCTAATAATGAAAAGGCCGATTTTATGGTTTCACCTACTTTTTTTGACAATTGAACTCTGAATTTTTTCAGGTTTTCATTGGTTTCCGGTAAAATGGGCACCGCTTGATAAAACGAATTATATTCTTTCACCAATTCATACGTATAATTAGCCACCAAAGCCGGACTATAGGATTGAGCTGCATTTTGAATGAGTTCCGGATACGATTCCAACACTTTTATCAATTCCTTTTCTTTTGGATGTAACGAAATTTCGTTTACTTCTGCGGAAAAATCGAAGTTGGCTTTTCGTAAAATCGATTGAATTCGAGCATACGTATATTGAATAAACGGACCGGTGTTTCCTGCAAAATCAACAGATTCTTCAGGATTAAAAAGCATTGATTTTTTCGGATCTACTTTCAACATAAAATATTTTAAAGCTCCTAATCCGATGATTTTATACAAACGTTGTTTTTCTTCATCTGAATAGCCGTCTAATTTTCCTAATTCTTGAGAAATTTTTGCGGCGGTTTCGGTCATTTCCACCATTAAATCGTCGGCATCTACTACAGTTCCTTCTCGAGATTTCATTTTTCCGGACGGCAATTCTACCATTCCATACGACAAATGATATAAATTTTCTGCCCAATCAAAACCAAGTTTTTTCAGGATAAGAAATAGCACTTTAAAGTGATAATCTTGTTCGTTACCAACAGTGTACACCATTCCGCCCACATCCGGAAAATCTTTTACACGTTGAATGGCAGTTCCGATATCTTGCGTCATGTATACTGCTGTTCCGTCTGAACGAAGCACGATTTTTCGATCTAAGCCATCTTCGGTTAAATCAATCCAAACTGAACCATCGGGATCTTTTTCAAAAATTCCTTTATCCAAACCTAATTGAACGACTTCTTTTCCTAATAAATACGTATTTGATTCGTAATAATAACTATCAAAATCGACTCCTAAGCTTTTATACGTTTGATTAAAACCGTCGTACACCCAATTGTTCATGGTTTTCCAAAGTTCGATGACTTCGGGTTTACCGGCTTCCCAATCGAGGAGCATTTGTTGGGCTTCTTGAATAATTGGAGCATTTTTCTTTGCTTCGTCTTCTGTTTGACCTTTTCCGATTAATTCATTAATTTCGGATTTGTATTGTTTATCAAATGCTACATAATAATTCCCTACCAATTTATCCCCTTTTAAACCAGTTGACTCAGGCGTTTGTCCATTTCCGAACATTTGCCAAGCCAGCATCGATTTGCAAATATGAATTCCGCGATCATTAATGATTTGAGTTTTATAGACTTTTTTACCGGACGCTTTGATAATTTCGGCTACTGAAAATCCTAATAAATTATTTCGAATGTGCCCTAAATGCAAGGGTTTGTTTGTGTTTGGCGAAGAATATTCAACCATCACAGCCTTTTCAGAATTGTTTTGTTGAACAAATCCGAAAGAGGCATCATTTTTTATCGATGAAAAGAAATTGATGAAATAATCATCTGAAATGACAATATTTAAAAAACCGGAAACTACGTTGAATTTTTCTACAATAGCAACATTTTCAACTAAATACGTTCCAATTTTGTTGCCGATTTCTGCCGGATTTCCTTTAATCAATTTCAGTAAAGGAAAAATAACCACGGTAATATCGCCTTCAAAATCCCTACGGGTTGCCTGAAATTCAATCTTTTCGACGGTTATTTCAAACACATTTAAAACAGCCTGTTTAATTGGCTCGTTAAGGATTTTTGCAACGTTCATGATTACTTATTTTTAAGGGTGCAAAGATATAGAAAAGTAAAAAATAGGCAACTTAAAAGCATTTCAAAGTTTAGAAATTATGATTTTATGTAACAATTTGATACTAAACGAAATCACATTGCAAAATCACGGACACAATATCGTAAGAATTATCACTTTTATTTCGTTAAATCGTGCATTTCGTCGACTTTATTTGCATTTAATCGATGAGTATTACTTTATTTGCAGTGTCAAAATTCAATTAATTCAAGTTCACCCAAATTTAAAAACATGAAAACGAAATTACTTTATTTGCTGTTGCTAATTCCATTAGTAGGTATTTCTCAATCCATTACTGTAAACACAACGACTTACACAGTTCCAGAACTAGTAACAAATGTTCTTGTAAACTCACCTTGTCTGTCTGTAAATGATATCAATTGGAGCACGGGTACAAATTATGGTTCATCAAATGGAATTGGTTATTTTGAGAACACCAATCCGAACTTTCCGATGCAAAGAGGTGTTATTTTGAGTACAGGAAATGTTTTAAATGCACCCGGACCTAACAATACGATGTTGGATGATGGATTGAATACTTGGCCGGGAGATTCAGATTTGGAGGATATTTTAGCCAATGCAGGTATATCAATGACTTCAACAAACGCAACTGTTTTAGAATTTAATTTTACTGCATTATCGCCTTATTTTGATTTTGACTTTTTATTTGCTTCTGAAGAATATGGAAATTTCCAATGTCAATTTTCGGATGCATTTGCTTTTTTACTAACTAATTTAGAAACAGGAATTACGACCAATTTGGCTATTGTTCCCGGAACTCAGACGCCAATTTCTGTGGTAACAGTTAGGGATTTTCTTTACAACTCAGCATGTCAATCTGAAAATGCACAATATTTTGGTTCGTTTAATGGAGGAGCCAATTCAAATTTATCACCAATTAATTTTAACGGACAAACTGTTGTGATGAATGCTTCGGCTGTTCTTACACCAAATGTTCCTTATAAAATAAAACTAGTTATTGCAGACCGTATTGACCCACAGTCTGATTCTGCCATATTTTTATCTGCAAATACGTTTAATATTGGTCAGAACGTGTTGGGTGAAGATTTAACAGTATCCACAAACACTGCACTATGTAGTGGTGATGTTCATGTTTTAGACAGTGGTTTAGACTCGAACACTTACTCATTTGTATGGAAAAGAAATGGTGCTATTTTAGCCGGTGAAACAGGAAGCACCCTAACCGTTTCACAAGCAGGAACTTATGAATTAACATATACCAATATTACATTTCCTTGCCAAGTTGTAACAGATCAAGTACTTGTTCAATACAATCAACAACTTTTAATTGCTGATCCAATTGATTTAATGCGTTGTGATAGTGGAGCTGCCACTTATACTTATAATTTGGGATTAAATAACCCAGTTGTAACAGAAGGTATATCCGGAGGAACGACTGTTAGCTACTTTAATTCATTAAATAATGCACAAAACAATACCAGTCCATTACCGCTTATTTACACAAGTGCAGGAAATGAGACAATTTATGTTAGAGTTCAAAAAAACAATTCCACTTGTTTTGCAATAAAACCTTTCAATTTACTATTAACAGCTCCCCCAGTTGCTCATCAACCATCTGATTTGTTAGGCTGTGCAATTGTTGAAGTGCCAACCCGAAGCCGATTTAGATTATCACTTCAAGACGATCAGATTTTAAATGGTCAATCTACAGATTTATACCAGATTTCTTATCACTCTTCAATGGAAAATGCTGTTGCAGGCAGTAATTCACTAAGCTCGAATTTATACAATTCTGTTGAAAGAATTATTTATGCACGTGTTCAAAGCATCACAGATTCTGACTGTTACAGTATTGTATCGTTCACAATATTAGTAGCTCCGTTACCATTGGTTGATTATAAAGAAGATGTTATTGTTTGTGATTATTATATTCTTCCCGATTTGGTTCATGGAAAATATTATACTGGTTCAAACGGAACAGGAACTCAAAAATTTCCTGGGGATATTATTGATGAAACACAACGAATTTATATCTTCAATTTAGGTGAGAACTTACCATTTTGCCCTAATGAGTCTAGTTTTTTAGTTACAATTATCAAACCGGAAGACATTAGTACAACTAGTAATCAATTTTGTAATTCATATACTATTCCAAATTCAGAAATTGGGGGCTATTTTACAGGACCTGGCGGTTCAGGAGTTGAACTAGTTGGCGGAAGCCAAATTACAACATCACAAGTAATTTATTTTTACTTTGTTTCACCAGAACCACCTTATTGTGTTTTAGATCTTCCGATTGGGTTAACAATTCTTCCCACTCCAACAGTTGACACATTACCAAATGTTTTTGACTGTACTTCATTTACTTTGCCTTCTATAGCTAATGGAGACTATTTTGATGGTCCTAACGGAACCGGCAATCAACTGTCTGTTGGAACTGTAATTACAGAAAGTAAAACGATTTATATTTATGCTGCCAATGATTTTTGTGAAAGTCAATCCAGCTTTTCAGTAGTTATTGGTTTGGATGCTCCAACGTCATCAATACAATGTGTTAGCTATACTTTACCTTCTCTCCCGATTGGTGGTTATTTTACAGAACCTAATGGAGGAGGACAGCAAATTCCGGTAGGTACAGTTATTAGTTCAACACAAACAATTTATGTGTATGCACCTAGTCAGTCTGCTCCAAACTGTACTGATAATTTGAATTTTACAGTAACAATATCCCTACCAACAATAGAAATTCCGGAAGTTGTTTCGGGTTGTGGCTCCTATATTTTACCTTCTATTCCGATTGGAAATTATTTTACCGGTCCAAACGGAACAGGGACTCCACTTGCTGTGGGCACTGAAATTACTCAGTCACAAAGAATTTATATCTACTTGAATAATGGTCAAGGATGTCAGAACTCTGTAAGTTTTAATGCATTAGTTCTTTCACCTCCTCAGATTGATTCAAGATCTGATATTGATGGTTGCAATAATTATGTTTTAACCAACTTAGCATTAGGAAACTATTATACCGGACCGAACGGAACGGGTACTATGCTTCAAGGAGGACATATTATTACTACATCACAAGTTATTTATATTTATGCTATAGAAAATGGTTGTTCTGCGGAAACGAGTTTCCAAATTAATGTTTTTGAAATCCAAGCTGACTCATTGCCAAATGTTCAAGTGTGCGATAGTTTTACTCTACCCGCTTTAACAACCGGAAATTTTTATTATACAGCTATTGATGGCCCTAATGGTTTTGGAACACAACTAACTCCGGGTACAGAAATTTCAACAACGCAAACAATTTTTATTTATAAAGAAAATCAAATTCGTCCCGCTTTTTCATGTATAGATCAATCTTCCTTTACAGTTACAGTTTATGAAACACCGGATGTATTGCCAATTGCTAATGTGAATGTTTGTAACTCATATGTTTTACCAACGCTTACTGTTGGAAACTATTTCACAGAACCAAATGGTGGTGGAACACAAATTGCCGGAGGAACAGAACTTACAACATCTCAAACTTTATATGTTTATGCAGAAACGGGTACAAATCCAAATTGTTTTGACCAAGAGAGTTTTGCTATTACAATTTTTAATGTAGATGATTTAGATGATGTTACTATTTGTTCAAGCTATGTTTTACCAACGTTAACAACCGGAAGATTTTATAACGGTCCGAACGGAACTGGCGGGCAATTGGCTTTTGGAAGTTCAATTACAGCTTCTCAAACAGTTTATATTTATGCTCAATCAGGATTTTCTCCTAATTGTTCTGATGAAACATCTTTTGAAGTAACCATCATCCCTACTCCGGTTGCAAATGCAGTTCCGGCTGTAAATAGAACAGTTTGTGATGAAGATGGAACAAATGACGGCGTTACAAGTTTTGTTCTTAGTACTTTAAACACTATTGTTTTAGGAACTCAAACCGGAACAGAATTTACAGTTGACTATTATCCAACATTAGCTGATGCAACGGCAGGTACAAACGAAATAACTGATACAACATTGCAAACCGTTTATGTTCGAGTAAATAATACACTTGCCCCAGACTGTTTTGATTTACTTCCTATCACAATTATTGTCAATAAAATTCCGGAACCAACTCCGGTAGGTGGAATAGTTTGTGTTGAAAGTGAATCAGGAAACCTATTGAATCCGTTTACAATTGTTAGTGGTTTATCCTCTTCTACGCACACGTTCGAATGGTATTTAAATACTTCTTTGATTGATGGTGCAATAGGAAGCACACTCCAAGTTACAGCTCCCGGAATTTATAGTGTGATTGCAACCAGCAATGCGACAGGATGTTCTTCTGAACCAACTGAAGTTGAAGTTGTAGCCTCTGAACCAGCTGCAATTGATTTTACTGTAAGTATGGCGTTTAGCGACACAAATTCAATTACGATTAATGCTTCGGGTGTTGGCGGAAATTATGAATATTCGTTAGATGGTAGTCCATTTCAAGATAGCCCAACTTTTGATAATGTTTCCTCCGGAACACACATAGTTACTGTGAGAGACAAGAACGGTTGTGGTAGTGTAACAGATGAAGTGTTAGTAGTTAATTATCCTAAATTCTTCACACCAAACGGTGACGGATATAATGAAACTTGGAATATTACCGACCTAGACTCGCAATTAAATGCTGTGATATATATTTATGATCGTTACGGTAAGTTGCTTTCACAAATCTATCCTTCTAAAAATGGTTGGGATGGATTTTATAACAGCACCGCCATGCCTTCTTCTGACTACTGGTTTACAGTGACTTATGAAGAAAATAATCAAACCAAAGAGTTTAAATCTCACTTTTCATTAAAGAGATAGTTTTATATTGTTTTGTTGTTTAGAAAATTTGACCTTCCTCGTGAAGGTCATTTTTTTTGTTAAATACTGTAACAAAAAATACTATTAACAGTCTACTTACTTTAAATGATAAACGTTTGTTAAATTTACACAATACATAGTACTTTGTATTGCATAATAATAAAAAGCGAATATCTTTGCATCATCAATCAAAAATCAATCAACATGAAAATCAAAGCTACTCTACTGTTGCTTTTGTGTACTATCACTTTTTCTTTTGCACAAACTGCAACCGTTAACGGAAAAGTTATAGACAAATCCAACAATTCTTCTATCCCCTACGCTACCATTGTAATAAAAATGGGAGACAAAGTTATCACAGGCGGAATTACCGATGAAAAAGGTGAATTTACTATCGATAAAATTGCCTATGGAAATTATGATTTTGAAGCACAATTTATCGGCTATAAATCACATTCTTCAAAAATAAACGTAACATCTAAAAATTTGAATGTTGGTACCATTTATTTATCTGAAGATGCTATGTCGCTTGCAGAAGTTGAAGTTGTAGGCGAACGCACAACAATTGAACAAAAAATCGATCGAAAAGTGGTAAACGTTGGTCCCGACTTAATTAATGCCGGGCCGACTGCATCCGATATTTTAAATAACATTCCATCTGTGAGTGTTGATTCTCAAAACAATACTGTAACCTTACGCGGAAATCCGAATGTACAGATTTTTATCGACGGAAAGCCTTCGCAGTTATCGGCTTCACAAGCGTTGCAACAGATTCCTTCTACTTCGATTAAGCAAATTGAATTGATTACGAATCCTTCGGCTAAATATAATCCGGAAGGAATGAGTGGAATTATCAATATTATTTTAAAGAAAAATTCAAATTTAGGTTTTAACGGAAGTATCAATGCCGGAACAAATTTTGGTGTAACGCCAAAAGCAAATGTCTCTTTGGATTTGAATTACAGAGTAAACAAATTTAATTTTTATACTACGTATTCACTTAATCATGGAAAATGGAACAACAAAGGTTTTATAAATACAACCGATGCTCTAGACGCTGATAATTCCAATCGTTCTGAATTTGTGATTAACAATTTCAACAAAAATCATTTTGTAAAAGCCGGGGTTGATTTTTATTTGAATGAAAAAAACACAATTTCGTTCTTCACTAATCAAAATATGAATAATTCTGAAGGAGATTTTTATAACAGAATTGACTACTTCTCAGGAGTTAATCCAACCATTGTTCAAAACAATATTGCATTAAATGAAAGCAGAAATCAAGTGTATAATTTAGGTTATAAATATGAATTTGAAAAACCTCAAAAAACATTTGACGTAGAAATTAACTATAACCGCAACGACAGACCGGAAGACAGTGTGTTTTTGGATGGCAACAATAATCTATTACAAACAAACCAAATTGAAACGTTGGGTGAAAATGTGATTGTGAATCTTGATTTTGTTAATCCGCTTGACGAGAAAACCAAATTAGAATTAGGTTTAGAAAGTCGTTTTGACGGAACAGACAATACTTTTGACCGCGATTACGCCTATTTCTCCGATTTTGATTATAAAAGAAATATTCAAAGTGCCTATGCCAATTACGGAAAACAATTGGACAAATGGAGTTATCAAGTGGGTATGCGTTTAGAAAGTTTTCAGGTTGAAGCCAATTTTAGAAGAGTAGATGAAAATCCGGGACAATTTAAAGATGATATTTTAACGGTATATCCTTCTGCTTTTTTATCGTATGTCCCAACAGAAAAAAACACGTTTAATTTGAGTTATTCCAGAAGAGTTGATCGCCCTAATTTAGGTCAAGTGAACCCAATTAGAAATTGGAGTAGCCCAACAATTGATCAGGAAGGAAATCCAAATTTAGAACCTCAATTTACTAATTCTATGGAGTTGAATTATACTAGAACTACGAAAATTGGAGCCATTACATCGGGAGTATTTTTTAGATATATTAATGACCCAATTAATCAGGTATTCATTCAAAGTCCGTATGATGAAAACAAAAAGTTAATGACTTTTGACAACTTTGAAAGCACAACAGAATACGGTATTGAAGCTTCCGGAAATTTGAATCTAAAAAAATGGTGGAGTGTGAATTATGGTGCTGATGTTTATTTTAGAAATGCAACCGGTGTGGTAGAAGATGTAAATCAAAATCTAGTTGAAAAAACGGTTTTGTCTACTCCGTTTAATGCCCGAATGAATCACACTTTTAAAGCGAATAAAAAATTAACCTTTACTTGGTTTGCTATGTATAGAGGTGGTGTAGAAGACATCCAGTTTAGCAACAAAGTGATGTGGAAAACCGATGTAGCAGCTCGCTATTCTATTTTGAAAGACCAAGGTTCAATCAGTATTCGTGTAAATGACATTTTTAACACGATGAGAGCACGTTTTTATGGTGAAAATCCAGACGTAACTACCGGACAATTTAGATGGGAAAGCCGAATGGTTAACGTGAACTTTAATTACCGTTTTGGCTCAGGAAAAAACAGAGCGTTGCAACGCAAACAACGTGACCAAAACGAAACCCAAGGTGGCGGAATATTTTAAAAATTGGTTCTTTATATATTGCTTTAGTTAATCAGCAAACCCGAAGTAGAAGTACTTCGGGTTTTGTGTTTTAGAAAAAATGAATTAAACTTTTCAATTGTAATTTCTAACGAAATGATTGATTGTGCCCAACCCTACCCCAGATTGTAACGGAAAGCATTTTGGGCAAAAAAACTAGAATTCTTAAAGCAAAAAAGCGACCAGAGGAAGCTCTTTTTGGTTTGTTGAATTCTTTTTTTTTGCCCAAAATCTTGAAGTGGAAAGCTGGAAAAAGGTTCAAAAAATTACCATCGGATAATCACGCTTCCCCAAGTGAAACCACTACCAAATGCGGCCAACACAACCAAATCTCCCGATTTTATTTTGCCTTGTTCCCACGCTTCGGTTAAGGCTATTGGAATGGAAGCAGCTGTGGTGTTTCCGTATTTTTGAATGTTGTTATACACTTGATCGTCTGATAATTTGAATTTTTGCTGAATAAATTGGGAAATACGCAAATTTGCTTGATGCGGAATCAGCATGTTGATATCGGAAACGTTGAGATTGTTGGCTTGCAATCCTTCGTTAATTACCTCGCTAAAGCGAACAACTGCGTTTTTAAACACAAATTGTCCGTTCATGTGCGGGAAGAAACTTTCGTCGTTTGGGTCGTTGTCTTTAATAATGTCGGTCACCCATCGTTTGCCCATTCCGGGTGCGATAACGGCGAGTTCTTCGGCATGTTGACCTTCGGAATGAAGATGTGTAGAGAGAATTCCTTTGGTTGTATCTTCTTCACGAGAAACCACAGCTGCACCGGCACCATCGCCAAAAATTACTGAAACTCCCCTACCTCTTGTTGTCATGTCTAAACCATACGAATGTAACTCGGAACCAATTATTAGAATGTTTTTATACATGCCGGTTTTAATGTATTGATCGGCAATGGAAAGTGCGTACACAAATCCGGAACATTGGTTTCTGATGTCTAACGCTCCAACGGTTCGAAGCCCTAATTCTTTTTGAACCAACACGCCGGGACCAGGAAAATAATAATCGGGACTCAACGTAGCAAAAACAACAAAATCTATCTCATCGTTCGATAATCCCGAACGTTCAATGGCAATTTTGGCGGCTTTTACACCCATTGTTGTGGTGGTGTTTCCGTCTCCTTTTTCTACATGTCGTCGTTCTTTTATTCCGGTTCGCTCCTGAATCCATTCGTCATTTGTTTCAATAATCTTAGACAAATCGTCATTTGTTACCACATTTTCAGGAACATAAAATCCTAATCCGGTTATTTTTGAATGATACATAGTATGCTGTTTTAATAAAATTAGTCTAACAAATTTAGCAATCTTTTAAAAATAGCCGTCATTGTTAACGTTTTTTTTATAAGTTGACAAAAAACGACACTACAAATTTGGCACTATTGTTGAGAAGGTATTTTCAAAATTAGCGTTTTGTTAAGACTCTTTTTTTATTAAAACAGTATATTTGGACTATGAAAGTACTCTTTTCCATCCTCTCAGTTTTATGTTTTTCCCTTACGGGAATGGCACAATTTGACACGGGCGGAAAATCAATTTCACCTAGTGGAAATTTTGGCATTACTCCGAGTACTTCCGGAACTTCTATCTTTTCTCCAAAAGAGAAAGAAGATAAAAAATCAGATTTATATTCTGCACCGCTTCGAAAAGAGAAACAAATTGATTTGACCAAAAATTACGGATTTATTAAACCGGAGCATAAACTTCAACCCAATTTGAATGGCGAAAATGAAATGATGGAAGAATACAAACGCGGAAAACATTTTGGAAGTTTTATCAGTAAATCAAAGTATGTCAAAGTTTTATGTCGAGATCATCAAGCCATTGATGGAGACCGCGTGAGCATTATTTTGAATGATAAAGTGGTGGAAGCCAATATTTTTCTTGACGGAGAGTTTTCTGTTTTTTACATTGAATTAGCTCCCGGATTCAATAATTTAGAATTTGTGGCTTTGAATCAAGGTGCTTCCGGTCCGAACACAGCTCAATTTGCTGTTTTGGATGAATTTGATGCGACCATCATGTCAAATATTTGGAATTTAGCCACCGGAGCAAAAGCTACGATGAGTATTTTTAGAGAATAATTCTCAACCAACCTCTTTCCTTTTCATTATTTTAACAGATTTTTTAGAAGTTTGATTTTTATAAGTCTTATTTTAGAGCCTCAATAAATCAATCAAAAACTTTATGAAAATCAAATTACTATTACTTTTATGTGTGGGCTATTTTGCTTCGGCCCAAGAAAATTTATCGTTTCAAAAGCCACCCAAAGAAATTTTGGAATTGGCCGATTACGAAAGAGCTCCATCGGTAAACATGGACAGCAAAAAAGAATATATGCTGTTATCTTATCGAAGTACTTACAAAACCTTAGACGATTTGAATCAGGAAGAAATGCGATTGGGCGGACTTCGGATTAATCCGGTGACCAACATTTCCAGCACGGTTACGTACATCACTAATTTAAAAGTTAGAAAAGTTTCCGAAAAAAATGAAGTGCAAGTTAAAGGATTACCTGAAAATCCAAGAATTAGCAATTTGGGCATGTCGCCTAATGAAAAGAAACTTTCTTTTTCACACACCACAAACACTGGTGTAGAACTTTGGGTTTTGGATATAGCAACAGCTCAAGCTACAAAATTAACTGATGCTACGGTGAATGCCAATATGGGAAATCCGTTTAGTTGGTTTGCCGATAATCAAACTATTTTGGTTAGAATGTTGGTAAAAAACCGTCCGGCATTAATCGATTTAAAGAAAGATTTGCCTACCGGACCAATTGTATCAACTGGTGATGGAAGTGTTTCGCAAAACAGAACATATCAAGATTTATTGAAAAATCCGTTGGACGAACAAAACTTTGAAACGTTAATCACTTCAGAATTATATAAAGTTACTTTAGACGGAAAAGCAGAATTGTTTAAAAAAGCAGATATGTATGCCGGAGAAAGCATTTCGCCTGATGGTAATTATGTGATGATTTCAACCATTCAGAAACCATTTTCATATATAGTTCCGTTGAGTCGTTTTCCTCAGAAATCTGTTGTGTATGACAAATCCGGAAAAGAAGTAAAAGTGGTGAACGAAGTTCCGTTGACAGAAATTATGCCAAAAGGTTTTTCTTCTGTTAGAAAAGGAAAAAGAAGTATGGGATGGAGAAGTGACAAGCCTTCTACCCTATCATTTGTTGAAGCGTTAGACGAAGGAGATCAAGCGAACAAAGTTGACTTTAGAGATGAAGTGTTTTTATGGGATGCTCCTTTTACCTCTAACCCAACTTCTTTGGTAAAAACACAACAGCGTTATGCCGGAATTACTTGGGGGAATGACAATACTGCCATTGTGATGGATCAATGGTATGACACGCGAAATATGAAAACCTATATCATCAATCCATCTAATCCTGCTCAGGCTCCAAAGGTGATTTCGGACAGAAATTACCAAGATATTTATTCTGATCCGGGGAATTTTGAAACCAAGAAAAACCAATATGGCAAATTTGTTTTGACTTTGGATAATGATAAAGCGTATTTGGTTGGTGATGGATTCACAAAAGAAGGACAATTTCCGTTTATTGATGAATTTAATTTAAGCACGTTAAAAACCAAGCGTTTATATCAATCGACTTATAAAGACAAAAAAGAAGATATCATGTCTGTGGAAGATGTGAAAAAAGGTGAAGCTTTAGTGATGATTCAGTCTAAAAATGAATATCCGAATTATTACTACAGAAATTTTAAATCAAAAGGAAAACTAACGCAATTAACCAATTTTAAAAATCCGTTTGAGAGTATTGAAAATGTGCACAAAGAAGTGATTAAATACAAACGTAAAGACGGTGTTGAATTATCGGGAACACTATATCTTCCTGTTGGTTATGATAAAACTAAGAAAGAGAAAAAACCACTTTTAATTTGGGCTTATCCTGCTGAATACAAAGACAAAAACTCAGCCGGTCAAAGCGATAAAAACCCGAATGAATTTACGTTTCCCTATTACGGTTCGTTTGTCTATTGGGTAACGCGTGGATATGTGGTTTTGGATGATGCTTCTTTCCCAATAATTGGTGAAGGAACTACTGAACCAAACGACACATTTATTGAACAATTGGTTGCCAATGCCGAAGCTGCCATTGATGCTGTGGATAAATTAGGGTATATCGACAGAAAAAAAGTAGCAGTTGGCGGACATTCCTACGGTGCGTTTATGACAGCCAATTTATTGACGCATTCTAACTTATTTGCTTGCGGAATTGCAAGAAGCGGAGCGTATAACAGAACTTTAACTCCATTTGGATTTCAAAGCGAGCAACGCAATTATTGGGATGTTCCTGAAGTATATAACACCATGTCACCTTTTATGAATGCTCACAAAATGAAAACGCCAATGTTGTTAACACACGGTGAAGCAGATAACAATCCAGGCACATTTACTTTGCAAACCGAACGTTATTTCCAAGCATTAAAAAACTTAGGTGCTCCGGTTAGAATGGTAATTTTACCAAAAGAAAGCCACGGTTATGTAGCCAAAGACAATATTTTGCATTTATTGTGGGAACAAGATCAGTTTTTGGAAAAGTATTTGAAGTAGATTGAGAATTGTTTCAGGTTTCAGGTTTCAGGTTGAAAAACCGTTGATAATAACTTGAAACTTGAAACCTGAAACTTTTTTTTAGCACAATTCCCTAGCCCGGATAATAGCGGAAAGCCTTTTGCAGTAAACGACTATTTTTTGTTAAAGTCCAAAAGCGACCAACGGAAGCTCTTTGGGCTTTTTACAAAAAAAGGAGTGCACAAAAAAGCTTGCAGCGGATAGCCGGAATAGCTTCTAATAAAGATAAACAACAACCCTGAAGTTGAAAAATTTCAGGGTTTATTTTTGGGATAAAAACAAAACTGTTTTGGGCTCTAGGTGATTTTTATTTTCGAAGAATAGAATTCCTTCGGGATAATGAGCTTCTATCAAGTAATTGCTTCCTCGGAAATATGCGTTGAAAACAGTAACTTCTAAATTGGAATTCTCAACTATTTTTAATTGATGAGGATATAATAATTGAGTCTCTTTTTGATTAAAATAAAACCCAGGTATTTCGTTTACATCGCCAAAAAGTGAAGCTACATATTTTGAATTTGGTGAATTATACAATTCTTTTGGTGAATTTTCTGCTACTATTTTTCCGTTTTGCATAACTACTACTTCATCGGCAAAAGAAAGTACATCGGTACTGTCATGAGTGGCGACTAAAGTGGTTATATTTTTACTTTTTAAGTAAGCAAACAATTTTCTGCGTAAGCTGTTTTTTCTAAAATTATCGATGTGGCTAAAGGGTTCATCGAGCAATAAAACTTCCGGTTCTAGTGCTAAAACTCTTGCTAAAGCAACACGCTGCATTTGTCCGCCACTTAAATATTTTGCTTTGATGTTAGCAAATTCGGTCATTTCAACGATTTCGAGTAATTCGGCAATGCGTTCTTTTTTTAGTTCTGGATAAAAATTGGAAAGGTATTTCCCAACGTTTTCTGCCACGGTGATAAACGGCATCAAATCGAAATCTTGTGCCAAATATTTCATAAATGGCATTCCGGGAATGAGGTG
This sequence comes from Flavobacterium sp. T50_26, assembly GCF_057652995.1. Taxonomy (NCBI): domain Bacteria; kingdom Pseudomonadati; phylum Bacteroidota; class Flavobacteriia; order Flavobacteriales; family Flavobacteriaceae; genus Flavobacterium; species Flavobacterium sp. T50_26. The sequence continues at coordinate 45,987 of NZ_JBYFCC010000026.1, forward strand.
AAATTTAGGACCAAGTATTTCTTGATTATTCCAAAAAATTTGTCCTTTTTCTAAATCATACAAGCCATAAATGAGTTTTAAAAGGGTGCTTTTCCCGCAACCGCTTTCACCTATTACAGCCAAGTTTTTACCTTTTTGAAGTGAAAAATTGACTTGATTGATGTCTTCGTTTTTATCGTATGAGAATGAAATTTGAGTGACTTTTAACATAAACAGGAATTACTAACAAATTTAAACTAAGTTATTCGTTTAAGTGAATTTTTATGAAAAAAAGAAGGTCAATTTGCACTTATTTATTTTCAAGCAATTCATCTTTCCTAACATTTTAATAAATTAATAAAATAATAAAACCATAACTTCATTTTTATCATCTTTTTATTAAAAAAATTGATGAAAATAGATTTATTAAAACAACAATCAAAATGCTTATTTATTACAAAAAGTATAATTTTTTACCTTATTAATTACAGATTAGGTAATATCTTACTATTTAAAAAAAAGAAAAAGACTACATTCACCAATACATCAACACAACATTCGCTAAAAACTGCAATTTTGAATAGTGAGAAACAATATAATTAACCATTTCTCTGAAGCCTTGAAATACAGCTATTACGACGGATTTCGATTCTACGAAAACGTTTTAATTGGTTGTATAGTTTTTGTACAGTTACATAAAAATGATTGTAAATAATATAAAATTAAATTTGAGTGTCAAAAAATCAATTTAAAATGAAAAAATTTACTTTACTTATTATGTTATTCTTATCGATGATAGGAATTTCTCAGAACTTACTCACCAACGGTGATTTTGAAAATGGCACAACAGGTTGGGTGTTTGGTCCTCCTGGAGTAGTTGCTTCCGGAGAAGCTTTCTACAGCACGGCAAATGCTGGTGGAGATCCTTGGGGAACTGAGCTAAAACAAACAAACTTGTCATTTACAGGAGCCGCTTCATACACGCTGACTTTTAAAGCTCGTGCGGCTGCAAACAGAACCATGTCTGTTAATATTCAAAATACAGGTATTTGGAATGATCAATTCAGAAATAATGCCGTTGCTTTAACCACTACAATGACAACTTACAGTTATACTTTTAATGCCACATCAACTAATAACAATGCTCAACTTAATTTCCATATGGCTAATATGGGAGTTAACACAACAGCGGCTGTTTATATTGATGATGTTGAAATTGTTGAAAACGAAGGTCCAGGTGGAGATATTCCACCAGCACAACCTGTTGGATTTGTTGCAAACACTCCAACTTCTTCTAGCGTATTTATGGCTGTAGGCCCAAATAATGTTGGTGGCGAAATAGAATACCGATTATTTTATTCACCAACAGCAACCGCTCCGGCAAATCCGTTGACTGCCTCTCAATATATTTTTGGGAGCACACCGGGTGACGGAAATGGTTTTAGTGCTTTTGGATTTACGTTATCCGGATTGGATTCGTCAACAAATTACACGTTTTGGTTGTATCAATATAATTCAACTACCGGATTATATTCCGCTCCAAATTCAGTAACAGCAACAACTACATCTGCAACGAATGTACCACAACCTGTTGGATTTGTTGCAATTAATCCAACTTCAACGTCTATGCTTTTGGCAGTTGGACCAAATAATGTTGGTGGAAATATAGTTTATAGATTGTTTTATTCACCAACAGCAACCGCACCGGCAAATCCATTAACTGCCACAGAATATATTTTTGGATCTACACCCGGTGATGGTAACGGAACCGCTGCATTTGGATTTAATTTATCCGGACTTAGTTCATCAACGAACTATACCTTTTGGTTGTATCAATATAACACGGTAAGTATGGTTTACTCGACTCCGGGTACGTCAACAAATACTACATTATTTGCTCCAGCTCCTTTGGTGCCTCCAACAACCAACGCACCTGTTCCAACTCGTAATTCTGCTAATGTTGTTTCTATCTACAGTGATAGTTATAGCGATATTACAACGAATTATGATCCATTTTGGGGACAATCAGGACATAATTTAGTTAACCCTAATTTTGTTGCTGTTTCTGGCTCTGGAAATAATATTTTACACTATGCGAATTTTAATTATCAAGGAACAGAAGTTACCGCAACCGATTTATCTGCAATGGAATTTTTGCATGTTGATCTTTGGACAAATGCTGCTACTTCTAATGCAATAATTCAAGTAAGCCCAATTAACGCAGGCTCTGGACCTGGTGAAGTTTTAGTAACAATCAATCACGTTCAAGGACAATGGGTTAGTGTAGATATTCCTAAAAGTGCTTTTGGCGGTATGACATGGGATAATGTTGTTCAAATGAAATTTGCTGCCAATGGTGCAGGAAGTACAACTCCAATTGATATCTATCTGGACAATGTTTACTTTTGGAATAATCCAGGTGTGAGTACAGATGCAACTTTAAGTGATCTACAAGTAGATTTTATTCCAGTTGATGGTTTTAATCCGTCTCAACTTACGTATACCTATAACATACCATTTGGTACAACTGAAATACCACAAATAACATCTGCAACACCAAATAGTGGTGCTGCTTCAACAGTGATTACTCAAGCAACAGCTTTACCCGGTAGTGCAACTGTTGTTGTTACAGCAGAAGATACATCTGTACAACAAACCTATACTGTTAATTTTTCATTTCCACCTCCACCTGCGCAACCTGTTGGTCTTGTGGCAATGAACCCAACACCATCAAGTGCATTTTTAGCTGTTGGTCCAAATAATGTAAATGGAACTATCGTTTATAGATTGTTTTACTCACCAACTGCAACAGCTCCTGCAAATCCAACAACTGCATCGGAATATAATTTTGGTGATACACCAGGCGATGGAGGCGGAGTAAGTGCTTTTGGATTTGTTCTTAGTGGACTTACATCAAGTACAAACTACACATTTTGGTTATATCAATTTAACACAGAAACAAATCAATTTTCTTCACCTGCTAGTGTTTCATTAACAACTTTATGTATGCCATTAGATTGGTACATTGATGCTGATGGAGATGGATTTGGTGTTGATTCAACATTAGTTAGTAACTGTAATTCTCCTGGTGCAACATACGTATTAGTAGGCGGTGATTGTAATGATAATGATGATACTATCTATCCTGGAGCCACAGAAATCTGTTATGATGGCATTCTTCAAAACTGTAATGGTAATTTAGACGACGGATGTCCTGTTGTTTTAGCTCAATTGCGTACAAATAATTGCGGAGCAACACTAACAGCTATTAATGAGGTATTACGTGGTGATTTAGTATCACCAAGTGTTCCAAATGGGGTTGCTAGAACAGGTTACCGTTTTAGATTAACTAATACGTTAACTAATGAGTTCCGTGAAGTAGAAACGTCAAACTATGTGTTCCAAATTTCTAGTACAGACATTGCAGAATATGCTACTGT
>NZ_JBYFCC010000027.1:0-49126 GCF_057652995.1 Flavobacterium sp. T50_26
TGAAAAAAGGGTTCAACTCTAATTAAAAAGTCAAACCCCTTTATTTTTAAACTTACACACTTTTTAGGATAGTGTCGGGATAATATGGATATAACTATCTATAAATCAAAATTACAAACTACTTCAACCCTTTACCTCTTGCCTAAACCATTATACAATCTAAAAACCCCAAATTTGACGTTATTTACCCCATCATTGGTGTAGCGAATGTTAAACTTGACGTCTTTGATGCCATCGTTGACGTCATTGATGCCAAATTTAACGTCAGCGATGCCATAGTTGACGTTGTTAACGCCATCGTTTACGTTCCTGACCCAAAATTTGACGTCCGTGATGTCATCGTTTACGTTGTTGACGCCAAACTTGACGTTCCTGACGCCAAATTTGACGTCTGTGATGTCATCCTTGACGTCCTTGACGCCAAATTTGACGTAAACAACCCCATGCATGACGTTCCTGACGCCATAAATGGGGTTGTTTACAAATTTTAGTGTAGAATAATCCTATTCAATACAACAAAACTAATTATAAATTTTACAAAAAAAAACGGAAACAACTACTCAAAGTGTTTCCGTTTCTACATTCAACCCTTTAACGTGAAGGATTTACTTTTAATTTAGAGAATTAGTCTCTTTCATATACTTCAATCGCACCAGATGCATCTCTTAACTTTAATTGTGTAACTGTAAGATTCATAATATCTTGCGTTCTAGATACATCGCCAAAAACAGTAGTTAAGTTATTGTGCGATCGCACGTAAACTCCAGTAGTGGTAGTTAATTCACATGGAGCGTCTGTAGAATCATAATCTCCTAGAATAACTTCATCACTAACTTTTAGATCCATGTAATCTTCGGCACATCCTTCTTCATTTTGAGGAGCATCAATTAGAACTTCTTGTCCTGCAACTACTGTTCCCACCTGCATTAAATTCCATTTCCCTGCTAGAGGGACAATTGTTTCACCTTCGTTATCGTCATCACTACATGAAGTGGCAAATAATCCGATAGTTAATGCAAAGGCGAATAATAGACTTCGATTTTTCATAATTTGTTTATTTTAATGATTATGGTGTAAAGGTAAAGTTGAGGTTGTTAAAGCTTGTTACAGAATTTTGAGGATGTTTTATAGAATTTCAGCCTTGAAGTAAAAAGCAAAAAACCCGACAATCACTTATCGGGTTCTTAACTTTAAAACAAATATAAATTAATGTCCTCCGGACACTTTTTTATCAAAATCAATGCCTTGATTTCTTAGAATTCCGCTTACTTTCCAAGCGTAAAATGCTAAGTATACAAAACAAACTACACCTACTATATAACTAAACTGAATGTCTGTTTTATCAGCAACAACACCTTGCAACCAACTTACAATTCCACCTCCCATAATCATCATAATTAAGAAGTTACTTCCTTGGTTTGTGTTTTTTCCTAAACCACTAATGGCTAAAGTAAAAATACATGGCCATAAGGTACTGCAAAATAACCCAACACTAGTAAAAGCATAAACACTTAGCATTCCTGTGGTTGACATTCCGATTAATAAAGAAATGATGCCTAACGTTGAAAAAATCAATAACATTCGAGCAGGATTTCCTTTACTGGCAATATCGGCAGCAATTAAAACAACAATTACTAATGCATATACATAAAAAGGAGTTAAGTCACTTTTGGCGATGGCATTCACAACCAAGAAAACTCCAAAAGCAATATAAGGTGCTAAAAATTTCAATATTTTTTGAGTACTTGCCGTAACACTAAATGCTTCAACAGCACCTGTCCAACGACCAATCATTAACGAAGCCCAATATAGTGAAACATATGGTGCAATATCTTTGGTGGCAAAACCAAGTTTGCTTTCCATAAAATCAGGTAAATTACTGGCAGTTGAAACTTCTACACCAACATAAACAAATATCGCAATCATACCCAAAATCAACTGAGGATATTGCAAAGCTGATTTTTTGGACGGACGCGTTTCATCTTCAATTTCAATGACTTCAGTAACTTTGTCAGGAATAGATGAAAATTTAAGTAAAATAGCCACTAAAATAAACGCTGCACCAAGAATTAAATAAGGAATTTTTACACTTTCAATACTCACATCAGTATTGGCTGATGCTGCTGAACCAAAAATGGCAAAACTAACAATCAACGGTCCAATTGTTGTACCAAAATTATTGATTCCTCCAGCCATTGTTAAACGTTGCGAACCGGTAGAAATGGGTCCTAACGAAATAGCTAACGGATTTGCAACTGTTTGTTGTAATGAAAAACCAAGTCCCACAATAAATAAACCGGAAAGCATTAATGGAAATGAGCCATTATTTGCCGCCGGATAAAACAATAATGTTCCTAAAGCAGAAATTATTAATCCTAAAGCTAATGCATTTTTATAACCAATTCGGTTAATAATATCACCTTTGGTTAAATACGAAATCCCCATATAAATTAGTGATCCAACTGTGTAAGCTACATAAAAAGCGACAGAAACTAATTGACTTTGCCCTTGTGTTAAATCGAATGCTTTTTTGAAAACGGGAATTAAGATGTCGTTACTCGCCGCCACGAATCCCCAAAAGAAGAAAACGGTTACTAACGGAATGAATTGTCCCCACTTGGTTTGTTGTTCTTGACTCATTTGGTTTGTTTAGTTAAAAGGTTAGTTATGAGGTTGTTTAAAAATAGTATTTATATAAATCATAAAAAAAACACTTGTTTAATAAAGTACTGATAATTTTTATGAGAAATAATCCTTAAATATACATTTATGTCAAAATCTAATTCACAATTTGAACAAATAGTTATCAACGAAAACGTTTTCATAAATGCATTTTTATAAAAAATACAACGATTGCGTAAATTTGAATACTTTTTTATTCTGCTTTTTTAATTTCGGTTCTCGGACCAATTCCGTTATTGTTAAAGGCTTCAATTTGGAAATAATACACATCTGAACGATCTAAACCATTAAAATAATATTCATTTTTGCCATACACCATGATGGAACCGTATAATTTGTCCGGCGACTTTCCAAAATAAATTACATAACCATCTGCCGCAGGTTCTTGTTGCCATTTGAACCAAACGTTTCTGCGTTCGCCTTTGATTTTTGGAGCAGAACGTAATGGTACAAAATTTTGAACTTCTTTTGGTTTTTCACCAGAACCTTTTCCAAACGCTCTAAATCCGCTTAACGCAAATTTTCCTGTTGGCATACCGTGATTTTCTAGTTTTAAAAATCGTGCTTTTATTGGAGTTTGTAATTCAATGTATTCATGCGGAACATCTTTGGAACTTTTGCTTTTATCAACAATCACTTTCCAATTTTTTCCATCGTTTGAAGCATATAAAATGTATTTATGACCATTAGTTTTATCAGGTTTTCCCATTAATTCGGCATCTTGGTCTGCATAGTTAATTTGAATAGCATTCACTGTACTCATTTCGCCTAAATCGGAAACAATAAATTCGCCTTTGTTACCGGTTTTTGCACTCCAATAGGTTTTAATATCTTCATTAACAGCAAAATTAGCTTGAAATCCGCCTAAGGTTGAAGAAACCTGAACTGGTTTGTTGTAATTCAGTAACATCCAACCTGAAAAATGTTCAGTTGGATGATTTTTCTTTTGAGATGGTAAAAAGGTGGGATAATCACCATACGCCGTATTACTGAACATCACACCATCATTATCAAATCCGGATGGCCAAATTCCGATGCGGCGTTCAAAGTTATTTTTAACACAGATTCCAATCGTGGAAACGTGCCAATATTGATTGTTGTTGTCTTGATACGTTCCGCCATGCCCTGCTCCTCTTGCAAATCCGCCCGGTTTATACGAAAACGGATTATGTGGTTGATATTCAAACGGCCCAAGCGGATTATTTCCAACATAAACTCCATCCGCATAACCACTAAATTCGGTTCCCGGAGCTCCGTATTGCAAGTAGTATTTGTTATTATGTTTGGTCATGAAGGCACCTTCTGTAAAAGGTTGCAGAAAAGTGTTATCATTGTTTTCGCCAAATCGTTCCCAACCGTGTTCATCATCATTTAATGCTAAAACAGGAACGGGTTCACCTTCCGGCTGAAATGTTTTTCGATTCAATTTCAAGCCATACAACGGATATAAATTGCTTGAACCGTAATACATATAGACCTCATCTTTCTCCTGATCCCAAAAAATTTGCGGATCCCAAGCTCCGGCTTGGTGCTTGTGAACTAATTCTTTCCAATCATCTTTTTCGGGATTTTTGCTCATCCATAACGGAAATTCTTTAGAATGTGTTGAACCAATTACTAACAACGTATCATTGACAAATGACAATGAAGGAGCACATAATTCATCGTACACCTTATGTTCGGGGCGAAGAAATTTTCGCGACACAAATTCCCAATTCAACATATCGCTACTGTGCCAATATCCCCATTGATTGGTTGAAAAAAGATAATACTTTCCTTTGAAAAATGTAATCACCGGATCGGCTGTAGCTCTGTGTTTTCCTTGTGTAACAAAATTTGGAATCGGACAATAGCCATAATCCACATTAATTGGATTACAATAGGTTTTTTGTTGAGAAAACGCAGAAGTTATTCCCATCAAGAAAAATAATATGATATGTAGGTTTTTCATATTCAAAAATTTAAAAAAAACCCTTTGAAAAGCTCAAAGGGTTTTCAAGTAAACAAAAACTCAATTATTTAACTAACTCAAATTGTACTTTTTCGGTAGTATTTGAATTTGTTCCGATGAAAACGTCGAACATTCCCGGTTCGGCTACAAATTCTAAATCAGTATTATAAAATTTTAAATCTTCAACTGAAATTTCAAAAGAAACGGTTTTCTTCTCACCTTTTTTCAAAAGTATTTTTTGGAAACCTTTCAATTCTTTTACCGGTCTTGTTACAGAACCAACAATATCGCGAATGTAAAGTTGGACTACTTCTTTTCCGTCATAATTTCCTGTATTTGAAACATCTACAGAAGCAATAATTTTACCGTCAGGAGACATTTTAGTATCCGAAATTTTTAAATTAGAATAGGAAAAAGTCGTGTAACTCAATCCATATCCAAACGGATATAAAGGTTCATTACGCTCATCTATGTAAGTTGTTTTAAATTTCTCAAACTTTCCTTCTTTATTTCCTAAAGGTCTTCCGGTGTTTTTATGATTATAAAAAATTGGAATTTGTCCAACACTTCTAGGAAAAGTTGCTGTTAATTTTCCGGATGGATTTTCGTCGCCAAACAATACATCGGTGATGGCATAACCTGCTTCTGTTCCCGGAAACCAAACATTTAAAATGGTTGAAACTTTTTGATTTTCTTCCACCATAACCAAAGGTCTTCCTGTGAATAAAACCAAAACAACCGGTTTTCCTGTTTTTAAAAGAGCATCTAATAATTCTTTTTGAACATCGGGAATTCCTAATTCGGTGCGGCTACTTGATTCACCACTCATTTCAGATGATTCGCCGATTGCTGCTATAATAACATCGGCTTGAGCAGCAACGTCTAGGGCTTCTTTTAATAATTCTTCTTTGGTTCTGTTGTCACGGTTTAATGTTTTCCCGAACATTGTTGCTCTTTCTTCATAAGCGGCATCAGCGACCAAATTACTTCCTTTGGCATAAATTACTTTGGCTGATTTACCTAAAATTTCTTGCATTCCTTTGGTCAATGAAACAGCACTTTCGTGTTTAGTAGCCACACTCCAAGTTCCCGGCATATTTACTGAATTATTTCCTAGTGGTCCAATTACAGCGATTGTTCCTGATTTTTTTAAAGGTAAAATTCCTTTTTCATTTTTTAATAAAACAAATGATTCTGCAGCTGTTTTTCTTGCTTCTGAACGATGAGCTTGTGTGAAAATATCTGTTTTATTACGTTTTAAATCGCAATAGCGATACGGATCTTCAAACAAACCTAAATCGTATTTTGCACCTAAAATTAAACGAACAGCATTATCTATTTGTTGAACAGTTACTTTTCCTTCGTTAACCGATTTTTTTAAAGTGGATAAAAATCCTTCGCCTACCATATCTAATTCAATTCCGGCATTTAGAGCCATTGCTGAAACGGTTTGCAAATCACCCATTCCGTGATCGGTCATTTCCGGAATTCCGGTGTAATCTGTCACAACAAAACCATTAAATTTCCATTGTTTACGAAGTACATCGGTCATTAACCATTTATTTCCGGTGGCAGGAATTCCGTCAATTTCGTTAAATGAAGCCATCACCGAACCAACTCCGGCATCCACAGCAGCTTTGTATGGAGGGAAATATTCGTTATACATTCGAATTCTACTCATGTCTACGGTATTATAATCTCGACCTGCTTCCGGTGCACCGTATAAAGCAAAATGTTTTACACATGCCAAAATGGTCGTATTTAATGATAAATCTTTTCCTTGATATCCATTTACCATCGCTTTGGCAATTTGACTACCTAAATAAGCATCTTCACCTGAGCCTTCTGAAACTCTTCCCCAACGAGGATCGCGAGAAATATCAACCATGGGAGAAAACGTCCAATTGATTCCGTCTGCACTGGCTTCTTTGGCAGCAATTTGAGCACTGCGTTCAATTAAATTCATATTCCATGTACTTGATAATCCAAGCGGAATTGGAAAGGTAGTTTCGTATCCGTGAATAACATCCATTCCAAAAAGTAATGGAATTTTTAATCTGCTTTTTTCAACAGCTATTTTTTGAACTTCTCTGATTTTGGAAGCAGATTTTATGTTGAATAATCCGCCTACTTTTCCTTCTTCTATATTTTTAGCTACATTAGAACTATTGGCTTGACCGGTTGTAATATCGCCAGAAGTGGGAAGATTTAATTGCCCTATTTTTTCATCTAATGTCATTTTAGAAATTAATTCTTCAATAAACTCCGATTTAGAAACAGGAGCTTTGGTTTTATTTGCTTTTTGGGCAAATAAAGAAGATGATATAAGTAACGTAAGGATTATTGATTTTATTAATTGCATAGTTTTATTTTTTTATCTGTTGGAACATCCACTCGTAAATTGCGGAGTTGTTGTAAACTCTGGTCCAACTGTCGTGATTGGCATCATCAAAAAGTGTTAATTCTAAATCTTTTGAACAGCCTTTTAATTTTTTATAAATGGTAATAGAATAATTTGCATCAACTACATCATCCATTAAACCGTGAAAAATTCGGGTTGGAATGTTGGCAATTTTGCAATTTTCAATCATTGGAACTCGATCTACAAAACCGCAAATAGGCACTAAAGCGGCAAAAGTTTCGGGATGGGCAAAGGCTAAATTCCATGCTCCCCAAGCTCCCATGCTCAATCCGGTGAGGTAAATTCTGTTCGTGTCAATATTATTTTCTTTTATAACTTTTTGAATAAGTTGGTGTAATGATTCTGATTCCCAATATGTCTCTTGCGGACATTGAGGTACCAAAACAAAGGCATCTAATTCATTATTTTGCAAATAGTTTAAAGGCCCGTGAACTTTTACTTTTTCTAAATCGTTTCCTTTTTCGCCGGAACCGTGTAGAAAAATAATAAGCGGTTTTTTACTACTTGATTTTTTTGGTTTGTGTAATAAATAGTTATAATCGTATTGCTTTGTGATAGCAGTAGTGAATGACCCACTCTCGGTTTGTGAAAAACCTTGTGTAAAAAACAATACGACTAAACTAATTATTATGTGTTTCATTATATAATTCTTTTTAATTTAAAATCCGTGTTGGGAAGAAGCGAAACCTAAATTTTGCAATCCGGTTCTAACTTCCGGTGCTTGCATAAATAAATTCCATAATAATCCTGTACGATGATTTTCAATCATGGGAACAATTGTGCCCTGATCGATAGCAAGATAACGTTGCGTTACCCAGTTATAATGTGGAGAAAAAGCATCATAAGGTCCTGCAATTCCAACATGTGTTGCTTTTTTTTCATCATACAAATAACGTAAAAATTTCATAGATTCTGCAGGTGTGTAAGGAAATGAAGACAACGCTGCAGTTGGTGTTATAACTCCTTTATCATTATTTGGCTGATGAGCAGTATAACCCGTTGTGCCGTCTGCATTTCTGGTATAACTGGCAGTTAATCCCCAACATTTATCGGAATAACCATTAAAATTATTTGGGTTTGCAATACTGTGTTGATAAATTATTTGTGAATGATTTTTATTCAAATCCCAATAGTTTGCATATTGATCGGTTAAGCCTCTTGGGTCTAATCCTAAATGAGAATAATGAGCCCAAAATAAAGGTCCAACCGTTCCAGTAGCTCCATTGTGGTTTAAGATAACCGGAATTCCATACTGATTTCCTCCATGAACAATATTTCCATTGCGTGCCCAAGCTTGATGATAAGCCTCTGATTGCACGGGATGCGTTGGTGAAGCGGCTGCCAAGACATAGGTTATCAAACATTCGTTGTAACCTTCTAACTTAAAATTCATGAGCCACCCATTGCTTGGTGACCAATGCCAATAAAGTGCATTTTCTCCTTTAGTATACCAATCCCATTCTACGCCTTTCCACAAATCATCTGCTTTTTGTGCAAGAGCTTGTTCTGCGGAATTTCCGCTTTTAAAATATTCTCTTAGCGTGATTAAGCTTTGACATAAGAAGGCTGTTTCTACTAAATCACCTCCGTTGTCATTGGCTCCAAACGGAATAACATCTCCAGTATTTCCGTTCATCCAATGTGGCCATGCACCGTGAAAACGATCGGCATTTTCTAGGAAATTTAAGGCTGTTTGCAAACGAGAAACTGCTTCTGTTCTGGAAACAAAACCTCTTTCTATACCAACAATTATTGTCATTAGACCGAAAGCTGAACCGCCGGTGGTGACGATATTTTGATCAAAAGTAGGATCTGAAATAATGTACCGCTCACGGGCTAATTTTGAATTTGGATGAGCCAAATCCCAAAAATAGATAAGAGCATCTTTTTGAACTTGATCTAAAATTTCGTTTTCGGATAACGGTGCTGCTTCGTCACCATTATCAATGTTTGATGATGATGAGCACGAATTAATAAGTAGTGTTAAAGAAAAAAATAGTATTGTAAATTTCATTTTATTTTAGTTGAAATATTATATAAATTACCTAACCTATTTATAAAATCATGATGATTCAAGGTTAGGTAATTTAATTAATAATTTTTTTAATCTGATGGATTTAATCCATCAAATCAACAATTTCCTCTTGGGTTAAAACCCTATTAAAAAGTCTGACTTCATCATATAAGCTACTATCTGAATTATGTCCCCAATAAGAAAACGTTGGTCCACCTGCTCCTATTACAAGACTATTACAGTCAGTGAAATTTATTGGAGTGGAAAATGTAGCGGTTCTTTGAAGAACTCCATCAAAATATATTTTGGATTCTGTTGTTGATATTGTAAGTGTTATATACACCCAACTATCATTAACAGTTAAAGTTCCGCCATCGTTCCATGATTCTCCTGTTCCAAAACCTGCGTTTAATTTAATTGTTTGAGATGTAGCATTTCCTTCTCTAAATAGTCGGAATCCATATTTTCTACTTTCATCTCCGCTTATTTCAAAAGCAGTTGGATTTCCAATTACTAACAAACCTGATCTATCTGGAGATGCATTGACTTTGTACCAAAAAGAAATGGTTAATTCATCTGTAAACATTCCAGTGATTGGATATGAAATATATGAACCTGTTGCACCTTTAAGAGAATGCTCACCAACTTTAGGTTCGCCTAATACAGGAACACCAACTTTTGTTGCAGGTGCTCCTGATACAGAATTCAAGAAAAATTGGTTCTCAAATTCTGCATAAAGTTTTTCACCATTTAATGGAGTATAGTTACCAACGTCTAAGGGATAATCTCCTAATTCTGGACGATCCATATCCTGACAGGCAATAAGCGAAAACATACCAAAAAGAAGTAGGCCTGTTTTCAATATTGAAATTTTAAAATGTTTCATATTTTATTTATTTTGTAGAAATTATCACGAAAGACAATATCTTGGTTTATTAATAGTTTGGATTTTGAACTAAAACGCCTCCTGACTGATCGATAGCTGTTAATGGAATAGGATAATGTTTATTTCTATCCTGATATCCTAAACCGCCTAAAACAGATGTTGCATCTCCCCATCTAACTAAATCGTAGAATCGTTCACCTTCCATAGCAAATTCAACTCTTCTTTCTTGTTTGATTGCATTTCTAACAACCAATTGATCTGCAGATATAATGTCTGGCAAAACGGAAGCATTGTTGCCTCTTGCTCTTGCTCTAACTTGATTAATATAGGTTGTTGCTAATGCTGTTTGACCTGTTTCATTTGCTGCTTCTGCTGCCATTAAAAGCACATCGGCATAACGAATAACCTTAATGTTGCCCCAATGGTTTTTATTTTCACCGTAAAAGATTCTTTCAGAAGGAAGGGTATAAGCTTTTTTATTCCAATACGGCTGAGCTAATCCTGTAGGTAATACTAATGGAGGATTGCTACCATCTGATTGTCCTTCAAACAAAATTGTTGCTTCTCTTCGAGGGTCTCCGGTTTCAAAAGCATCCACTAATGCTTGGGTTGGCACATTGAATCCCCAACCTAAATCCCACGTTCCAGCACCGCGAATACCTTGTGATTCCCAGTAGTTATTTGAATAATTGACACCTCCTAAACGTAAAAATTGAATTTCAAAAACAGATTCTGTTGAGTTATTTCCCTCTTTAAAAAATAAGGTTGAAAAGTTATTATGTAATGTATAACCATATCCCATCACATCAGTCAATTCTGTTAATGCATCTGCCCAATTTTGTTGGTACAAATACAATTTACCAAGCAATGTTTGAGCAAAACCTTTTGTAGCTCTTCCCGGATGAGCAGGCCAAGAAACGGGTAAATTCTCTTTGGCAAAAGTTAAATCGCTAATTATCTGTGCATCAACTTCTGCAATTGTGGATTTTGCTTTTACACCATCACTCGGATTCACCACTCTGTTGGTAATAATTGGCACTTCTCCATAATCTCTTCGTAACTCAAAATAAGCAAATGCTCTAATAGCCATAGCTTCTGCTTTATTAGAGATACTTCCTGCATCTGTTGCTTCTGATTCTTCTACATCTATAATTAAATCATTACACGCATAAATTAAGCTGTAATGTCCGTTCCAATTACCTGCTGCGAATCCCTCGGCTGCTGCATATTGAAAATTATCAAAAATTGCTCCAAAAGCCGCTGCATCTGTTGAAGTACTTCCCTTGGCTGCATCATCGGAACGAATGCTTTGAAACCAATACCTAGTCCAATCTGCAATTCCGCCTTGTGTTCTTAACATTCCGTATAAACCGAATGCTTTTTCTTCAAAACCTCCGGCAGTAAGATCACCTTCTGTTGCTGTTCCTAAAGGTTTTCTGTCTAAGAATTCATCGTCATTACATGCTGTAATCATCACTAATGATAAGGCAATAAACAACGAAGATTTTAAAATTGTTTTTATTTTCATAATGCTATTTTTTTAGAATGTAACGTTTAAGCCTAAAGTTGTAATTGCAGGAACAGGATATCCACCGGTATCAATTCCAAATTTTGTTGGAGAGCCACCTGCCTCAGGAGAAAAGCCTGAATTTTTTGACCATGTTACCATGTTTTGTGCACTGAGGTATAATTTTAAGCTCTCAATTTTTAATTTACTTACTAAATTTTGATTAAAACTGTATGTTAATTGAACATTTCTCAATCGCATGTAGCTACCATCTTCAATCATATAAGTTGAACGGTTATTTGTATTATATCCAGATGCGTCATTCAAACGAGGTTCCCAGTTTGAAGTTCCCGGTCCGTTCCATGCTCCTAAACGGTCTGTTCTATAATTAAATTGAGCAAACGTTGAACCGTTACCCCAATCTCTCCAAATCTCATTTCCGTAAACACCTTGTAGATCTACTGATAAGCTAAAACCTTTGTAATCAATATTTGTAGAAATTCCGTAGGTAAAATCAGGCGTAGGATCACCAATTTTTGTTCTGTCATTTGCATCGATTACTCCGTCTCCATTGATGTCTTTAAATTTTAAATCACCAACATCATATGCTCCTAAAGTACTTGGAGTTGAATTAAGAATATCTGCATAAGTTTGATAAACTCCTTCTACCACATAACCATAAAAAGCTCCTACTGGGTTTCCTGCACTTAGAATAGTTGGTCCATCAAATATTTCATAACCATCTTCATATACAGAATTAACTCTATTACTAACTGTCGTTAAATTTCCGGAAAATGAATAACTAAAATCATCATTTAGCCTATCTTTCCATGAAGCAGCAAGTTCAATACCGCTATTTTCTATTTCACCGGCATTAACATAAAATCTTTCACTACCTAACTGAACAAATGTTAGTAAATCTTCTGTAGTTTTATCATAATAATTTGCCTCAAAACTTAATCTATTATTAAATGTTGCTAATTCAATACCAAATTCTTTAGAAGTAACTGTTTCCCATTTTAAATTAGGGTTGTTACGGTATTCTAATATATAAGCAGGCACTAATTGATCATCAAAAACAGCACTTGAACCGTTAACGTAGTTTGGATAAGTAGGATAATGCACCGAAGTAAATTGATTACCCAATTGCCCAAAAGAAGTTTTAAGTTTTAAGAAATCAAATACTTTTTGATTGGCCATAAAAGCTTCTTTAGTTATTTCCCAAGCTGCTCCAATTGACCAGAAATTTTGCCATTGTCTAACTTCAGAAGAACCATCTCTTCTATAAGAAGCATTTAACATATATTTACTATCATAATTATATAAAATTCTTCCTAAATAAGAAACTGTAGATCTATCCCATTGATCAGAATTTGCTAATCTTGTGGTAAGATCTCCATAAGGATATACATTCAAGTACCACCATCTTGGATCGTTTGGAATTGCATTTACATCTATACCTTCATCATTATAACTTGGAGCTTTTTGTCTTACAGAACCACTTACTCCGCTAAAATATTCTTCATAACGAGTATATCCTATTAAGGCTGAAACACCATGTTTTCCAAATTCCTTATCGTAGCTTAACAATAGGTCTTGTTGTAATTTTTGACTATCGTTTTTAAATTGATTAACACCGGTTAAAGCATTACTAGCGTATAATGTTGTTTCATCTGTTTCTGCGGTATAAATATTAAAAACAGGTGTATAGCCTCTACCTTTGGAATAGCCAACGTCTGCTAAATAAGCACCTCTTAATTTTAAGTTATCAATAATTCTAATTTCAGCAAAAATATTACCTACAAAACGGGTCAATCTATTGATTTGTGTATTCTTTTTTGCTTCAGCTTCCACTAATGGATTACCAATTTGTGCTCCACCAATATCAATTGGTAATTGATTATAAATACCTAATTCATTGTTATACGGAGCTACAATTGGTGTGGCATTAATTGCTGAAGAAAAGTTATACAATCTTGGTAAACGTTCATCTGAACCATTAAGCCCTACTCCAATCTTAATATTATCATTCAGTTTCAATTCATTATTTAAATTGAAAGTAAATTTTTTGTATAATTCATTGATTATTAAACCTTCTTCATTAACGTAACCTAATCCTAAATAAAATTTATTTTTTTCGGTAGCGTTGGAAATAGATAAATTGTGAATATTAATAATTGCACTATCATTCGAAATTTCATCAATCCAATCTGTATTTGCATTGAAAAGATTATAATAAGGATATAAACCCGCTCCTTGATTCTCTCTTTGTTGATCATACAAGGTTCTAAATTGTTCACCGTTAGTTAATTCAGGTTTGTTTGTGATTGATTTTAAGCCTATTGAAGTATTGTAATTAATAGTTGTTTTACCTACTTTAGCTCTTTTTGTAGTTACGATGATTACACCGTTTGCACCTTTAGCACCAAAAACAGCAAGAGAAGAAGGGTCTTTTAAAACCTCTATTGATTCAATATCACTTGGGTTTACATAGCTGATATTATCGTTAAAAATTCCGTCTACAACATACAAAGGTTTTGTTTGAAATAAACTTGCAGTACCCCTAATTCTAATGTCTGGCTCAGCACCAGGGGTTCCTGAATTTACAATCGTTAATCCGGTTACTTTTCCTTGTAAAGAGTTAATTGGGTTTGTGTTTGGTCTTTCGGCAACTTCATCACCTGAAATCTTTACGATTGAACCTGTTAAATCACGTTTTTTTGCTGAACCGTATCCAATCATGACAACATCATCCAACTGCATTACTTCGGTTTTCATGATGACACTGGATGCTTGAGAAGCTAAAATTACTAAATCAGACATACCAATCATTGTGAATTTAAGCTGATCGGTTCCGGCCGCAGTAACTATAAAATTTCCATCAAAATCAGTAGTAGTATACTTACTTGATGTTAAATTTTGAATGTTCACTCCTGCTAAGGGGACACCTGTTTCATCTTTAACTGTACCACTGACTTCTTGAGCAAATGAAATCAATGGAAATAAAAATGAAAGCATTAATAAATAAATTTTTTTCATGTTAAATCATTTAAGTTTTGTTTACACGAATATACAAACTAAAACGTTATAGTTAATCCTAAAAACTACACTACATGAGTACATCAATTACTTAAAATAAAATATTAATCAATTAACTATCAATGCAATAAAATGTTAATTTTTTAAAATTAGTACATCAATTAAAATACAAATGATGTAGTAGTGATGAGCTGTGTATTTGATAAAAAATATATGAAAAAATTATAATTTATGCATTTAAAGAATGTCGTTTATAAATTAATCATAAATCTTGATAGGCTTTCTTCCTGATTTAATTTTATCTTTTTACGGAGTCGGTAACGATGCAATTCCACACCTCGATAGGAAATATTCATTAAAGGTGCAATTTCTTTTGAAGACAGATTCATTCGCAAATAGATTGAAAGCTTGATATCTTTTGAAGTTAATTCAGGATAGGTGTTGGTTAATTTTTGTACAAATTCTTCATGACTTTGAATAAGATTTTTTTCAAAATTTTCCCATTCACGTTGATTAATTGCATTGGATTTGATGGCTTTCTTAATCTTTGTTTTAACAGTATTGATATTCTTCTCTTCTTCCAAAATGCGTTGAATACTTTCAATCATTTCCGATTGTTTGGCAATAGAAAGTGATTTTCCGGCAACTTCCGAAGCTTTGGATTGAACTTGCATTTCTAAAATATGCTTTTCATAATCTTGCAGTTTAAGTTTATTTTCTGCTTCCATTTCCAATTCCATAATCTGGCGATGGTGTTTCAGTTCTTCTTCTTTTAGCTTAATTTTTTCTTGATATCGCACTTTATTCCATCGATAATATAAAAACAAAATTCCGCCAACAATCGCAAAATAAAGAATTATCATCCAAATTGAAAGATACCACGGCTTTAAAACAGTAAAGGAAAACTCATTGGTTTTAACGTATTCATATCCGTTTGTAAAATAGACTTCAATACTATTATTTCCGCTTGATAAATTATTTAAAATCAATTTACCATCTGTTAATGGCACTAATTCTTGATTATTTAATTTGTAAAATAAAGTCGATTTTTTATTTCCAAAATAGTCGGACACAAAATGTAAAGTCAAACTTTGGTTATTAGGAATTTTTGCTTCATCATCTAAAATTTTTCCATTAAAATAAGCTTCAATCTCTACTTTTTGATTTATAAAATTATTTTTATTTGATTCAAATTGCAAAAATCCATCGTCAAGATTAACTAAATACTGTTCATTAAATTTAAAAATTCTGGTTTCTTGATTGATTATTTTTCCTTCATAATATTTTTTCGGAATCAACTTCCATGAAAAATGATCGTTCGATTGATTTATAATATAAAACAATCCTCCTTTTAAAATGGCAAAACTTGCATCATCAATCGGAATTACTTCACTGATATTTTTAAAATTTTGATTGAATAAATCGTGTTTTTTTAGTAAATCTGTTACACCATCCAAATAATACCATTCTGAGTTAATGTAATATAAAACATCATTTTTATACTTGAATATTTTTACACCAAAATCACTTTTAATATTATTTTTTTCAGTTAAATTAAGATACGAAATCACTTCAAGGCTTTCATCATATTTAATCTTAAAAAGTCCGCGATAACTATCCGATGCTACAATTTCATGCTGACCAGTTTGTACAAAATCTTTAAATGGTCTATATTCTGTGTTGAGACGCTTATAGTTTGAAAAATCATTCTTATTGTCAAAAAAAGCTAATCCAAGGTAATTTGCTTGAATATATCTATCATGAAAAAGATCTTTTTTCAATTGCCAACCGCCATTTAAAGGATTTATTTTTCTATATGATTTAAAATCATATAAAAAAGTACCATCATTGTGGCCTATTACAAAATTATCTTCTATTTTCTTTACATTCCAAACTTGTCCTTGAGAATTAGGCACAATTTTTAACACTTTATTTTCATAGGTAAAAACACCGTGATTTGAACCTAATAAATATCCATTTTGGGTTGCTGCTATAGAATAAACTGTTCCTAATTCACCGGTGTTATCAGAAAAAATTCGGAAAGGTGAGTTTATTTCTATGTGTGAGATACCATTATCTAAACCCAGCCAAATATCATTTTCCTTGTCTACTGAAATACTGAGAACCGAGTTGTTAGAAAGTCGATTATTGCGATTTATATTAATAAATTCGCCGGAATCCATTTGAACAATATACACTCCTTTTGAAGCAGTTCCTATGACCAATTTATTGTCTTGATAAAATTTGGCAGTTATAATTACTTCCGATTTTAAAGCTTCATTGATGGGATGACTCCAAGGCTGTAATCTTCCGTTTTTTTCAACAAAAACACCATTTTTTAAAGTAAAAATATAAATTTCATTGTTGTTTTTTGCGATAGCGTGAATGACATTATTTAGAACTGCATCCCACTTTTTTATGAACGTGAAATTTTTTCCATCAAATTCAAAAACACCTCTATTAACCGAAGCAACATATATTTTCGAATCGATTACAAAACAATACGAAATCAAAAACGGAACTTCAATTCGTTTTATAGAATTGTTTTTATAAATAAAAATTTCGTTAAACGATTGAAAATAAATAGTACCGTTTAATTCAAAAATTTTCCAAATTTCTTCATTTTTAGAAGTGTCTTTAAAAAAATCTTTATCTTTGGTAAGTGAATAATACCGCATGATTCCATTTTCTCTTTTCCAATAACCAAATTCGTTATAGGAACCACAGTATATCTTTTCATTATGAGCAAAAACCGAACGAATTACGGTTTTATTTGGCAACGAATAACGCTCCCATTTCACACCATTATAACGTAAAAAATAATGATTATTGGCAAAATACATGGCGTTATCTTTTCCTTGCGTAACGCTCCAGACTTGGTTGTCGCCGTTGTAATTGGATTTTGTGAAATTTTCGACAAAAGGTAGCAGTTCCTGTGAAAATATATTCAAAGAAAATAAAAGAAAAAACAAAAACTGAAATTTCAATTTCATGCAGTAGTTAATATTTCTCAAATGTAAAAAACTATTCGGACTTAAACACTACTGTTAAATGCAATCTACTTTGTGGTAACTAAACCTTCATTTACATAATCTTGTAAATACGAAAATCGAGGTGTTAATTTACCATTTTCGGTAATTTTTGCACGTTGAAGAATTCCGTCTTTGTCATTATTAAAAAAAGCCGGGATAACATGCTCCATGAACATTTCACCAAAACCTTCACTGGCGTCTTTTGGTAATTCGCATGGCAAATTATCTACGCTCATAACCATTATTGAACCGGGATGAGTGTAAGACACCTCTTTATGCTCATAAGGTAAATAGCCAAAAAACGGATCTGCAATCGTTGAAGCTTTGATAGTACAAGCGATTGGGCCGTTTACATCACAAGAAATATCGGCCACCACTTTAATTTTACAATCTTTAGCTTTGAGCATTTCTTGCGTCAAGATATAAGGAGAGTCATTTCCATAAAAATGACCAGTAATAAAAACATCAGAAACTTTGGTAAAACGTTCAAAATCTGAAACATATTCTTTTGGATTTGTATAAAAATCTTGGTTATCCAAAACTTTTCCGTCTTTTCGTTTGTTGTAATCCAACACATCAATTTGGACATAAACCGGTTCTGAATAATTTTTGGTAAGGAAATTTTCAACTGAAACTTCTTTAATTTTCATTCCGTCTAAAATTTCCTTGGCTCCCATTCCAACTTTTCCTTTTCCGGTGAGCACAATTTTAATTGGAGGTAAAACTTGTCTTTTTAATTTTGAAATTAGTTCTTCTTTACCTTTCAATGTTTCGGCTTTAGGTATATTGAAAAGTTCAAATTTAATTCCAAATCCGCGAAAAGCATTATAAGTTCCAACAATTCCGGCATAGCGACCAAAACCAATTAAGCGACGGTTTTGATCATCCACAATTGTTTCATGATCATATAATTCGATATTTTTGTCTAAAACAGCTTGCAATAATTTTCGATTATGTATTTGTTTTTTGATTGTATGCGAAAAGAAAAAATATTTTTTATTGGGAATTAAAGCATCCACAGGAACTTCTTTAACACCAAGTAAAACATCACAATCAGAAAGATCTTCAGTCACTTCAATTCTTACGGCAACATAATCTGTATCAGGAAAAACCCTAATATCTGATGCTTCTACCTTTATTTTTGCCTCAGGAAATTGTTGTTGTAACCGAACCAATTCTTCGGGTGTAAAAACAACTCTTCTGTCTGGCGGATTTTTGCGTTCTTTGATGATTCCGAATGTCATTTGTGATATTTTTATAGCAATTTTTAAAAATTGTTTCAAATATAACATTTCTGATTTATTTAGACAAGTTTTATTTATGACAATTTTTCATGTATATTTGTGGTCTGGTTTTTGATTTAAGTTGTGTGTTGCCGATAACTGATAACTGATAACAGACAACGGATAACAGAAAACAGAAAAAATGGGGTCGACCGGTTTTGACAGCGGGTGGAACTAAACGGTAAGCACGTCGAGCATTGGACATTTGGCTCGTAAATATCAAGGTTCACAACTTATAAACGGCGAAAATAATTACGCTTTAGCTGCTTAATCTGAATTATAGTAAGATTTGCCTCGTTCCTACTAGGTAGGAAAGCTGGATTCTCCTCAAAAGCCTTGGTTTGTGGCGTTTGATTAAGGAGAACTGTAAAAATAAACCTAGGACGGGTAAAGCTTTAAATCCCTTCTGACAACTATAAAGCTAAGCAAGAAGTGGCTGCCTTTGGCCTTGCTTTTTGTCGAAAACCCAATCAGAGGATAAACGCGTAGAAAGCTTTTTGGTTGCTTGTTTGGACGAGAGTTCGATTCTCTCCGACTCCACATTATTACTTACATTTTAAACTAAAACCCTGCAAATCGTATGATTTGCAGGGTTTTTTGTTTTTACTACTCTTCAAATTATTCAATAAATCGTTTTTCATCGGTGCTAAAATCGGTGACCCACAAAAAATTCAATTTTAGGGACACCGAATTTCTTGTCAGCCCAATGATAGCAACCAGTTCAAAAGATGAACATCTTGTATTGAAAAGAATAAAAAAGTAATTTGATAACATAATTTGGTCACCACAAAATGAAACATAAACTGTCAATACTTTTCTTCGTGAAAAGTTCTAAAGCAACTAAAAGCGGATTAGTTCCTATTTATCAAAGAATCACAATCAACGGTGCTAGAATAGAATTAAGCACATCAAAATTTGTAGAAAAATCAAAATGGAATGCTTCTGCAGGTAAAATTAAAGGAACTAATGAAGAAGCAAGGCTAATAAACAGTCATCTTGATATTCTCAGAAGCAAAGTATATGAAACTGAAAATTGGATGATTAATAATAATCAGGATATTAATGCACAAACTTTCAAAAACAAATTTCTTGGTGTTGAGGAAAAAGAACGGCAACTCATTCTAATCTTTGAAGATCATAACAAGCGAATGAAAGAATTAATTGGTTCTACCTTTGCCAATAATACTTTCAAAAAGTATGAAACAACACTAAGTCATACTAAAGAGTTTCTAAAATTTCAATACAATCTAAACGACATTTCAATTAAGCGGGTTGACATTGCATTTATAAATGACTTTGATTTCTTCCTACGAAATACAAAGAAATGCAACAACAATTCTACAATTAAATACATCCGGAATTTTGGAAAAATAATTAAACAATGTTATGTAAACGGATGGTTAGAAAGAGACCCATTGCTAAATTACAAAGGAAAAGTAAAAGAAATTGAAAGAGTCTATTTAACCCAGGAAGAAATTGAATTACTTCTCAATAAAGAATTTAAAATCAAACGGCTGGAATTGGTTAGAGATATGTTCCTATTTAGCTGTTTTACCGGGTTAGCCTACATTGATGTTTATAATCTAACGAACTCAAATATAATCATCGGCATAGATGGCGAAAAATGGATTTCAACAAAAAGACAAAAAACAGAAAGTCCCTCTAGGATTCCAATTCTACCGGTTAGCCAAATGATTATTGATAAATATGAAAATCATCAACAATGTAAAAATGAAGGGAAGCTCCTCCCTATTCTATCCAATCAAAAAATGAATGCTTATTTGAAAGAACTAGCCGATATTTGCGAGATCGATAAAGAACTTACTTTCCATATCGCCAGACATACTTTTGCTACTACTGTAACACTTACAAATGGCGTACCTATTGAATCAGTCAGCAAAATGCTTGGCCATAAAAACATTCGTACTACCCAACACTACGCTAAAGTTTTAGATAAAAAAGTAAGCGAAGATATGAAGGTTTTGAAAGATAAACTTCTTAAAACAAATAACAATAAAAGTGAAATAGCTTAATGGTTTTAACAAATTCTTAGTTGAATTTGATTTAAAACTATGTACTTTTGTGATGTTTTGATTTAATAATGAAAAAATTTCACATTATAGTAGTTTTATTTATAGGTATGCTCTTTATACCTAATAATGCTATTGCATGTGGTGTCAAGAGTTCAAAAAAATGTTGTGGAACAGAGGTTTCTTGCTCCAAAACAGAAAAAAATAATTGTTGTTGTAGCGATAATTCCAATAGCGGAGAAAGCAAAGGATGTAATGGCAATTGCGATAACTCTCTTTGCGGATGTGCATCAACCTGCACCACTCCAACAGTTAGTTTTTTACCAGAAATTAATTTTGAGCCCCGTGTTTTTAACTTCACTACTGTAGAAAAAGTTAATTTTCCAAACGCTTCACCGTCTATTTCAGATGGTTTTTACTCTATTTGGCTAATTCCTAAAATAAGCTAAATTCATTTTTTGACAGCCAAAAGTGTGTCAAAAAGATAGCCTTTTTTGCTATCCATATACAAATTCATACAGTTATAAATTATGCTACATCACTAATAATGATGTGATAGCCTTTACATCAACTGTAATTCATTAAAAATTATTTTTATTAACTAATTAAAGTACTCGCTTTGATCAAATATCATTTAAAATGAAAAATTCATTTTTAAACATAATGATAGTAATCTGTGTATTGCTATCAACTACAACAAATGCACAAATTAAGAATGCTACAACCGAGACAGTTAAAATTTACGGTAATTGTGGCATGTGTAAAACAACAATAGAAAAAACAGGTAATATCAAGAAAATAGCTAAAGTAGATTGGGATCAAGATACTCAAATGGCTACTTTAACTTATGACACAAAAAAAACAAACCAGGATGAAATTCTAAAAAGAATTGCCCTGGCAGGATATGATAGTGATAAATTTCTTGCTCCGGATGATGTATATAACAATCTTCATGGATGCTGTCAATATGAAAGAGTGGCAAAAGTTCCTGTTAAGGAAGAAATCGGGATAGCGACTACCGAAGTAAATGCTAGTCATAGTAATCATTCTGAATCAGCCAACGTCGTGGCAGAGAATGAAGATCAATTGAAAGCAGTATTCGAAAATTATTTTCTAGTAAAAGATGCATTAATTGCCTCAGATGCAACTAGAGCCGCTTCAGCTTCAAATGAACTTTTGAATGCTGTAAATACCATCAAAATGGACAAACTTGAAATGGATGTTCACATGGTTTGGATGAAAGTTCTCAGTTCAATAAAAGAAGATGTAAAACAGATTGGAGACAGCAAAGACATTAAACAGCAACGTCAACATTTTTCAAATGTATCAAAAGATATGTACAGTCTAATGAAAGTAGCTAAATATGAATCACCTATTTACTATCAATTCTGCCCAATGTATAACGATGGAAAAGGTGCCAATTGGTTAAGCAAGGAAAACGCTGTAAAAAATCCATATTATGGGTCAATGATGTTGAGTTGTGGTAAAACGGTAGAAACTATAAAATAAGTAAAATGAAAAAGCTATTTTTTATATTTTTCATAATGGCCAATACTTTTATAGTAAATGCACAAATAAAAGTTGGAGACAAATTACCCGCTATCAAACTAAAAAGCAGTCGAAATAGTGACGTGAACTTAACATCATTTCAAGGAAAATATATACTCATAGATTTTTGGGCATCATGGTGTGGTCCGTGTCGGTTAGGTAATAAAAAATTAGTAAAACTCTATAGTGAAATTAGTCCTGATAAGATAGAAATCATTGGAATATCCATCGATACAGACGCTAATAAATGGCTAAAAGCCATCGAAAAAGACAAAATAAAGTTCACCCAATTAATTGATCCCAAAGGGTTTGATTCGAACACAGCTGTTCTATTTGGCGTGGAGGAATTACCATCTAAATTCTTATTTAGTCCTGAAGGTATTTTAATTGCAACCAATCCTACAGAGGAAGAAATAACCAAATTAATTAAAAAATAAAAAATACGATGAAGAAAATAAATAAAGCATACATAGTAATCGCATCAATAATTTTAATGTTTTCACTTAAAAGTAATGCACAAATTATAAAAGCGGAAATAAGAGCAACGGGTTTAACTTGTTCAATGTGCTCCAATGCAATAAATAAGCAGTTAAAAAGCATGCCCGAAGTGGCTTATGTAGAAACCGACTTAAACACAAACACATTTACAGTAACATTAAATGAAGGCAATAATTTAAGTCCAAAATCTTTTAAGGATAAAGTAGAAAATGCAGGTTTCTTCATAGGTTCCTTAATTATAACTGCAAAATCGGAAACCATTGCTAATGGTTCCTATATTTTGATGGATAGCAATTCAAATAAATCGGGTGATATTAAATTTCAAGTGTTAGATAAGGGCTATGTAACTGAAAAAGAGTTCAAAAAACTTTCTAAATCAAACAAGGATGTTGCTACCTACTCGGCTAACAATGAAGATGATTTTCACATTAAAATTGTTAAGTAATGAAGAGGATTTTTTTAATTCTTGTCGCAATGTATTTTCAAAATACCGAGGCACAAGAGCTGTTTGTGGTAACGGATCCCGCTAGTAATGTTCCTGCAAATTCGCTTGCCGTTAATGTGATGCAATCTCTTTTCAAGGAAGAATTTCAATCAGGCTACAATTACCATTTTATGCCTGAAGTCACGTATGGTTTTAATAAAGATTTAATGTTTCGGGGTTCTGCTTTCATAAGCAATAGAAGTAATCAATTGGTTACTGAAGGAGGAAGTTTTATGGCTAAATATCGCTTTTATTCTACAGATGATTTAAACAGTCATTTTAGAATGGCTGCCTATGGTAGGTATAGCTTTAACAATGCAGACATTCACCAAGAACAAATAGACATACTAGGTCACAATACCGGTTTTGAAGCAGGAATTATAGCAACTAAATTGATAAAAAAAGTAGCAATTAGTTCATCAGTAAGTTTTGAGAAAGCATTAGACAACAAACCTAGCTATCCTTTTCCAGACAACCTTGGTGATAATGCAACAAATTATACGCTGTCATTTGGTAAATTAATGTATCCTAAAACGTACACCAGTTTTAAACAAACGAACATTAATCTAATGGTTGAATTTGTCGGACAAACTATTAATGAAAATGGTAAATCCTATTTAGATGTAGTTCCTGCAATACAGTTTATTTTCAATAGTCAAGCTCGTGTAGATTTTGCCTATCGTCATGAATTAATGAGTTCAATGGTCAGGTCAGCTCCAAATGGATTTTATTTCAACCTCTATTATACTTTTTTCGATTTAAAGCGTAAAAAATAATTTTAAAAACATACACATGAAAACACTTTTTTTAACTGCCTTTTTAGCAATCACTTTAGTTTCTTGTAATCATAAAACTAAAGAAAAACACAATAATACTTCAGTTAATTCAAACGAGATATTTGCATGTCCAATGCACCCAGAAGTTACTGGAAAAAAAGGAGAAGACTGCTCAAAATGTGGTATGGAATTAACCGAACCGGTTGCTCAAAAAGAAGCTACATCCAATCACAATGATGAAGCTCACGAACATAAAGATACAGCAACAACACAAGCAACTAAAGTTAAGGAAAACACACAAGTTTCTCAAACAGCTAATTCTTTTTCGACTTCCAAAATCATTAGTGATTATTTAAAACTTAAAAATGCTTTAACAGAGGATAATGCCAAAAATGCTTCAACATCTGCGAAGCTATTGTTAAAAACATTAAATACTACAGATATTTCTTCAGTGGACATCAAATTAAGAAAAGATCTTCAAGATATTATTCAAGATGCGAAAGAACACACAAAACATATTGGTGATAATTCAAATAAAATTGACTACCAAAGAGAACATCTTGTATCGCTAAGCAAAGACATAAATGATTTAGCAAAACAGTTTGGGAGTAAACAAAAATTATATCAAGATTTTTGTCCAATGGCAAATGAAGGCAAAGGGGCTATTTGGATTAGTGAAACAAAAGAAATAAGAAACCCATATTATGGTTCTGAAATGTTAAGCTGTGGTTCAATTAAAACAACCTTTTAACAATGAAACTATACATTAAAAACATGGTTTGTGACCGATGCAAATGGGTCGTGAAAACAGAAATTGAAAAGTTAGGTTTCAAAGCAAATGTCATTGACTTAGGCGAAATTGAACTCGAAACCGACATTGAACCTGATCAAAAAAAACAAATTAAAGAAGCATTAGAAAAATTTGGTTTTGAATTAATCGATGATAAGAAAAGTAGAATTATCGAAAAGATAAAAGCACTTCTCATTGATGTTACGCAAAACAAAAATGCTGATTTAAGTAAAAACTTGTCATTATATATAGCTGAACATCTAAATCAGGATTATAGTAAATTGAGTAATTTATTTTCTGAAGTAGAAGGAATAAGTATCGAG
The DNA here is from genome assembly GCF_057652995.1 of Flavobacterium sp. T50_26. NCBI lineage: Bacteria > Pseudomonadati > Bacteroidota > Flavobacteriia > Flavobacteriales > Flavobacteriaceae > Flavobacterium > Flavobacterium sp. T50_26. Next base: position 25,266 of record NZ_JBYFCC010000027.1, read on the forward strand.
AAATACTTTATCAACCTAAAAATTGAAAAAGCAAAAGAACTAATCATGTATGATGAATTAAGCCTAAGCGAAATTGCAGATATGCTAAATTACAGTAATGTAGCACACTTAAGCAATCAATTCAAAAAAGTAACCGGATTTACACCGAGTTATTTCAAACAAATAAAAGTCGCCAAAAGAACTCAAATTGATAAATTATAAATTGTGTAAATCATAACCATAATTCTACAAATCATAACCGGTTTTTCAACAGAACTTTGCATTATAAATAAGATAAAGATGAAAACAGAAAAATCACATTCGTATGCAATACCATTGGAAAATGTTGAAAGTGAACATTGTGCTATGATTGTTGACAAAGGATTACAATCAGTTGAAGGTATTACTAGTCATAAAGTAGAATTAAATAATAAACAAGCCGTAATTGAATCCGAAAAGCCTGAGATAGCGATTCCAGATGCTGTTAAAGCCATTCGTGACTTGGGTTATGATGTTTCAACAACAACTCAAACAATACCTGTACTTCAAATGACTTGTGCTTCTTGTGCAGTAAGCGTGGAAAGTGTAATTCAATTTTTACCGGGTGTTGTAGCTGCTTCCGTTAATTATGCATCAGCAGAAGTTAAAGTTGAATATATTCCAAGTTTGGTTTCATTAGAAAAAATGCGTGAAGCAATCCAAAGTATTGGTTACGATTTATTCTTAAATCAAAGTGATGTCAATCAGGAAACCTTAGAGGATATTCATAATAGAAAGCAGAAGCAGTTAAAAATCAGAACTTTCGGTGCTATACTTCTGTCTGTGCCATTGGTTGCAATTGCTATGTTTTTTATGAATATTCCCTATGCAAATTATATCATGTGGGTTTTAGCAACACCTGTAATTATTGGTTTTGGTAAAGATTTTTTCATCAATGCTTGGAAACAATTAAAGCATCGTTCAGCAAATATGGACACTTTAGTGGCGTTGAGTACAGGAGTGGCTTACATTTTTAGTGTGTTCAACACGCTTTTTCCAAATTATTGGCATTCAAAAGGATTACATGCACACGTTTATTTTGAAGCTGCAGCAGTAGTCATCGCCTTTATTCTTTTAGGAAAGCTATTAGAAGAAAATGCAAAAGGGAATACATCATCAGCAATTAAAAAATTAATTGGTTTACAACCTAAAACAGTCACAATAATCAATCAAGAGAATGTACAAACTCAATTACCAATCGAACAAGTTACCGTAGGAATGACAATTTTAGTAAAACCCGGTGAAAAAGTAGCTGTAGATGGTATAGTGGTTCAAGGAAGTTCTTTTGTTGATGAAAGTATGCTAAGCGGTGAACCCATTCCCGTAAAAAAGGAAGTAAATGACAAAGTATTTTCCGGAACAATTAATCAGAAAAGTAGTTTCCAATTTAAAGCTGAAAAAGTAGGTGCTGATACGATGCTTTCCCAAATTATAAAAATGGTTCAAGATGCTCAAGGTAGTAAAGCACCAGTGCAAAAAATGGTAGATAAGATTGCTAGTATTTTTGTTCCGATTGTCATTGGAATTGCCATTTTATCACTAATAGTATGGATAATTTTTGGAGGACAAGATGGATTCACACAAGGGTTATTAGCCTTAGTAACTGTTTTGGTTATTGCGTGTCCGTGTGCGTTAGGTTTAGCTACTCCAACCGCAATTATGGTAGGAGTTGGAAAAGGTGCAGAACAAGGAATTTTAATTAAAGATGCCGAAAGTTTAGAATTAGCAAAGAAAATCGACGCAATAATTTTAGACAAAACAGGAACTATTACAAAAGGAAAACCTGCTGTAACCAATGTTGTTTGGACTGAGGAAACAGAAATTTTAAAACAGATCTTGTTAACCATTGAAAAACAATCGGAACATCCATTGGCGGAAGCGGTTGTCCATTTTTATAAAGATGTAAATACAGTTGCAATCCATCATATCGAAAGTATTACCGGCAAAGGAGTTAAAGCAGATTTTAAAGGTCAAAATTATTTTATTGGTAACCAAAAACTGCTCATAGAAAATAATATATCAATAGATAAAAATCTGGAACTAAATGCATCAGAATGGTTAGCAGAAGCCAAAACTGTAATTTGGTTTGCTGATGATAAAAAAGCATTAGCTGTTATGGCAATTGCCGATGAAATCAAAGAAACATCCATTGAAGCAATCAAGGAATTGCAAAAGATGCATATTGAAGTGTATATGCTCACAGGAGATAATAGTAATACTGCTAAAGCTGTGGCTGAAAAAGTGGGAATTACAAATTTCAAAGGAGACGTTTTACCAAAGGATAAAGCGGATTTTGTAAAAGAATTACAATCTAAAGGGAAAACAGTAGCAATGGTGGGTGATGGTATAAATGATAGTACCGCTTTAGCACAAGCCGATGTAAGTATTGCAATGGGAAAAGGAAGTGATATTGCCATAGATGTGGCAAAAATGACGATAATTTCTTCCGATCTTACTAAAATCCCAATAGCCATAAAGCTGTCAACTAAAACGGTAAATACCATCAAGCAAAATCTATTTTGGGCTTTTATCTACAATATTATCGGAATTCCAATTGCAGCAGGAATTCTATATCCAATAAATGGGTTTTTGCTTAATCCGATGATTGCAGGAGCGGCAATGGCTTTAAGTAGTGTGAGTGTGGTTGCAAATAGTTTGCGACTGAAATATTATAACTAATTTAAAAATAAAACAAATGGAAAATAACACCTTAAAATTCAAAACAAATATCAACTGTATGGGTTGTGTGTCCAAAGTGACACCGGAATTAGACAAACTTATAGCTATTGAAAATTGGGAAGTTGACATCAGAAATAAAGATAAAGTTTTGACTGTGGAAGCATCTTCAGACAAACAAGACGAAATAATCTCAGCAGTTGAAAAAGCAGGGTTTAAAATTGAGAAAATAAATTCTTACTAACAATGAAGAAGCCATTATACAAAACAGTTTGGTGGCTTTCTTTAATAGAATAATCATAAAATGAATAATCAAAATAAGCTTTTCAAAAAACTGTTGCCGATACTAATCCTTGTTTTGGCTACACAAACGCTGTTTTCACAAAACATAGTTCGATACGATCTATATGTTAGAGATACCATCGTAAACTTTTCCGGTAAAGATAAAAGAGCCATTGCAGTGAATGGTCAAATTCCGATGCCAACACTTACTTTTACGGAAGGTGACATTGCTGAAATTTATGTGCATAACGAATTAAAGGAAAGCACTTCTTTGCACTGGCACGGACTATTTTTACCCAATAAAGAAGATGGTGTGCCTCATCTCACTCAGATGCCGATTGAACCGGGAACTACTCATAAATATACGTTTCCTATAATTCAAAACGGAACACATTGGTATCATAGTCATTCCGGTTTACAGGAACAAATCGGGATGTATGGTATGTTCATAATGAATAAAAAAGAAAATGATAAAACATTCCGAAAAGGAATCGATGATATACCAGCCATTCCAATAATTTTAAGTGAATGGACGGATTTAAAACCTGAGAATGTGCACAGAATGTTACACAATGCTTCCGACTGGTTTGCGATAAAAAAAGGTTCTACCCAAAGTTATGCAGAAGCCATCAAACAAGGGCACTTCAAAACAAAAATCGGTAACGAATGGAAACGAATGAATGCTATGGATGTGAGTGATGTGTATTATGAAGAGTTTCTCATTAACGGCAAAAATGAAAGTCAGTTAACCCAGTTCAAAGGTGGCGATAAAGTGCGACTTCGCATTGCAAACGGTGGTGCATCCTCTTATTTTTGGCTAACGTATGCCGGTGGAAAAATTACTGTAGTTGCCAGTGATGGTAACGATGTAGAGCCTGTGGAAGTGGATAGATTGTTAATTGCAGTATCAGAAACGTATGATGTTATAGTGACAATTCCTGCCGATAACACTTCGTATGAATTTCTAGCCACAGCTGAAGACAGAACAAAATCAGCTTCTTTATACCTTGGTGGTGGTATCAAACAATTAATTTCTCCATTACCAAAATTGAACTATTTTGAAGGAATGAAAATGATGAACGATATGATGAAAATGAACGGAGAGTTAAACGATATGGGAATGCAAATGTCATTAAACCAAATGGATATGAATGCGGTGATGTATCCGGAAATAACAGGTGAATCTACAATGAAAAGTAATGATAAGAAAGAAATGAATCCCGATCATTCCAATCATAATCAAAACCACGGCAATGAAATGACAGCGATTAAAACGCTTAATTATGCCATGCTGAAATCTACAGAAAAAACAACGTTGCCTAAAGATGCTCCGGTAAAAGAACTTCGTTTTGAATTAACCGGAAATATGAATCGCTATGTTTGGAGTTTAGACAATAAAGTAATTTCAGAAATTGACAAAATTTTAATCAAAAAAGGTGAAAACGTCAGGATTACACTCTACAATAATTCTATGATGCGTCACCCTATGCATTTACACGGTCACGATTTCAGAATCATTAACGGTCAGGAAGAATACGCTCCTTTAAAAAACGTAATGGATTTAATGCCGATGGAAACTAACGTTATTGAATTTAATGCGAATGTAGAAGGCGATTGGTTTTTCCATTGTCACATTTTATATCACATGATGGCAGGAATGGGTAGAATTTTTACTTATGAAAACCAAGAGCCAAACCCACTAATTCCAAATCCTAAATTAGCAGAACGAAAGCTATTTGCAGACGATAGAGCTTTTCACATCATGGCTGAAAATGATTTTGCAACCAATGGAAATGATGGTATGGCGATGATACAAAATACACGTTGGAGTTTAGGAGCGGAATGGCGTTTAGGCTACCACGATATGCACGGCTACGAAGCAGAATTTCATTTAGGAAGATACATTGGAAAAATGCAATGGTTGATGCCTTTTATTGGTTTCGACTGGCGATACAGAAAGATGAACGGTGAAGTTGAAAAAAACATCTTCGGTCAAGAAAACACGAAAGACAGAAGAGCAGTTTTAAGTGCCGGAGTTAATTACACATTACCCATGTTGGTGATGGCTCAAGCAGAAGTTTTTCAAGATGGTAATGTTAGATTACAATTAATGCGAGAAGATATTCCCGTTTCAAAACGTTTAAGAATGGGATTTATGGTTAATACTGACACCGAATATATGCTTGAAGCAAAATACATTCTAGCAAGAAATTTTAGTATCAGAACACATTACGATAGCGACATGGGATTTGGAGTAGGTCTGAATTTGAATTATTAAAATATATTTTAATTATCTTTGAAAAAACAATTAATTTCAAGATGAAAAAAATCAATTCTAAAACGTTGTATCTACTTGTATTTACTCTATTTACAATGTTTACTGCAACTGCTCAAAATACAAATCAAAAAGCAATAATTAAAACTGTATTACATTGTGATCATTGCAAAGTATGTGAAACTTGTGGTATGAAGTTCAAAACAGAAATGCTGAAAATAAAAGGTTTGAAAGCATATCAGTTGGATGATGAAAATATGACTTTCACAATCTTTTACAATGAAAAGAAAACCGATTTACAAACGATTAAAGTAGCCATCTCTAAATTAGGTTATGATGCAGATGAAGTAAAAGCAGATCCTGAAGCTTATGAAAGTTTAGACGATTGTTGTAAAGCATAATCTATATGGAAAACACCAAATCACATTGGGAAAATGTTTTTGCAACTAAAAATCCAAACGAAGTAAGCTGGACACAAAAATATCCTAAAACATCTATGAATTACATTGAAAGTCTGGGACTTTCTAAAACCGCCAATATCATTGATATCGGTGGCGGAGACAGTAATTTAGTAGATGCTTTACTAGAAAACGGATATGAAAATATTTGGGTTTTAGATATATCCGAATTTGCCTTAGAAAAAGCCAAACTACGTTTGGGAGAAAAAGCAGATAAAGTGCATTGGATTGTTTCAGACATTATAGAATTCCGTACAGAAAGTAAGTTTGATTTTTGGCACGATAGAGCGGTTTTTCATTTCTTAACAGATAAAGAAAGCATCGATAAATATGTAGCTTTAATCAATAATGCAGTAGCTGACAATGGTAATTTCCTATTAGGTACTTTTTCTGAAAACGGACCACTTAAATGCAGCGGTTTAGAAATTAAACAATATTCTGAAAACACAATGAAACAAACCTTCAAGGAAGCTTTTGAAGCAGTAAAATGTTTCACAGAAAATCATACTACACCATTCAATACCGTTCAAAATTTTCAGTTTTGTGGTTTTAAAAAAATACCCTAATGACATTCTAAACAAAACAAATTGACATTTTAAACAAAACACTCCTTTTAGTTTCCCTATAATTTTGTCCTATAACTTTTAATTATAAAGAAAATGAGACACAACAATTATCAAGGAAAATTACAACAACCAATTGCTTCAGTATTTAATGCAAAATCAACTACCGCCGAAGTAATAAAAGGAGCTGACCTTACGGGTAAAATTGCCATTGTAACAGGTGGAAATACAGGCATTGGTCTTGAAACCACTAAAACACTAGCAGCGGCAGGAGCTCTTGTCATTGTTGCAGCAAGAGACATTGAAAAAGCAAAGAAAAATTTGGAAGGAGTTGCCAATGTTGAAATTGAAGCGATGGATGCAATGAATCCTTCTGCTATTGATGCATTTGCTGTAAAGTTTTTAGACAGTAATAGACCACTTCATCTGCTGATTCATAATGCAGGAATTATGTGGGTTCCTTTAAGATATGACAGTCGTGGGTATGAATCACAATTAGCAACAAATTACCTAGCACAATTTCACCTTACGGCACGATTATTTCCGGCACTCAAAAAAGCTAACGGTGCAAGAGTGATTAATGTATCTTCTCTTGGACATCAAATGGCACCATTCAACTTTGAAGATCCAAATTTCCTTAGTAGAGAATATGAAACCTTGCAAGCCTATGGACAATCCAAAACTGCTAGTAATTTATTTGCTCTTGAATTAGACAATCGTGCAAAAGAATTCAATATTAGAGCTTTTTCGTTGCATCCGGGATCCATTGGTGGTACTGAATTAGCTCGGGAAGCTTCACTCGAAATGTTTCAAAAAATGGGTTTTTGTGATGAAAACGGGAACATTCTCCCTGAAGTTGCCGCAAATCTTAAAACGATTCCACAAGGTGCTGCCACTACGATTTGGTGTGCCACCAGTCCTTTGCTCGATCATTTCGGCGGTGTGTATTGTGAAGATTGTAACATTGCTCCATTAGCAAATAAAGAGAGTGTTGGTTCTAAAGGCGTAGAACTTTATTCGTTAGATGAAATGAATGCTAAAAGACTATGGAAATTAAGCGAAGAACTCACGGGTTTGAGCTTCAACATACTATAAAAATTTTTGCTACTTTTATCAAGGGAAGTAATCTACTTCCCTTTTATTAATTTATCTGCAATGGATCATATTTCAAAATATTTAACCTCTGAAATTAAGCTATCAAGCTACGATGACAAACTGTTTAAATCAGACATGCTATTTGATGAACACATGTTAGTTTGGTTCATTTCTGGCGAGACCAAAATTATTATAAGCGACAAAACGTATTTCTTCAAAACAGGTGACATTTTTCTGATTCCAAGAAACCAACTCGCTACCATAATTAATTATCCCAAAAACGGACTTCCGCATAAAACGGTTGTCATGCATCTTTCGAAGGAAAGATTAAAAAAGTTCTACGAAAAAATCGAAATCAAGAAAGAACAAACTCCCGAATCTAAAATTTATAGTTTTCATAACCATCCCTTATTAGAGAGTTGTTTGGCTTCGGTCATCCCTTATTTTGACGTAGAAGGAAATTTTCCGGAAAGTATTGCCTCCCTAAAAATTACCGAAGCTATAACTATCCTCAGAGAAATTGACAAAAGCATCGATATCATTTTGACTAATTTTGATGATCCGGGCAAAATTGATTTAATCAACTTTATGGAAAAAAATTTTATGTTTAACATGCCTCTCGAAAAATTAGGCTATTTAACGGGGCGAAGTCTCTCCACTTTCAACCGTGATTTTAAAAAACTATTTAATACTACACCTCAAAAATGGTTAACCAAAAAAAGATTAGAACTAGCCTATTATCAATTAACAGAGAAAAAGAAAAAACCATCAGATATTTATCTCGAAGTAGGTTTTGAAGATTTATCCCATTTTTCATTTGCTTTTAAAAATCAGTATGGTGTTTCACCTTCGAAAATGATTTAGTGAAAATACAAATATTTCAGTAGTAAATTCACGAATTACATACTATAAATTTAGGATTCTATCACTCAAAAAGCAGCAACAAAAACAGAAATAATTTCAATAAAAAAAAGTTAAAAATCATAGTGCTGTATTCCAGAATCAAACACCTCTAATTCTAGAACCTACTACTGTAAAACCCAGTAAATTCAACAGCTTACATTGTTTTTAAAAAAGCAAATAGTAGAGTAGTAAATTCCCGAATTTCACACATCAAATTCAGAAATCCATCACTTAAAAAAATACAATATCGTAAACAAAAAAAGAAAAAGATAGTACTCGATTCAGGAATTAAAACACCGGAATACTTGCAAAAACTACCTGTATAACTACAAAGCCTGTTATTTCATAGATCACTTGAAGATACCTAAAATTGTTAAGTATTTCGCAATTAAAATAGTTTGCCAATTGATATAACTACTCAACTATTTTTAATCTCGATTCGTCATGCTCTTTAAAAGCATTACTTGCCTCTAATATAGCTTCTAAATCATCCATACTAGTTGCTTTTAATGATGCACTAAATTGTTGTGCTCTTTGCAACATTCTTATGTAAACTGTTGGATTATTATTTCTTGTGAGTAGTCGTAAAGCACCCAAATAATCATCACGATAAACAGTCGGAATTATAATTCGGGTTTCGCTGGCACTAACCAATTCAGCATTCATCATTACTCGTGCTATTCTGCCATTGCCGTCTAGAAAAGGATGAATCTCACTAATTACAAACATCATATAGGCTGCTCTGGCAAAAGGATTGGTTAAAGCCTGATAAAAATTAAAAGCTTCTATTATAGTTCCTCTAACTAAATCAAAGTTCACAAAATGAGTAGTACCCGCTCTGTTATTTTTATCCTTAAATTCTCCGGGCTTTTTAGATACCCTTGCAGATAATAATATTTTATGACGATATTGGATAATGCTTAATAAATCATCCGCCGTAGCCGGAATTATACTCATTTCTTTTATATCCCGAACAATATTATAGGTTCCCAATATATCGTGCGAATCCTCATCACGGTCGGGCATAGGTGTTGCGGTCTCTATAATTTGTTTTGCTTCATCCAATTCAAATATAGTTCCTTCAATATAATTGGAAAAGTAAGCTTCAAAAAATGCAAAATTTCGGAATGCTGTTTTACTCAAATTTTGATCGGGTCTGCTCACAAATTCCTGCTTTTTTAAGGCAATGAATAATAGCTCAAAAAGACGGATTCGATTTTCATCAAACGGTCTGCCAAATACTCTTGCAATGGCTGATGATGAACTTAGAAGTTTTGAGGATTTAGTAGATAATAAAGCACCTATGAGTTTGTTTAGCTTTTCAAACTCTGTCTGCATTCCTAAAGATTCCGCCAAAGACCTTGCTTTATCTCTTAGGGCATTTAGCCCTTCTTCTCCATTTATTTTTATAACTTGTTCCAGTTTTTCTTCAAGTTCTGGTAATGTTATGGTTTTTGATGCTGGTCCAACTTGTCTTGAAACTTGTAGATTTTCAAGAAAGGCTCTCTCTTTCTGTGAAACATATAATTCTCCATTAAAAGGGTTATCGCCATCAATAGGTGGTGGCCCCTCCATAAAACGCAGTGTCAAGCCGGGTAACTCTATTTTTTTGGTGTAGCTGTAGGTAACAAAGAGATGACCGATGGATGTAGGATTAAATTCCAAAGCCGACCGGTGACTCAACAAAGAACCGGGATAAAGTGCTCCTAATATTTTTGGATAATGTTTCTTGATAATAACTTCAGGACTTTCTTCTAAATTTGTTGTATAAATTCTTGGAGCTATTTTACGAATAATTCCAGACTTTTCTAATTTTGAAAGCCTCTTGCTTACTGCTGAATCACTCGAAGAAAAAAGGATTTCAGGCAGTTCATTTTGTAAAATATTTTCCATTATAATCGCTTTGATTTACAAAAATAGAAAATATCTTCCATTATAACGCCTTTTTTGGAAAATATTTTCCATCATAAAAAACATCATCAGTAAAAATATTCCACTATAAACAATGACTCGCTATTAAAAAGAAAATTTTTTCCACTAAACAATCATATTTAGACAATTTTTTCCATTATAAAACTATGCTTTTCATAACTTAATCTAGAATTCAAATAAACTTTAACTACACCCACTTAAAAAAAACATTCAGCCTTAATTTCAGATATACACCATTTGCATAACACTACACATTGTGTAGTAAATAGCAAACAAAATAGAGTTCTTAAAGAAGATTTCATTACTACACAAAAATACCACGCCCTCCACATCCACAGCTTCTCCCCCTCCTTCTTGTCCCGTCCGGAGGTGGATAGGCAGAGCTCGGGTGAGGATAAAAACCAAATTCAAGCACAATTCCAAAGTCCCTCTCCTTTGGAGAGGGATTTAGGGTGAGGTTAAAAAATCCAATTAAATTACTCAAATATCCACAAACTCTCAGCACACCATCTCCCTCTCCTTCAGCGATGGCTGGGCTGAGGATAAAATTGACACATCGACACATCACCAAATTGCCCCATTCCCAACTTTCCCTACCTTAGCACCAAATTTGCCCATTATGCACCTCCCCCATTCCCACAGCCTCCCAGTCGCCAAACTGGCAGCTTCCTTTGCAAACACCTCAGCAACCTATAAGTTCTATTGGCTGTTGAGCATAATCGAATTAGTAGAAGAAGAGCAAACAACCATTCAAAAAAAGCAACTCTTTGCCCGAATGATTAGTAATGCCTGGTACACCGTAAATTACTTCCATGTATCATTTGGAAAACAAGATGTAATACAACAAGCAGTACAAACCATACGCGAACAGGAAAAGCTTACTATCGACTGCAAGAAAACAACACTGCAAACCATTTTAGAAAATTCTCCCTTAAAATCCACACAACAAACTCTATCACATTTCAACAAAAACGTACCACATTGGTTCCTTACTCCATGGTTCAACAAAGCAAAAGGAGAAATTGACACAACCTTCCGCAATAGAATATACAGTCTTTCACAAAATTTTGAAAACGATTGCCTGTATGCTCTCTATGAGAATCATATTACCATCAACCCAATATGGGTGGACTATATAAAAGCAAATGCTAAAATTTTAAAAGATTTCATCTATTGGAATTTGACACTTTTTTTGCAAGTTCGAAATCCCAGTGTGCCGGATATTGCCAATAAACTCATCAAGCCGCCTTTTAGAGGGTCACTAACCAATCAGCGAAAAAACTATTGGGACATAGTTTTCAAAGAAGTGGGAACAATAGAGTGCATTTTCACACAAACACCCTTAGCCATAGACAAATATGCCCTAGACCATTTTATTCCCCATGCCTTTGTTTCGCACAACTTAATATGGAATCTAGTGCCAATTGATAAAAACTTTAATTCATCCAAAAGCGATAAACTCCCTATAATGGAAACGCATTTCGATAGCTTTTTTAAGATTCAAAAAACAGCTTTCGAAATCATAAGCCACTACAGCCCAAAAAACAAACTACTGGAAGAATACATTTCGCTTTTCCCTGATGATAGCAGTACATCGGGCTTTAATTACAACCGTTTTAAAGAAAACATTCAGCCGTTAATTACGATGGCTCATAATAATGGGTTTGGGTATTTATGATTATACTCAAAAAATAGTAATGTTATGAATTTACAATATTGTATACGATGAAAACAAATATATCCGATGTAGATAAAACCACATCATTAAGTATATATTCTTTAAGCTAAAAATAATTTTATAAGGTATACCTCATTTGCTATTCACTACACATTATGCAGTAAATAGCAAACAAAATATAGAATTGAAAACATAAGCTCAAACAGCATTTGGGAGACTTCGGGTATGAGGGTTTACGGCGAAGTTAGAGACATTCGCCGAGCAGTGTGCTGTTTGAAGACCTCGGGTAGCAGGGGGGGATTATAATTAGCTTTGTGGTAAGGAGAGCGTTGAAGATCATGATGTCTTTTTTTCCATTAAAAACCTATTTTTATCAAAAATTTTCCATTATAGATGAGGGTTTCATTAAATTTATTTTCCACTAAAAGCATTTTTTTTCAATTAAATAGAATGCGATTTTCCAATAAAATATTGTTATTGGCAATTATTTTCCACTATAAAATGTATAAAAGGAAATTTATATAGACAAAATATACTAGTTGTTTATTAAATTGAAAGCATAAATACTGTTGAATGTTAGCATAATAATGACGAGAAAGGTATTTTTCGACTTCGACTAGCTGATTTTTCCTCCCCCCAACCCCCTCCGAAGGAGGGGGAGACGAGGCGTGATAAACTTTGTGGGTATTATTTCGAGTGGAAAGATAATATGTTATGAAGTAATGAGACTAAGAGCAGCTTGGCATTGAGGAGAATCAGGGTGCTATGGTAAACCTTTCGAGGGTTAAGCTACTTTTCGAAAGTAAATTTCGAATTGTAATTGTTCGCACAAAGCACCGTAGTACTTGTGCATGTTATTTTCAATTGCTTTAATTTGTTTGAAGTTCTGACATAATTCAAAAAACAATATGTCTACTACCGTACTTGATATAAAATCGATATCGTTTTGATAGCCTGAAATGCATAAAGCCCCAGTTTGTTTTAAAAAGAGATCAATCTCGTCTTCATGTATATTTAAAGTACTGCAACTTCCAAAATGAATCATTTTGTTTTCTAATCTACCGTCAAACTCTTTGGCCAATTCTGCTAATGTAATTTGATTTTCATTGGACAAGTATATGCCTCCTTTGAAACCATGAAATGCCAAATAGATAATTTGGTATTTACTATACTTATTTTTATTACTCAACAATTGTTCAATTCGAGTAAAGAATTCTGACTTGGAGGAACAAGTTTTGTAAATACTTTCGATACCGGCATTAATTTGTAGAAGTTCTAATGCAGGCAAAATTGAACTTTTGTTTTTTAAATTGTCATTCCAATCCCCTTCTAAACAAAAAATATGCTTTTCGTAGTGTTTTGCTATTCCCATTTTTTATCTTCTGTTCTTCTTATAGTTTTCTGCTTGCTCAAATATTTCCACATATACCTCGTCTCGTTCTACCGGTGGATAACCAAATTCATCCAGTAATAAAATTAATCCCACCTTTAAGGCTGATTTGATGTCATCACGTTTGTTCCAATCCGGAAACTTTGCTTGTTCATCCACCAAGCCTTTTACAGCTTTGGCAAGTTCGATTAATTTATCTTCCGGGTAGCGGAAATCATATTTAGCACAAAGTTCCTTTAGGATATCATAAAATGCTTTTTCTTCAAAGTCAATACCTAGTACATCACCCGATTTGAATTCTTTATGCACTTCCCAAATTAAATTGGTTAATTGTTCTGCCATTTCCTCATATACTTCACTACGCAAAACATCATTTTCATCTCTTTGGTTATACCTTTCTACCAGTGCTTGCATTTTTTTTGTAAAATCAACTCCTTTAACCTTGTTGACTTTTTTCATTTCGCCAATGACTTTCGCCAAGAGTTGTTGGAGTAATTTAATTTTAGTATTTGGTAATTTTATTTTATCAATTTTTGCCAAGTAATCTTCGTCAAAAATATCTTGTTCATTTTCTCCTTCTTCACCCAGTTTAAAAATTTCTTCTACACCATCACTGGCTAGAGCCTCTTTAATCATTTCGCGAACGCGAGCATTCATTTGTGCCGTGTCTGGTGCCGTACCTTTTGTTAGTTTGAAGACGATGGAACGCACAGCGAAGTAGAAATGCGTATAATCTCGTTCCTCTTTGGTTAGGCTTTCACTGCCCACACAAATATCGTAGGCCGCTTTTAATCGTTTGACAAAGCCCATGAAACGTGTTTCTACATCTTTTGTACGTTGCACAAACTCAGCAGCTCTATTCAGCGTGTGCAATTGCTCCAACGTTGTGCCGTTAAAATAGTTGAAACTGTCAAATTTGTGCATCAGTTTTGCTAAAAGATCTAAATGATTTCTAACAATTGTAAGCGATTCTGCAATGTCTTCAAAATTGTCTTTGTCCCCTTTATTATAAAAGGCTAGGGCAAGGTTCATTTGTTTTTTGATTCCGATGTAATCTACAACCAATCCTTTGTTTTTTCCTTCAAAGTTTCGGTTCACTCTTGAAATAGTTTGAATTAAGTTATGTTGCTGTATTGGTTTGTCAATGTAAATGGAATCTAAAAACGGCACATCAAACCCTGTGAGCCACATGTCGACCACGATTGCAATTTTAAAGTTTGATTTTTCATTTTTAAACTGTCTGTCCAGTTCTTTTCGATGTTCTTTTGTGCCTAGTAATTTGTATAGTGTTTCATTATCATCTTGCCCTCGGGTCATGATCATTTTGATTCTCTCGATGGGTTTGAGTTCTAATTTGTCTTTTTCAGAGAGTTCAGCTCCTTCTTCCGCTGCTCGCATTTCATTCCATTCCGGACGAAGAGCAATAACATTTTTGAAGAACTCATACGCTATTTCTCGGCTACTGCAAACGAACATCGCTTTGCCTTTTACAGTAGCTCCTTCTGAAACGCGTTTGTCATAATGGGTTACAAAATCTTCTGCCAGTGCTTTTAATCGTTTTGGGTCGCCCAAAATGGCATTCATTTTTGCGGTTTCTTCTTTGCTTTGTTCTATTTGATATTCATTGGCTCCTGCTTGGGCTGCTTCTTGGTAGTATTTTTCAATTTTTTCGAGTTCTCCATTTTTTAAAGCCACTTTGGCCGCTCTACCTTCATAGACAATTCGTACTGTGATTTCATCCTTCACCGATTCGGTCATGGTGTATGCATCCACAACTTTTCCAAACACTTCGAGTGTACCGTCTATCGGTGTTCCTGTAAAGCCTACATAGGTTGCATTTGGTAAGGAGTCGTGTAAATACTTTGCAAATCCATAGCTTTTTGTAACACCTTTTTCAGTTACTTTTATTTTTTGGTCTAAATTAATTTGACTTCTGTGGGCTTCATCTGATATACAAATGATATTGTTTCGTTCTGAAAGCAATTGGGTATCTTCGGTAAATTTGTGAATGGTTGTTAAGAAAACACCACCGCTTTGCCTACCTTGTATCAAGGTTCTTAATTGTGCTCTGCTTTCGACACTCTGAATCGTATTATCGCCAATGAAATGCTTGGCATTGGTAAACTGTTCTGACAATTGATCATCTAGGTCGGTTCTATCTGTAATTAATACGATGGTAGGGCTTTCGAAGTACTCACTTTTCATTAACAAGCGAGTTAGATACAGCATCGTAAAACTCTTACCGCACCCTGTTGCTCCGAAATAGGTTCCTCCTTTTCCATTGCCATTTGGTCGTTGGGCTTTTTGGATGTTTTCAAATAAAGCTCTTGCTGCATAGTACTGTGGATAGCGACAAACAATCTTCTCGTTTTTTTTGGAGGTATCGGGAATGTAAATAAAGTTCCTGATAATATCACGCAAACGGTTTTGATGTAACATGCCTTGCACCAACGTAAACATACTATCGATACCGTCTACGTCTTTGGCTAGCCCCGCCACTCTTCGCCAGCCATAGAAAAAGTCATACTGAGCAAAGAACGAACCTGCCTTGTTGTTTACGCCATCACTAATGACGCAAAACGCATTGTATTTAAATAGTTCGGGAATATCTCTGCGGTAACGAACCGTTAATTGAATAAAAGCATCGTGAATGGTCGCTTCTTCCCGAATGGCACTTTTGAATTCCAGCACCACTAACGGCAATCCGTTGATGTAAATGATTCCATCCGGAATGCGTTTTTCTGAACCCGTAATTTCTAATTGATTGACAAATTTGTAGATGTTATTGTCTTTCCGATAGGCTGGCGGTGGTTCAGCCACCATGGTTATCAGTTGCTCCGCATCGGGATGTTTGTGTTTGTTTAAACCACTATAATCTATCAGTTGAATGTAAATGTCTTTTTGGTTGCGGTCTTCTCGTTTGAGTATAAAACCATCTGCAAGCAATTGCAAAAATGTTTTGTTGCTTTCATACAAATCGGATGAAGGCAAGGTTTTTAATTGAAGAATAATCGATTTGGCTTCATTTATCGTTAGGCCCTCTTTTTCGTATTGCGTGAGAAGAAATTGCAGTAAATCATCTTCCAGCAGCACTTCATCGGTGGGTCTAACGATGGTTTTGCCGGATTGATGTGGATAACCTTCGTTTCCCAACAACTCGGTAAAAGCTCGTTCTAATTTTTCTTCGGTGAATTTCATATTTTCTAACTCAAAAGACTGTTCAATACCGATTTTAACTTTTCAATCCTATCTTCTAAATCAATTTCGTTTTCATTTTGCAATATAAGCAATTTGCCTTCATGATTTAGTAATTTATTGACTATCAATTCTTCTAATAGGGCATTGTTAATAGCAGTGTTTCCATTTTCAAATAAAAATCCATATGATAGTGATGAAATCAAAATTTTAGATTTATTAATCGATAAAACCAATTTATCATGTATGCCATAATTGCCCAATGTTAATTTTTTGCTATTAAAATAATTTCTTGCCTCATACAGAAAAGGATCCCAATGATAACCATTAAATTGTTTTTTCCCCATTTTCCATATGCAATAATGGGAATCTCTCCATTCATAGTAGCCATATTGGTTTTCATTTTTAAATGATGGATATTTTAAAAAATAGTATCTCCAGCCCTTTGGCTTTGCAGAGTAGTCGCTTAATGTATCAGAAATTTTTTGAGTGGCTGAAATAGTATTGTTCTGAACAAAATAATCAATACAATCCATTGTTACAGACTGGGTTTTTGTATAAAAATGTGCTTTATTATAACCGGGGGTAGTAAAAAAACTTCTTATGACAATTTTGCTCTTTGCCATTAAATTGGTCAGTGAATTATGGTTTTGAGAATAGTCACCAAAACATAAAAGTAAATTACTTTTATTATTAAAATCTTGAACTATATCATTTTCCTCAAAAAGTTCAAGATATTTTGATGCCCTTTTTTCTAACTTATCATCAAATGGAAATAAGGAAATACTTCCTCTCAGTATATCACTATCTTCGAGTTTTCTGAGAATACTTAAGTCTTTTATTGAACCATTAAGGAATCTCTCTTTATTTTTCTCTTCGTCTATTTGGTCAGTTTTAAACTCCTTAAAAATATTTAAATCGCCCTGCTCAAGATATTTATCAACTTCGTTAAAACAATCACCTAAAATTGTCTCACGTAATTCGTTTTCCGAATTGATACTTAGATTCCGAATATTTCTAATTCTTTTGTCAAAATCATCATTTTGGTTAACCAAATGGTGAAAACAACTATATAGTAAAATTTGCTCAGGAAATGTTAATCCTCTTCGTCCTACTGATAAGCATCGTTTTAAAAGATTTACTTCTTTATGTTGAAAAAACAATCTTGATTTTGATTGCTGATATTCGTCTTTAGCAAAATAGAACGTATCATTCCAAAACGAGGAATTAAATTTTTGTTGATCAGATATTGCATCTAAAATATTAAAAAGTAACTGCCTATTTTCATAATCCGCATAAATTGACTTAACCAAATCTGCAGAGTTGATCGTATCTTCGTACCTATTACCCTGCGGTGTTTTAATGTCTTTTTTCAAGGCTATTACTGAGGTGATGAAATTGAAGATATTTAGAAATGCGTTGTCCACTTCTTGAGCAATATCGTCCGACATAATATTTGAGCTAAATACAAGATGCCAAATGCAATCTATCCATTCTCCATCGATTGAATTTTCAAATTTTTCCTTTTGTTCATCATTTATTATCAGTTCCGAAAAGCCTGCCTTAAAATATTCAAATTCAGTTAACCCTTTTCCTCGTGAATTCATCTTAATGTATAAGTCATCACTAAGACCAACACTACTCATGTCCAATTTATAAAAATAAAAAGGGCAGGAGTCGTTTTTTATTAAATTCCATATTTTTTCAAATTTTAATTCCTTGTATCTTTTTTCTATATCGTTAAGAACAATAATCATTGCCTGAACGCTAGGATCAAAATCCCAAGTTTCAAAATACCATGGTTGATTTTTTATCTCATTACCAATTGATTCTTTATTGAAATTCGGCTGAAACAACGTTAACTGCTTACAAAACTCAGTGGTACTATGCCTCGTTTCATATAGAAAATTTCTTAAAAAGTAATTATCCTCAGGTATTGATTCCTCCTTAACAGATGTAAACCAATATAATAACCATAGGGTGGTCAATCTCTGTTGACCGTCTATAGGTATAAATTTCGTTTGGCTTGCGTTTTTTTCTATAGTAAAGCCATAAATAAAATCAAGTTCTATTTCAGCTTCAGGCTCATGTGATTGTTTATGCTGAATAAAATCAAATAAGGCATCCAAGAAATCTTTTCTAATCTTTTCTGTCTTTTTGTCTGTCCTTCCTTGTGCATAATCACGTTGGATAATTGGTATTTCTACTTCATTAGTTAGAACTTCGATAAAATTATTCCTCATCTTATATGGAGATAAATGGTTTATAGGGGTTAATACAGTTCTGCATCTCTAACAAATAATTATTTCTTTCTTGCTCTGTCCATACAGAATAATGTTGACTTGTGTCCGTAGAATAATATTTTAAAAATACTCTTTTAGTTGCTAGCGGTATAAAAGCTCCAGCTTTGTCTAAATTTAATATTTTACGTCGCTTTACTTCAAAAACTGAATTGCTCAACGTAATATTCTCATTTAGCCCCAACAAAGCCATATTCTGAATTTTGTGCAAATAGTTATTTTCATTGATATCTTCTTTGGGAATTAGATTTAATATTTTATTACTAATAACCTTAAAATCTTCATACTTGTAGGTTTTTTTGTCGATCTTTGCAACTTCTTCAATAACTTTTTTTGACTCGATAACATTAGATGTTACATTCAACAAAATGCTGATGTGGGAATCCAGCCAATTAAACCATTCTTCTCTTTTATTTTCATTTATTCCCTCGATATTCTGTGCATGGATATGCTCTAAACTTTTTGTAATGCTTTTATACATTTCAAAAGGAAAAAATTCAGTGCTGTTTTTATTTTTTCTAGTGAGTTCTACGTTAGCTAAAAGCAAAACGTCAATTATTTTAGAATGGTCAGCTGGCTTATCATAGCTGAGTTCCTCCCAGTTGTCCGGAATTTTTTCTGCAATTAGTTTAGACAATTCTTCATCGAACTTATCTTTTGTATGGGTTCTCTTAATGTCCACTAATTTCCTGATACCAGTTTTAGTAACAATAAGATAACCCACTTTATGATAAAGATCTTTATTTGAATACCAATAAACTAAAGATCGATAAATTTCCTCTACCCTAATCCATTTGATCCAAAGGGAAGCTGCCGTTTCCTTTTCATCAAAAAAATGGATGAAACTATATAAAGGGTCTTTTTCATGTTCTTTTTTCCTCGTGATGACATCAAATAAATATTCAATTTTATTGGTGTACTTTTTTATTGGATCATTTGAAATAAATGCCCAGAACTTTGGATTGTTTAGTTGATTCTCTATCTCATCCCAAATCTGTATCAATTGTGTTCGACGTTTTATTTTATCGTCTTCTGTAAAACCTTTAAAACTGTCCGCATTTACAAATTTTGCTTTAATTAATTCTGCACTAGTTAAAGGAATTTTACCGCGATTAAGACGCGTAAACAATTCTTCACTTTTCTGTTCTTTATTTTTGATTTCATACCAAATAACTTGCACGCTCCATTCCGGGAGTTTTTCAATTTGATTTCCTTCTTTAATAAAAGGAAGCAATATTCTCCTCACTTCATCCATCACATCGTCTGGAATTCCACGTTCTGAGTTGCTAAACCATTCTTTGATACATTCATAGGCTTCACTCATGTAATACAAATCAGGTTTTGAATTATTGTATGTATTATTTTCCAAAAATAACTTAGATTCCAACCGAGTTTTGTAATACATTGAAAAAAGGTTTGCCTTGTAACCTCTGCTTTCTAAATCTATTTTATTATAACGTTCCAACAGAATAAAGGTTAAAATACGATGTATAGTTGTTAAACGTTGTTGCCCGTCAATTAATTCATAGCCCTCAACTGTATTACCATCAATATCCTGCCATGTACATTTCTTTACCACAATGGGTTGTAAGCAGTAAAAGGTATTTACATTATTGGGTTCCTTACGATACTCCCAGATGTCATTAAGCAATTGGTTTACATTATTTCGTGTCCAACGATAGCCACGCTGGTATTCGGGAATGTAAAAGTTCATACCTAACAGATGTGTGATGCTCAAGGTTTTTATTTGGTTTTCTATCATTTATTTGTAATCATATAGTTTAAATCAAATTCTCAATTTTATATGAAAATATCCAATTAAAATGATTTGTATTTAACATCATTTTTCACTTTAATTTCATCTAATGTAATTAAATTAATTTGATTATCATTTAAGCCTATAGCTATCAGGTTTTCATAAATTGATTCTTTTTCACCATAATATGAAGCTGTCCACGTTATTGTTTTATCTTCAATGGATTGCATTATTTTTTTGAAGTATGGCTGGTCAACATCTGATAGAGAGTGGCCTAAAATAATGACTTTTTTAATATTCTTCAAGCTGTCAAAAAAAGATTGGTTTTGAGAAATTATATCTTCTGTATATTTAAAAGATTTGCTGAAGTAACCTAAAATTTCATCTCTACCCTGCTCATAAGAAAAATCAAAATTGTCTGACATTCGCTCTGTCCACTCGACTTGTTCTTCAATCGACAGACCTACAGGCATTTTTTCTTGTTCAACTTTAAAATTATCAGGATCTGTACCGTGACCCAATATTAAAATATCATTTGATTTTGCTTTATTATGAATATATAAAATATTTTTAATCGACACATCGTAATAATTCTCCAATGTATCTGTGTAATTAAATGTAATAAAGATTGAATTTCTGTCAATTGACAGCAAATTACTAGATTCTAATTTCGGAAAGTTAACATTTAAAATAAATTCTTTAAATTCTTTAAAAAGATTATCAGTTAAATCATCAACAATACTACTCATTACTTGCTGCAAAGCATGCCAATCTCCATCACTGAAATCGTCACTTGCTACATTAGGTAAATAATCTGAATTGTCATCCAAAACAGTTTCGTAATCTAAATCCGCTAATGCTCTTTCAAAATTATTCCACTCATAATATTTTTCATCGATATCCTCTAAATGAGGTAATCCATAATAATCTGTCAGATAATCATAAATTTGATAATGTTTTTTCTTTAAAAAAAAGCCAAAAGATTGGTATTTTGTATCTAAACTATGATACATATCAAATCCATTACCGATAATATATAATGTTTCCATAGAATTTTTTATCGTTTGACATGCTTTATTTTTTTGCAGGCACTATTGAATTTTCTTTTTATAATTAATTGATATAATTTATTTTCTTGACTTCATAGTTTATTTTTCCAGATCCTTTTCCTTTTTTTGTTAAGAGACAATTAATTGTTGAGCCTTTCTTAAATACAATATTTCCTGATTGAACAAGGTTATTAAATTTTGCTTCGGTTACTTCAAATGTAATTAGTTTTTCATTATACAAACCCTTCCAATTATTTGAGCCAGTCGAAAAGTCCGGAGCGATAATTTCTATATTTGCTTCTTTTGATGCTTCATCAATAGATATAATTTCATCGTAAGACACATTACTTTTTAAAGTTGTAAACTTTTTTTCATCAGATATTTTGTATGTTGCCATAATTTTAAATTGGTCTTTTTCAATTGTTTTTTCTTGAAAAACTATATTGAATTCTTCATCCGTTGCGGATAAGGAAACTTTTTCTACCTTAGAATATTTTTCTAATTGTCTGTAGAAGTTCGATTGACTTCTATCTATAAATTTATCATTATCTAACAATAAGTTATTGATTTTAATTTCTTGTTTTAATTTTTCAATTTCAAGTGTTGTTTTTTCATCTACTTTTCTTTTTGCACTTTCATCTTCAAATATTTTATCAATTATATTTTCTGTTACTTTTGATAATGTAGATGTTATCGGAGTAACTAAAATTGCTGATACAACAGCAGTAATTACTGCGGTTGTTATAATGGCCTTTTTTCCTTCTTCTTTAGCTAGTATTTTATAGTATCTTTTGAAACCTCCCTCGGCGACTGGTTCAGTTTCTACAATAATTTCAGTTTTGAATATTTTTGCAATGTGTGCTAATAAATCAAGAAATTCATCTTCACATCTATTTTGAACAAAAGCATCCATAAGATGTGAATTGAAATCTAACCAGTAATGTAGTTCTAATTTATTGAATTTCATGTAATAATAATAGGTGTAATACGCCATGATTTTGGATTTTTTCTTTTTTTATTTGCTACAAAATGTTTATTTTATAATAAATATTATTCTTTAATAACATGAACGTTATAGATTGGAATATTCAATTTTTGTACACTTGGGTTTTTGACTTCCTCAACATCCACAAAAAAATTCTTTAGAATAGTTTGTACCCCTTCTCTTATGCTACTGCCGTTCATTTTGTCTGGTTTTACAGCAATAATTCTATAAACAGTATCTTGATCCGATTCAATGTTACAAAGTTGTCCTATTTCTGCCATGTTTTTTATTTTTTTATCAATCCTAATTTTTCTGCTAATGTTTTTATTTCATTATTACCTTCAATTCTATCTAATATAGCTTGCTTAAAATCAATAAAGTCATTTGGTGAACTTTTCTGCATAACTATTTTAATATAATCTGAATTAATGATCATTAAATTTAATAAATCATGATTATCAAGAAATTCAATTTTAAAAAATGTTCTAAAAGATTCATTAGGTTTACTGTCTAATGTAGAATATTCCTTAAATTGAACAATTAGAATTTTAAATAATTCAATGTTAATATATGAACTATCTCTATATAACGTATCTCTGATGTCTTTAAAAACGTTGTTTAGACTAATATTAGCTCCTTTAAAACTTTCAATAAGATAATTCCATTCTTCAGAATCACTATAATTCTTTTGTGTAATTTTTTCAATTAAAATATCCTTTAATGCTTCCTTTGCGAAACTATTCCATGAATTGTATCCAATATTTTTTAATAATTTAAAATTAAAATTATTAAAATCTTTAAAGACAATTAGCCACTGATTTTTATCCAGAGAAGTTAAATACTCATCAGCTAAACTCAATAAATATATTGACAAGTCATTATTTTTTTTATTGGCTTCATCAAATAATTCAAGTGGTAAATTAGAAACATTTTCTTTGTTTAAATCGTGAAATTCGAAAGTGTTTAAATCATTTAAGAAATCACTTGGTTCTAATCCAATATTATCACATATTAACGTAAAGTTTTCCAATAATATTTTTATGTTTTCTTTCAAAGAATTATAATCATTAATAACTATTTTTTTTGCAACATTTTTAAATAATAATGAGGATGTAAATTGAATAGAACCTATTAATATTTCGTCATATTTTAAATAATATTCAATTCTTTCAGCAACTTTAGTAGCTAATTCATCATCATCAGAATTTAAAACATTATTGTATATCTTCAAACTGTATATCTTCAAACTAAATTGGACTTTTGCTAATAGAGTATTTCGTTAATAATTCAAAGATAAATGATTTTT
>NZ_JBYFCC010000028.1:0-47581 GCF_057652995.1 Flavobacterium sp. T50_26
GAAAATAAGCACTTTAAATATACTAACTTTTGCTTTTTTGTACAACTTTTTTAGTGAAATTATATCGAACTCACGTTTTTTAAATTCTTTATCAAACAAAGTTACAAAAGGATATGTGGAACAAGTGGTAAAGGAGTGTTAAGAGATGAATAGTAAAAAAAGTCAAAATTCGATTTATTTCGATTTATTTACTTACTTTCATTCACGAAATGGTTATCGTAAATAATTGAAATAACAGTAAATAATTGATAAAAGTCAGTTTTGTAGCTCACAATTCAAAGTAACTTTGTTAATAAATAAAACATAAAAATGGACTTTATTCACACTACCTATATTGCCTTATTTTTAATCATATGTATAGGTTTCATTATTGGAAATATTAAAGTAAAAGGAATATCATTAGATGTCTCGGCTATCATATTTGTTGCTCTGTTCTTTGGTCATCTTGGAGTTACAATGCCGGATATTTTAGAAAAATTAGGACTTATTTTATTTATTTACACCATCGGTTTGCAGGCAGGTCCCGGTTTTTTTGATTCTTTTAAAGAACATGGCAAAAATCTAGTGTTAATGACGGTTGTGGTAGTTTTTTCCGCAGCTCTTTTAGCAATACTTTCAATTGTTCTTTTAGATATAGAAAAACCAATTGCCATCGGTTTACTTGCCGGAGCTTTAACTAGCACACCGGGTTTGGCAACCGCAATCGATGTTACTAATTCACCGTTAGCTTCTATTGGCTACGGAATAGCTTATCCATTTGGTGTTATTGGCGTGATTTTATTTGTAAAAATATACCCAAAACTTTTTAGAACCAATCTGGAAAAAGCAGAAGCAGATTATGAACTTATTACGCATGGTGCTTATGATGCCATTACAACAAGTCATTTTGTGGTTGAAAATGAAGGAGCTGTTGAAAAAACAATAACAGAACTAAGAGTACGATCAATGACAAAAGGAGTTATTTCTAGAGTGATGCATGACGGAAAAGCATTTACTCCAACTCCTGAAACCGTTTTGCATAAAGGGGATTACATAAAAGTTGTAGGCACAAAAGAAGCATTACGACGCGTGAAATATCTTATTGGACCAAAGGCAGATGTCGAAATTTCGTTTGGAGATGATTATGTAGTGCAATCTTTTCTTCTCACAAAAACAGAATTGGTTAATAAACCTTTGGGAGAACTTAATTTGCAAAATAGTTACAATGCAAACGTAACAAGAATAAGACGAAGCGGTATCGATTTAGCACCAAGTCCAAATCTTATCCTCAAAATGGGGGACAAATTAATGATTGCCTGTGCCAAAGACAATACGCTGCAAATTTCAAATCTTATTGGTGATAATAAGAGTAAATTGTCTGACACCGATTTCTTTCCTTTAGCTTTAGGAATAGTTATTGGGATATTAATTGGTGGTGTATCTATCTCGTTTGGCGATTCATTTACTTTTAATTTAGGACTCACTGGTGGTATTTTAATCGTCGCCATCATCTTAGGTAGAGTAGGTAAAACCGGAAATGTTTTGTGGGTAATGAGTGGTAATTCTAATCAATTATTACGGCAGTTTGGTTTAATGTTATTTTTAGCTTCTGTAGGTACAAAAGCTGGAGGAACCTTAGTTGAAACATATACTCACTATGGAATAAAATTGTTTTTAATTGGTGGTGTGATAACCCTAATTCCGATGATATTGGCTGCTATTACTGCAAAAATATTCTTCAAAACCAATGTATTAACTCTTTTAGGAACCATAACAGGAGCCATGACAAGCACACCCGGATTGGCCGCTGCTGACAGTTTAACCAAAACCAATGCTCCATCTGTAGCCTATGCAACAGTTTATCCTATTGCGATGGTTTTACTGATTATTTGTGCTCAGGTGATCGGATTGTTTTTCTAGTGATTTTTGGAAGGATTTTCTATTTTCTATAAAACAAATTATGATCTAAAAAAGCCCAAACATTTTCAGGTAAAATGGCTCTCACATTTTTGCCATTTTTAATGCTTTCCCTAATGAAGGTAGAAGATAATTCAATCACCGGAGCACCTACGCGATGAATTTTTGGATGATTGATAAATTGCTCATCAATTAAACCGGAATTCAATCTCGGATAGACAAAAATGTCATGGTTTTGAAGAATTACTTCGTAGTTTTTCCATTTATGAAGAGAGTTCAAATTGTCTTCACCCATAATTAAAGCAAATTCATAATTCGGATATTTTTCCTGAAGATGAGCCAATGTGTTGATGGTATAATTCGGTTGAGGTAATTTGAATTCGATGTCGGAAGGTTTTATTTTTGGATAGTCTTTGGTCGCCAAATGCACCATTTCCAAACGATGGTAATCATCCAACAACGTGTTTTTTTGTTTGTGCGGATTATGTGGTGTAACCACCATCCAAATTTGATCTAAATCGGAATATTCAGCCATATGATTGGCAATGATTAAATGCCCCACGTGAATGGGATTGAAGGTGCCGAAATAGAGACCGATTTTCATTTTAATCATTTTGATTTATAAATTGTTTTACCAATTCATATGCTTCCGCTTTCGCAACCTCTAAATCATAATTTTTAATTACTTTATCAAATTGTGGTGCGGTTGCCAATTCAACAGATGCTTTTGCAATTCGCATATTGATTTTATCTTCACTTTCTGTAGAACGTTTTTTTAATCGAATTTTCAACTCGTCAATGCTGGGTGGTTTTACAAAAACGGCTAACGTTTCTGTTTTAAATTTCGATTTTATTCGTAATCCGCCAGCTACATCAATGTCAAAAATGACATTTTTTCCTTTTGCCCAAATACGTTCAACTTCACTTTTTAATGTTCCGTAAAAATTATCACGGTACACTTCTTCCCATTCAACAAACTCTTCGGCTTTAATGTGGTTTTTAAATTCTTTAAGCGATATAAAATAATAATCTTTTCCGTGCACTTCTTCACCTCGTGGTTCTCTGGTTGTACAGGAAACAGAGAATTCCAAATTCAAGTCGGGTTGAGCCAACAAATGTCTAACAATTGTAGTTTTTCCGGAGCCTGATGGAGCAGAGAAGACAAGTAGTTTTCCTTTATTCATTGTGGTGTTTTATATTTCTCTATTTTACAACACGTTTAAAACCTGTTCCTTAATTTTTTCCAATTCATCTTTCATCATCACCACCAATTTTTGCATTTCTGAATGATTCGATTTTGAACCCATCGTATTGATTTCACGACCTATTTCTTGTGTAATGAAACCTAATTTTCGTCCATTCGCTTCTGTTCCGGCAATGGTTTCGATGAAATAATTCAGATGATTTTCTAAACGAACACGCTCCTCCGTAATATCATATTTTTCAAGATAGAAAATCAATTCTTGTTCAAAACGGTTTTCATCCACATTGGCTTCCAATTCATCTAAAGCGGTTCGAAGGCGATTTTTTACGGTTTCAATTCGTTCAGCATCCATGCTTACGGCTTGATTCATATAATTTCGAATGTTTTCGATTCGCATTACAAATTCGTTTTCAAGCGATTTTCCTTCATCCATACGAAAAGAAGCAATGTTTTTCATCGCATCATCAACTACTTTCAGAATTTCATTCCATTCATTTTCATCAATTTCATCGCGTTCTGTTTTGAGAGCATCCGGCATACGAACAGCCATTTTCATCAATTCGGTTTCGTCTGCATTCGGAATCACGGCTTTCATTTGGTTAATGTAACCCCTCACAATGGGCACATTGATTTTGGAAGAAGTTTCTTCACCGGTAACTTCAATAAAAATTGAAAAATCGACTTTGCCTCGTTCCAACTTTTGCGAAATCACATTGCGTAAACCCAACTCCATTTCACGATAAACAGAAGGCATTCTGACATTCAAATCCAATCCTTTGCTGTTTAACGACTTAACTTCTACTGTGATTTTTTTGGTTGAAAGTTGCTTAGATGTTTTTCCAAAACCAGTCATTGATTGTATCATATTTTTATAAAAAATGTTTTCAAAGATAATAAAAAGTGGTCAGTCTTCAGATGAAATAGTGGTCAGTTCTAGTGATTACCAAAAACTAATTACTGGTTACTGAATACTCTTCTTCTGTGTTACTAAATAAACTCCCACAAATATTAAGATAGCAGAACCAATTTTCACCCAACTCAATTCATCTTTCCCTAAACTAATTGCAAAAATGGTGGCAAACAACGGTTGAAGGTAAATAAAAACCGCCACCGTAGTAGGTTTTAATTCCCGCATGGAAACCAAGTTCAATAAATACGTTAAGAAGGTTGAAAAAACCACTACAAAACCAATTTTCCAATAAATATCAGTAGGAACTAATGCCCAATTTACAGCATCAAATTCGCTCCATCCAAAAGGCAAAACCATGATGAGCCCGAATGTATAAATCCATTTTACGAAAGTAAAAGCATTGTATTTATCCATTAATTTTTTAACGATGATGAGGTAAAAACCATAGGATATGGCATTGATAAACACCAATAAATTTCCGAGCATTTCGTTTGGAGCATTAATCATCGATTTTCCGTAAAGTATGAGCGAAACCGTTCCCGCTAAACCTAAAACGATACCAAAAACTTTTCTTTTCAACATCCGTTCCTTCATAATAATTGCTGAAAGAATAAGCACAATCATAGGTGTGGTAACCATCAAAACTGCTCCCATGATGGGCGAAGTGTAGCTTAAACCTTTAAAGAATGTTAGCATGTTTAAAGCCACACCAAAAAAAGCAGCAGCAATAATTCTGGGAAAATCAGATTTTGCAATTTTTTCTTTTGGTCCAAAAAAGGAAACCATCCAAAACAATAAAACAGAACCGCCAACACGAAGTAAAATGAAACCGAAAGGCTCAATAAATTCCGGCATAACGTCTTTGGCAATGGTAAACGTAACACCATAAATAATGGACACCAACATGGCAGCCATTAATGCCCAATGTCTTTTACTCATTTGCTAAAAAGTCAATTGCGGCTTGAACGTTTTTGGGACTATTGCCGATGAAAATAGTATTATCAATTACAATAACCGGACGATTTAGGAAAGTGTAATGTTCTAAAATGTATCGTTTGAAGTCAGATTCGGTGAGTTTTTCATCTTTCAGCCCCATTTCTTTATATAATTTGGCTCTTTTGCTGAAAAGAACTTCGTAATTTCCACTTAAATGATGAAGTTCTTCAAGTTGTTTTACTGTTATTGGTTCTTCTTTAATATCTTGAAAGATAAAATCCTTTGTATTAGGAAGTGATTTGATGATTCTTTTACAAGTATCACAGGTTTTAAGGTGGAAAATTTTACGCATCACACATTTTTTTGCAAAAGTAAGTACTTTTTGAGTATTCTAAATCAATAAATTGAGGTGATGATAAGGTTTACATTTGGTAAAGTCTGTAATAATATTGATTTATATTTTGAGTAAATCAAAAATAGTAGTAATATTGCACTCTCTAAACCGGTCCTATAGCTCAGTTGGTTAGAGCACCTGACTCATAATCAGGTGGTCCCTGGTTCGAGCCCAGGTGGGACCACAAAAACCTTCATAACAGGAGGTTTTTTTATTTTATAACAGCTAATAAAAAATTTTTCGTAATAATTGTAAACCAAAACCAAACATTTTACGTTAATATAATTTTGAAATCAAAGAAGTTAGCAAAAAAAATGTACTTTTGGCGATGATTTGAGAATTTCATAGACTTGAGTCAAAAAAAAGTCAACTAAGTTTTCGTTTTATAGAGATTTTTACTTTATTTGTCAAAATATTTTGTTAAAGAAAAAATTTATTTACATTTACACCCTATGAGAATTGTTCCAAATAAGTTTTTAATCACCCTAATGGGATGCTTTATAGGAATGGTTTCGTTAACTGCTCATGCTTCATCATCAGTAGCTAATCCAAACCCTCCACCACCTACACCACCACCACCTGGTTTACCGATTGATGGAGGGGTTATCCTTTTGTTAGTAATAGGTTTAGTATTTGCTTTTTATAAATTCAATTACTACCAAAACATAAAAAAAACGCTGAAATAATTCAGCGTTTTTTGTCTATTTTTTTATTTTCTGAGTTCGTTTAGCCGCGAAACATATTTTCCAATCACATCAAATTCTAAGTTAACAATCGAGTCTTTCTTTATCGAATGAAAGTTGGTGTGTTCAAATGTATAGGGTATAATAGCTACACTAAATTCATTTAATTTTGAATTAACAACCGTTAGACTAACGCCGTTTACAGTAATTGAGCCTTTTTCAATCGTAATATTATTTAAAGAAGAGTCGTAATTGAATGTGAAATACCAACTTCCGCTTGCTTCTTCAACAGCAATACATTTTCCAATTTGATCCACATGACCTTGCACAATGTGTCCGTCCAATCGATCGCCTAACTTCATTGCTCTTTCCAAATTAACAACATCTCCTTCTTTCCAAGACCCTAAATTCGTTTTATCAATAGTCTCTTTAATGGCTGTAACAGTGTAGTTGTCATTTTCAATAGCCACAACGGTCAAGCAAACGCCATTATGAGCAACACTTTGATCAATTTTTAATTCGGAAGTAATGCCGGAAGTAATTGTAAAGTGAACATTCTCTTGTTCTTTTTCAATCGATTTTATTCTTCCGAGAGTTTCTATAATACCGGTAAACATTTGTAGT
The DNA here is from genome assembly GCF_057652995.1 of Flavobacterium sp. T50_26. Taxonomy (NCBI): domain Bacteria; kingdom Pseudomonadati; phylum Bacteroidota; class Flavobacteriia; order Flavobacteriales; family Flavobacteriaceae; genus Flavobacterium; species Flavobacterium sp. T50_26. Next base: position 6,648 of record NZ_JBYFCC010000028.1, read on the forward strand.
TTTATTTTTGTAAATTTGCACTTCAAAATTAGCAATAAATTACGTCTTGTCATGGTTAAAAAAGCAGAAAATATTCTTGTGGGAATTTCAATCGGAGATTTAAACGGAATTGGAAGCGAAGTTGTTCTTAAAACATTTGAAGATTCAAGAATGTTAGAACTTTGCACGCCGGTTATTTTTGCCAACGTTAAAATGTTGTCTTTCTTGAAAAAAAGTTTTGAATCAACAACAACACTTCACGGAATTGACAATTTAGACCAGATTATCCCCGGAAAAATAAATGTTTTCAATCTTTGGAAAGAAAGTTTTAATTTAGAATATGGTGTTGCCAATGATATTGTGGGAAGTTATGCCGTGAAATCGTTTGTTGCTGCCACCAAAGCTTTAAAAGAAGGTGTTGTTGACGTTTTAGTTACAGCCCCAATCAATAAATATAATATTCAATCAGAAGAATTCAAATTTCCGGGTCACACCGATTATTTAAACCAAGAATTAGAAGGCGATGCTTTAATGTTGATGGTAAATGATTCGTTGCGAATTGGATTATTAACCGATCATATTCCGGTAACAGAAGTTTCTAAGCATTTGACCGAGAAATTAATCAAACAAAAAATTGAAACAGTCAAGAAAACGTTAATCCAAGATTTCAAAATCGGAAAACCAAAAATTGCTGTTTTAGGATTGAATCCTCATTGTGGAGATAATGGTGTGATTGGCAAAGAAGACGATGAAATCATCCGTCCAACCATCAAAAAAATGTTTGATTCCGGAACTTTCGTTTTTGGACCGTATGCTGCAGATAGTTTTTTTGGAAATAAATCACACGAAAAATTTGATGCCGTTATAGCTTGTTATCACGACCAAGGATTAATTCCATTTAAAACATTATCGTTTGGAAATGGCGTAAATTACACCGCCGGATTAAACAAAATCAGAACATCACCCGATCACGGAACCGCATTTGAAATTGCCGGAAAAAACCAAGCCGATTTTAATTCGTTTAAAGAAGCGGTTTATTTAGCAATAGACATTTATAATTCCAGAATAGAATATAACCAAATTACCGAAAAACCCCTGAAAACAAAGGAAAAACAGTTTTAAACAAAAAAATGTTCATAACTGTCTTGCATTTGCGATAATTTTATATCTTTGCAAACCGAATTTTTGGGACAAATTGCTGTTGAGATGAAAGTATCTAATGAATATTTAATTCCGTTTATCGGATTAAAGCAGGGAAAACATCAATTTGACTATCAAATAGATAAAACGTTCTTTGATCGCTTCGAATACGACGAATTTGAAAGCTGTAATGTAAAAGTAGATGTTGTTTTAGATAAAAAATCAACAATGCTTGAGTTGCACTTTAAACATAAAGGAACTGTTCATGTGCCTTGTGATTTAACCGGAGAGCCATTTGATTTGCCAATTAAAGGTAAGATTAATGTAGTTGTTCAGTTTGGTGATGCTTTTAACAATGAAAATGAAGAACTGCTCATCCTTCCACATGGTGAACACCAAGTAGATGTGTCACAGTATATTTATGAAATGATTGTGCTTTCAATTCCATTAAAAAGAATTCACCCCGGTGTAAAAGACGGAACATTGAAATCGAAAGCAATCGAAAAATTACAAGAACTGACAGTCAAAGCGAAGAAAGAAGAAACAAAAAGTGAAGAAACTGATCCTAGATGGGATCAATTAAAAAAACTATTAACGGATAAATAATATAGTAAAATGGCACATCCAAAGAGAAAAACCTCGAAAACCAGAAGAGACAAAAGAAGAACTCATTATAAAGCAACTGCAGCTCAAATTGCAACTTGCCCAATTACAGGTGAGGCACATTTATACCACAGAGCATATTGGCATGAAGGTAAAATGTACTACCGTGGACAAGTAGTAATCGACAAAACTGAAGCTGTTGCTTAGTACTTTCTTATCGTATATAGATAAACTCTCACCATGTGGGAGTTTTTTTGTTATACCTCTATTTTAACAAAAATAAGCCATCCCGAAATAATCAAGTTTAGATTTTTTTTTGTAATTTCCACCTCTTTTATCCTTTATGGGAAAAGAAAAACAATCAAACCCTATGAGTAAAACAACAGCCGCCATAACCGCAGTGGGTGCTTATGTTCCAGACTTTGTATTATCTAACCAAGTGCTTGAAACTCTTGTTGATACAAATGACGAATGGATTACATCCAGAACCGGAATTAAGGAAAGAAGATTATTAAAGGATGAAGGAAAAGGTACTTCCTTTTTAGCAATCAAAGCAGCTCAAAATTTAATTGAAAAAAGCAACATCAATCCGGAAGAGATTGATATGGTTATCGTAGCAACCGCTACACCCGATATGCTCGTAGCCTCAACCGGCGTTTATGTAGCCACACAAATTGGAGCAGTAAATGCTTTTGCGTATGATTTGCAAGCTGCATGTTCCAGTTTTCTTTTTGGAATGTCAACTGCCGCAGCCTACATTGAATCAGGCAGATATAAAAAAGTACTTTTAATTGGAGCAGATAAAATGTCTTCCATTATAGATTATACCGACCGTGCAACCTGCATTATCTTTGGAGATGGTGCAGGTGCTGTTCTTTTTGAGCCTAACCACGAAGGTTTAGGTCTTCAAGATGAATACTTGCGAAGCGACGGAATCGGACGTGAATTTTTAAAAATTGATGCAGGCGGATCAATTCTTCCTCCATCAGAAGAAACAGTAAAAAACAGACAACATTATGTTTTTCAAGACGGAAAAACAGTGTTTAAATATGCCGTTTCCGGAATGGCAGACGTGAGCGAAAAAATCATGCAACGTAATAACCTTACGCAAGATAGTGTAGATTGGCTAGTTGCTCATCAAGCAAATAAACGTATCATCGACGCAACTTCAAGCCGAATGGGTGTTGATGACAGCAAAGTATTAATCAATATCGAAAAATACGGAAATACTACTTCGGCAACTTTACCACTATTATTAAGTGATTTTGAACATAAATTCAAAAAAGGAGACAACCTTATTTTTGCCGCTTTTGGTGGCGGATTCACTTGGGGTTCTATCTATTTAAAATGGGCATACGATAAAAAATAAAAACTAAACTAAACTAAAAATATCATGGATATTAAAGAAATTCAAAACCTAATTAAATTTGTAGCCAAATCAGGAGCTACCGAAGTAAAATTAGAAATGGATGATTTTAAAATCACCATCAAAACAACGGAAGCTGGAGCTGCAGAAGCATCTTATTTTCAAAATTATCCTAATGCTCAACCTATGCAAATGGTTCCGCAACAACAACATCAACCACAGCAAGCTCCGGTTCAAGCCGCTCCCGTTACTCCCGTTGCTGTAGAAGCTGATGAAAACTCGAAATATGTGGTGATAAAATCGCCAATGATTGGAACATTATACAGAAAACCTGCACCGGACAAAGCTCCTTTTGTAGAAGTAGGTGCAACAATTTCTAAAGGTGATCCTGTTTGTGTGATTGAAGCAATGAAATTATTCAACGAAATTGAAGCTGAAATTTCAGGAAAAATCGTTAAAATTTTAGTGGATGACATGTCGCCGGTAGAATTTGACCAACCGTTATTCTTAGTAGATCCATCTTAAAAATTAGAAATTAGAAATGAGAAGTTAGAAGTTTTTAGATTGGAAATCATCCGTTCTAAATTCTAAATTCTAAATTCTAAATTCAATTACTGTCTAATTATCTAATTTAAAAAATATGTTTAAAAAAATATTAATTGCCAATCGTGGAGAAATTGCACTTCGTGTAATTAGAACCTGTAAAGAAATGGGCATTAAAACCGTTGCGGTATATTCTACTGCCGACGCAGAAAGTCTTCACGTGAAATTTGCTGATGAAGCAGTTTGTATCGGTCCGCCACCAAGTAATTTGTCGTATTTAAAAATGTCAAATATTATTGCCGCGGCTGAAATTACGAATGCTGATGCAATTCATCCGGGTTACGGATTTTTATCTGAGAATGCTAAATTTTCGAAAATATGTCAGGAACATGGTATCAAATTTATTGGTGCTTCGCCTGAAATGATTGATAGAATGGGTGATAAAGCATCCGCGAAAGCGACCATGAAAGCTGCCGGAGTTCCTTGTGTTCCCGGTTCTGAAGGGTTGTTGGAAAGCTACGAACAAGCCGAAAAAATCGCTAAAGAAATGGGTTATCCTGTGATGTTGAAAGCGACTGCCGGTGGTGGTGGAAAAGGAATGCGTGCCGTTTGGAAAAAGGAAGAACTTTTGAAAGCATGGGAAAGTGCTCGTCAAGAGTCAGCAGCAGCGTTTGGAAATGATGGTATGTATATGGAGAAGTTGATTGAAGAACCTCGTCATATTGAAATACAAGTGGTGGGTGATGCGTATGGAAAAGCGTGTCATTTATCGGAAAGAGATTGTTCGGTGCAACGTCGTCATCAGAAATTGACGGAAGAGACTCCATCTCCTTTTATGACGGATGAATTACGTCACAAGATGGGTGAAGCGGCAGTAAAAGCGGCTGAATTTATTAAGTATGAAGGAGCAGGAACTGTTGAGTTTTTGGTTGATAAACACCGTAACTTCTACTTTATGGAGATGAACACACGTATTCAAGTGGAGCATCCTATCACGGAACAAGTGGTGGATTATGATTTGATTCGTGAGCAAATATTAGTTGCCGCAGGTGTGCCAATTTCAGGTAAAAACTATTTACCGCAATTGCACTCGATTGAATGTAGAATTAATGCGGAAGATCCTTATAATGATTTCCGTCCTTCACCGGGGAAAATTACGGTTCTTCACGCACCGGGTGGACATGGTGTTCGTTTGGACACGCACGTTTATGCGGGTTACACAATTCCGCCGAATTATGACTCGATGATTGCGAAGTTGATTACAACGGCTCAAACCAGAGAAGAAGCCATCAGCAAAATGAAGCGTGCATTAGATGAATTTTATATTGAAGGAATTAAAACGACGATTCCGTTTCACCGCCAGTTGATGGACGAACCGGATTATGTTGCCGGAAATTATACAACGAAGTTTATGGAGAGTTTTAAGATGAACGATCTGGAATAGATAGAAAATCCCAAGTGTGAGCTTGGGATTTTCTGTTTCCTTTTTACACACATTTTCTCAAAATGCCACACTTTTTCACACTTATTCTCTTTTATTGAATTTGTTATCAAAGATTAAAAACCCCTATTTTTCTGCTGTTTGGTGGTTTTTATAGTTTGTGAATTAATTTGGTATGATTTTGTATTTAGACTATATAGAAAATTGGTTTAAAGACAAACACAATGAATTGGTTTAGTTAAGTAAAGTAAACACCAAAACAAATTAACTACTCTAAAAAGAGGTCTGCACTACGACCTCTTTTTTTATTTAAATAAATTTTAAGAAAAATATCGATAGAATCACTTATTTTAGCTAAAACCTAATTCAACCTAATGAAAAAGATTTTATTGATAGAAGATGACATTGCCTTTTGTAAAATGGTGAGCAATTTTTTGTCTAAGAATAACTATTCCGTTTCTACAGCCTATACTGCAAATGAGGCGAAAAGCCTGTTTAAAGACACAGATTTTGATTTGATTATGTGCGATTTGCGTTTGCCTGACAGCGATGGAATTGAATTGATGGTTGAATTGAAACTAAAAAAACCAACGATTCCGGTGGTGTTGATGACCGGTTATGCGGATGTGACTACCGCTGTGAAAGCAATGAAAAAAGGTGCTTCGGATTATATTTCGAAACCGTTTGTGCCGGAAGAGGTGTTGCTGGTTTTGAGCAATGCTCTTTCTAAAAAAGTTGAAAAAACAACTACTTCTATACCAGTTTCTACTCAAAAAACGATTGCTCAAAAAAGTGAATTTGTAAGCGGAATCAGTTCGGTTTCAAAAGCAATGAGCAATCATATTCAATTGGTGAGCCCGACGAATTTATCTGTTTTAATTATTGGCGAAAGCGGAACCGGAAAAGAAGTTGTGGCAAAGGAAATACATAATTTAAGTCAAAGAAAAAATGCTCCGTTTATTGCTGTAGATTGTGGTGCGATACCGAAAGAATTGGCAACAAGCGAGTTTTTTGGTCATTTGAAAGGTTCGTTTACAGGAGCGGTGACAGACAAAATAGGTCATTTTGAATCGGCTAACGGTGGAACCTTGTTTTTGGATGAGGTGGGAAATTTATCCTACGAAAATCAAATTCAATTGTTGCGTGCTTTGCAGGAAAGAAAGGTTAAAAAAATTGGTAGCAGTACGGAAGTTACTGTTGACATTCGCGTGATTGCCGCCACCAACGAAGACCTGAAAGAAGCGGTGAAAAACGGAACTTTTAGAGAAGATTTATACCATCGGTTGAATGAGTTTTCAATTGTTGTGCCTACGTTAAATGAGCGAAAACAGGACTTGTTGATGTATGCCGACTTCTTTTTAGATAAAGCCAATGAGCAATTGAATAAAAATGTGTTGGGATTTTCTCCGGAGGTGATTCGGATTTTTCAAGCCTATTCTTGGCCGGGAAATTTGAGGGAATTGCAAAACATCATCCGTAGATCAACTCTTTTAACGCAAGGAAGTTTGATTGAAAAAGAAGTGATTCCGCCTGATTTTTTTGAAGAAGAAAATCAATCGAAATCGGTTTTTTCTAAATCGGAAAACGAAAAAGAGATGATTGTTAAAGCATTGAATCTTTGCAACGGAAACAAATCGGAAGCCGCAAAAATGCTTGAAATTAATCGGAAAACCTTATATAACAAATTGAAATTATATCAGTTAGAGGATTAATTCTTTTTGAAGAAGCGTTAGTAATTGATTAGACTTCTCTTTTATTTCCTCAAAAATAGTTTGTATTTCTTCCGTTGATAATTCAGTTTTTTCACATTCTTCTAATTTTTGAAGCAAGAGCACGGTTTCTTTCACATCTAATTGATTCATCATCGGAATCATGCGGTGCGAAATGGAAGCAATTGTTTTTTTATCTGAATTTGAAATTGCCTCTTCAATGATGGCTAAATTGGAAGAAGTGTTTTCTATAAATGCTTTTAAAACTTCGTTAATGGCCAGTTCATCGCCGTCTAACATTGTTTTCAAATTCTTTAAATTATATTCTTTTATTGGGGCTTCAGATTGCTCTGTCAAATCGGGTTTGACATCTATATTTATGTGTAACACTTCACTTAACACGGCTAATAAATCTTCTGAACGATACGGTTTGTGCAGTACAGCTGAAAATCCTTTTTCATCATACACATTCTTCTCCAAATCTCTTTGTCCGGTAATCGCAATAACCGGAATTTCCTTTGGAATCTGATTGATTAACTCAAAACCACTCATTTTTGGCATTTGAATGTCAGTAATAATCGCATCGTAAATAGTTGTTTTTAATGATGAAATTAGTTCTTCAGGATCATCAAAAGAGCTCACATTGAAATGATAAATTTTTAAAAACTCTGTGGTTAACTGCAAAAGGGAACTATCATCGTCTACTACAGCAATCATGAATTTTTTATTTTTATTTTCCGAAATAACAGGAATTTCCGTTTTGGTTTCCACCATTTTTGCAGGCAAGGTTAATTGGAAAGTGCTTCCTTTATTTACTTCACTTTGTACGGTTAAACTTCCTCGTAAAATTTCGGCTAATTTTTTACAGATGGTTAATCCTAAACCGGTTCCGCCATATTTTTTTTCGATAGATTTGTCTGCTTGGGTAAATTCATTGAAAATTAAGTTGAGTTTACTGCTTTCTATCCCAATTCCGCTATCTTGAACAATAATAGTTAGTTGATTTTGATGATACTTTGCGGCAACTTTGATAAAGCCTTTTTCGGTGAATTTGTAGGCGTTTCCGATTAAATTACTTAGAATTTGTCTGATTCGTAACACATCACTTTCTAGCGATAAATTGGCGATTGATTCCAATTCAAATTGAAGCGAAATGGGTTTTATTGGATATAATGATTGAATACTTTCGGCTACTTCAATTATTAATTTATTCAATTCAAAAACACTATTTTCCAGTTCAATTTTTCCGGCTTCTATTTTAGAAAAATCAAGTAAATCATTTACCAATTGATTGATGTAGATTGATGAACTTTTGATGTTTGACAAATAATAATTCTGCTTTTCGGAAACACCGCCCATACTGATTAATTCGCTAAAACCTTGAATCGTGTTTAAAGGTGTTTTTAAATCATGGCTTACGGTCGCAATCAATTGTTCTCTGGCGGTTAAAAGTGATTCTGTTTTCTTTTTTTCTATTTCTAATTGTTTTCTGTAGCGTTGATTTTTTAGAAAATCGCTGGTGATCAAAAGGAAAAATAATCCGGTCATTATGAGTCCGATTACTGCTGCCGTAGTTAAGATGGAAACGGTTTTTTGCTGAGCTTCTTCTCTGGAAAGATTGTTTAAGTTAGCTTTTTTGATGACATCCGATTCAAATTCGACCAAAATTTCATTTAACTTTTGCGAGATAAATAAATCGTTTCGGAGTAATTCAATTTCTTTGTTTTTTTGAGTCGTTGTTTTTTCTTGGTTTTTTAGCCGAACATCTTCTAAAATTTTCTTTGAAGAAACGAGAATGGAATCAATTTGTTTGTCGGTTAATGTGCTTTCAGATTCTTTGGGAACATTTTGATTGAGATAATCTACATATTCTTGATACACTCTACGTTCGTAGGCAGATAATTTAGAAGGGTCTATTTTTAAACTTTCTAATGTGATTTTACCCATCGACTCTTCAATTCGGGTTAAATCGCTTAATGCATTATCGATAGGAAAGTAGGTGTTTTGTGTTTTATTGATTTTTTTTAATTCTTCGATATTGGAAACTTTTTGTTGAAGAATAATTTTTAAACTGTCTAAAAGAACAACTTGTTTTTCGTTATCAATTTTTTCTCCAAAGGAATCAATAGCGGTGATTAAGCTTTGGTTTTCTTGATTAAATAATTCAAAATCTTTTGCAAGATTGGTTTGAATGGCTACTCGTCCTAAATTATCAACATCATAAATTTTTGAAATTAAAGACCCTAAACGAATGAGCTTTTGGTTTTCTTCTACCGATTGATTTTCGTAGTTTGAAAACAGTTTGTTTTCTTTGAACAACATGTATCCCACTGAAATAACTAAAACAGCTATCAATAAATAACTGATTAAAACTTTAAGCGGAATGAATGTTGATTTTTCGGCCATTCTCAAAGATAAAAATAACGAAAGGTTTTATTTCTTTAGGAAGTGTTAAAAATGAAAAATCCCGAATTGCTTCGGGACTTTTGTTATAACGTTTCTTTTAACCAACCAAAAAATTCACGTTGCCAAACGATAGCGTTTTGCGGTTTGAGCACCCAGTGATTTTCGTCTGGGAAAAGTATAAATCGGCTTTTGATTCCTTGCAATTGAGCTGCTTGAAACGCTTCTTGTCCTTGTCCAATTGGCACACGGTAATCTTTTCCACCTTGAATGATAAGGATTGGCGTGTCCCATTTGTTCACCATCTTCACGGGATTGAATTGGTTGTATGATTTTTGAGCAGCAGAATTGTTGGTTTCCCAATAGGCTCCGCCGATATCCCAATTGGTGAAGAAAACTTCTTCGGTGGTTCCGTACATACTTTCTAGATTGAAAACGCCGCAATGAGAGATGAATGTTTTGAATCGTTTGTTGTGCATTCCTGCTAAATAAAACACAGAATATCCGCCGTAACTGGCTCCAACAGCACCCAATCGTGATTTATCGACATAACTTTCTTTGGCTACATCATCTATGGCAGAAAGGTAATCATCCATCACTTGTCCGCCCCAATCTTTGCTGATTTGTTCGTTCCATTCTACTCCGTGACCGGGCATTCCGCGACGGTTGGGAGCCACGACTACGTAACCTTGCGAAGCCATCAAACTGAAATTCCATCGGAACGAATAAAACTGCGATAATGCTCCTTGTGGACCACCTTGGCAATACAATAACGTTGGGTATTTTTTAGTTTTATCAAAGTTGGGAGGAAGAATTACCCAAACCAACATTTTCTTGCCATCGGTTGTGGTGACGTATCTTTTTTCGAATTTTGGTAAGGCTAATTTGCTATACGTTTCATCATTTACTTTTGTCAATTGAAGCCACGTTTTTTTCTTAAAATCATAAGAAAAAAGTTCTTTGGCGTGATTCATATCGGTTCTGCCAAGAATTACTTTATCTCCTGAAAAACCAACAATATCAGTTACATCAAAATCTCCGGTAGTAATTTGTCTAACTGTAATTGCAATTCGGGTTAACCCAGGAAAGTTCACTTCAAACAATTGAACAGTTCCGTCAACGGGAGCGATGAAGTAGATTTTTTTACCATCTTCACTCCATTTAAAACTGTCAACCGTTCCATCCCAACCGGAAGTTAAATTGATATCTATTCCTTTGAAACGAACAATGATATCGTTTTTATCAGCTTCAAAACCATCGCGTTTCATTTGTAACCAAGATAAATCTCCGTTTGGAGAAATGGTTGGATGGGTGTCGTAACCTAAATTGCTTTCGGTTAAATTTTTAGTGGTTTTTGATTCAAGATTATATTCGTATAAATCGGTGTTTGTTGAAGTAGCATAAGCCGTTCCTGATTTCTTTTTAGAAACATAAATAATACTTTTGCCATCTTTTGACCAAACATAATCTTCGTCGCCACCGAATGGTTTTTGAGGAGAATCAAACGATTCATCTTTCATAATATCAAAGAATGAATCTTCTTTATTCACTTCTGCAAAACCAACGTGGTTGTGATTTCCTTCATTCCACGTATCCCAATGACGGTAATCTAAGGCGTTGTAAACTTGAACATCCGATTTGTCTAATTCAGGATAAATGTCTTTTCCGTTAATCTTTTCAATTTTTACTTCTTTATGTGAAAGGATGTATTTTCCATCAGGTGAAAGATTTTTATCAATTAAAAGTTCTTTGGTTTCAGTAATTTCTGTTGCAACGCCACCATTTATTGGAATGCTATAGGTTTTTGAATTGGATTTATTTTCTTCAACCGAAGGTGTAGAGACTTTAAAAAGGATACTTTTTCCGTCTTTTGTAATTCCTAAAGGAGATACTCTTCCTAATTTCCACAACATTTCGGGAGTTAGCACTTGTTGAGCAGTAGCGGCGGTTAATCCCATAAAACATGATACGATTAAAATTATTTTCTTCATTTGATAAAAATTTAAAGGCTAAAAGTAACGATTTTTTTTCATAAAAAAAGCCACCTCGATGGAGATGGCTTCTAAAAAATTGTATTTTAAATTATTGTTTAATGAATCGTTTCGTGTCAACTTTTTCATTGTTAGAAACTTCTAATAAGTACGTTCCTGATGCCAAAGAAGAGACTGAAACGCTGTTAGTATCTAATTTTCCGTTTGCCACCACTTGACCCATTAGGTTGATGATTCGGTAAGTTGTGAAATTTGTTTCACTAGAAATATATACTAAACCATCTTTCACAGGGTTTGGATAGAGTGTGATTGACGTTCTAGAAACTGATTCAATTTCCATTTCTCCTTCTCTTCCTGATGAAACGATATTTACGGTATAATCTTCCACTTCACCATACGAAAAAGTTTCACAAGAAGTTGGTGATGCATTGTATTTCATTGAAACTCTCATTCTTGTTGAGCCCAGCAAAGCTGAAGCAGGCACTGTAAAACTACCTGAAATTGGTGTTGCAGTTGTTCTGTTTCTGTTGAAAACTTGCTCACCACTATCGGCAAAATCACCATCTCTATTCCAATCTATCCAAACACGGTAAGCTTCACTATAAACTGTTCCTGTCCAAGCTGGAGTGATTGTAATCGTGTTACTTGTTCCTCTTACTAAATTAGTAGATAAATTAGTAAAGTTTCCATAACCACCATTATTTCCTGATAAATTGTTGATGGAACCTAACTGAACTCTGTTGATATATTCATCTGCAGTACTGTTTCCTTTTGAAACACAATAGGTAACTGAATTAGCTAATGTAGTTACGTTTACGGTGTTGCTATTTCCTGAAATATTTCCGGCAGCATCTTTTGCTCTAACATAAAAAGTGTAAGCCGTTGAAGCTGTTAATCCAGTTACAGCATAAGTTGTTGATGCTGTTGAAGCCAAGAAAGTTCCGTTTCTGTAAACATCATAACCTGTTACTGCAACATTATCTGTGGAAGCTGTCCAAGCTAAATTTGTAGAAGAAGAAGTTGTTCCCGAAGCTGTTAAATTTGTTGGTGTTGATGGAGCTGTGGTGTCTGGTAGAGGAGCACTCAAAGTAGTTACATTAACGGTATTACTATTTCCGGAAACGTTTCCTGCAGCATCTTTTGCTCTTAAATAAAAGGTGTACGCCGTTGAAGCTGTTAAACCTGAAGCAACATACGTTGTTGAAGTTGTTGATGCTAAAAAAGTTCCGTTTCTATACACATCATACCCACTAACTCCTACATTGTCTGTTGATGCTGTCCAAGTTAAATTAGTTGAGGTTTGTGTGGTTCCTGAAGCGGTTAAATTAGTTGGTGTTGAAGGAGCTGTTGTGTCTGTTACACTTCCAGTAATGGTAAAATTAGTATTCGAAACATCAAAGAAGATATGATTTGTTCCTTTAACCATAATACGGTTTTGATTTCCAGGTGTGTTTGGAATTGTCACAGCTTGTGTTCCATCATTTGGTGTAGCGGCTAAAAGCGTTGACCAAGTTGAACCACCATTGGTGGATAATAAGATGTCAACGTTTGCACAATTTACGTTATTCGCCGTAGTTCCGGCTACATTCCAAGTTACGGTTTGCGTACTTCCTCCGGCATATGAAACTGCTGTGTTTGGAGAAGAAACAGTAAATGGCCCTGCTGTTCCGTTAACTGTTACAATCATATCATCACTATTATTGGCAGAACCACCGGCTCTGTTGTCGCGAACGGTTAATCTAAAATTCATAGTTCTTGCTACAGAAGGTAAAGCTTCCACGGTAATTTCTGTACCGGCAGTTGTGGTTGCACCAGCCAATACTCTAGACATGTTAGGAAAGTATCTTACAGGAGATGTAGATGAATTATATGAACGAAAAGTTGGTCCCGTCGTTCTTGTTGCACTTGCCGCTGAGCTTGCTCCGGTTGCGTTGGAAGCAGCGTTGTCAAATTGTTCCCAGTTGTAGGTTAGCACATCCCCGTTAGCATCTGTTCCGGCTCCGGTTAGCATAAATGGTGTGCTTTTTGGGATGGTATAATTTAATCCAGCATCAGCAGTTGGAACGGCATTTCCGGTAGCCGTATTGGTTTGACACGTTTTATTTTTTATGTTATTCGTTACTTGTTGAATACTAAAAGCGTGAAAATAAGCATCAGAATTTGGTTGAACATCTTGAGGAGTAATACCTGCATAACCCATAATTGTTGAACCAGAACCAGGTTCCATATTTGCACCGGTTCCTTCATTACTAAACGAAAATGTGTGATTTGCACCGAATTGATGACCGATTTCATGGGCAACATAATCAATGTCAAAAGTGTCTCCGGTCGGGATTGTGCTTGATGTAAAACCGCTTCCTTTGCCAGAGCTACATACACATCCAATACAACCTGCATTTCCGTTGTTGGATGCTCTTGTGAATAAATGACCAACATCATAATTAGCATCACCAATCACTGAAGTAAGAGTGCTTTGAAGTTGGCTGTTGTAGCTTGTTGTATAAGGATCTGTTGTTGAACTAGTGTAAATAACAGCATCTGTATTGGCAATTAAAACCATTCTAATAGCAAAATCTTTTTCAAAAACACCATTCACACGCGTCATTGTGTTATTAATGGCAGCTAAAGCTAAGGCTTTTGTTCCGCCAAAATAGGCAGTATATTCTCCTGTAGTTGAAACGGCTAAACGGAATGTTCGTAAAGTGCTGTCGTCCGCATTTGGTCTTAACGTAGATGGGTCAACTTGATTTTGTACTTGGTCTATAACTTTACATTCAAAAGGTGAAAAGTTTTTTGCTTTGTCAGCTTTTTTATAAACAGAATATGTGGTTAAGTCAGCTGATAAAGGTTCAATAAAAACAGCCGATTTTCCGGCATTCAATTGCATGGATTTAAACCCAAGCGGAGAAATACTGAAATAAACAGTTGAAGTTGGATTATCAACGCCAATTCCGATGTACGATTTAATTTCAGGATAATTTGCTGCCAATTCAGGTGCTAAAATAGAGTTTTCATAGACTTTGAATCGTTCCATTTCGCCATTTTCATTTGGAAAAGAAATAACTTTTCCGTCTTTGGTTTGGGCAAAACGATTGGGTGCTGATGAAAGAATAGATTTAATTCCTTCAACATCTAATTCAAAAACATTTTTTTGTGGAAGTTGCATCTCGCTTTCTAAAAGTGTGGTATTACTTTTTAAAGCTGTGGCTTTCCAGAAATTGCTTTTCTCTTGAGCATTAGAAAAGCATACACTTGCAAAGAGTGCAATGGTGAGTAATTTGAGCTTCATAAATTTTGGTTGATTAGTTAATATCGAGCCAAATGTAAAATTATTTTTATGTCGTTAACGGATGATTCTACTAATTTATTAACAAATTTAAAAAAATGTGATTGTTATCTTATTATATTGATAATTGAAATGTTAAAATGTAGAGCTTATAAAAGCATCAAACCAAAACAATAAGTCTTTTCAGTAAAATATTTTCTATCATTAAAATAAAAAGTACATTTATGAAAATTTTTTCAAAAAGATGCAACTTAGTTTTTGGGAACTTAAAAATTGGTTTACAAATGTAGATTTCACTATTGTTGGTAGTGGAATTGTTGGCTTGCATTGTGCACTTGAATTGCGAGAAAAATTTCCTTCTGCTAAAATTTTAGTGCTTGAAAAAGGTGTTCTTCCGCAAGGAGCGAGTACGAAAAATGCCGGTTTTGCCTGTTTTGGTTCGGTTTCTGAAATTTTGGATGATTTGAATTCGCACACGGAAGAAGAAGTGTTGCAATTAGTTCAAAAAAGATGGGAGGGATTGCAATTACTTCGTAAACGTGTTGGTAATGAAGCCTTAGATTTGAAACCTTATGGCGGATATGAATTGTTTTTGAAGGAAGATGAATCTACGTATGAAGAATGTTTGCAAAAGCTTCCGTTTATTAATGAAACTCTGAAACCGTTGTTTAAAAATGACGTTTTTTCGAAGGAAATTGATCGATTTGCTTTTCAAGGAATTCAAGAATACGTGCTTTTCAATCCGTATGAAGCTCAAATTGATACCGGAAATATGATGCATGAGCTTTTAAAAATGGCTGGTCAGCAAAATATTTTAATTCTAAATCATCAAACTGTAACTTCATATGTTGAAAAAAATAATGAAGTAGAAGTTGTTTTGGGCGATTTTTCTTTTCAAACCAAAAAATTGTTTTTTGCTACCAATGGTTTTGCCAGTGAACTTACGAATGGCGAAGTAAAACCTGCGAGAGCACAAGTTTTGATTACAAAACCCATCCCGAATTTAGATATTAAAGGAACGTTTCATTTGGATAAAGGGTATTATTATTTTAGAAATTTTGAAGATAGGATTTTGCTAGGCGGAGGAAGAAATTTAGATTTTGATGGCGAAACTACAACAGAATTAGCTCAAACAGAAATTATTCAAAACAAGTTGGTGCAATTGCTAAAAGAAGTAATTTTGCCCAACCAATCGTTTGAAATTGAACATCGCTGGAGCGGAATTATGGGCGTTGGAAATCACAAAAAACCCATAGTAAAACAACTGAGTGAAAATATATATTGTGGCGTTCGCTTAGGCGGAATGGGCGTAGCAATTGGCAGTTTGGTTGGAAAAGAATTAGCAGATTTAATTGATTAATTTATGATAAAAAAAATATTTCGTTTCCTTTGGAAAGCAATGTTGTGGTTTTTTGGAATTTCTATTTTTATGGTACTTCTCTATAAATTTGTTCCTGTGCCGTTTACTCCTTTAATGGGAATTAGAGCCATTGAGCAAAAAAAGGAAGGTAAGGAAATGATTTGCAGTCACGATTGGGTTCCTATTGAAGAAATTTCTATTAATCTTCAAAAAGCAGTAATTGCCAGTGAAGACGGAAATTTTTTAATTCACAACGGTTTTGATTTTGAAGCGATTGAAAAAGCAATGGAAGCCAACAAAAAAGGCAAGAAATTGAGGGGCGGAAGTACCATTTCGCAACAAACGGCCAAAAATGTTTTTCTATGGTCGGGGCGAAGTTATTTGCGAAAAGGTTTAGAAGCCTATTTCACCGTTTTAATCGAACTCATTTGGGGCAAAGAACGAATTATGGAAGTGTATCTCAACAGTATTGAAATGGGCAATGGCGTTTATGGAGCACAAGAAGCATCACGTGTTTGGTACGGGAAAGATGCTAAGAATTTAACTCAACGAGAAGCGGCCGGAATTGCAGCAATTTTACCTAATCCGAGAAAATTTAAAGCATCTAATTCATCTAATTATATCAATAGAAGAAAGGGATTTATTGTGCGGCAGATGAGTTATTTGGGGAAGATTGAATATTAAAAATTAAGTTTTTTTAAACCATTAAGCAATTAAGGTTCATTAAGTTACAATTCTTAATGAACCTTAATTGCTTAATGTTTTTTATAAAATAGATTAATGTTGATTAAACTATATTTTCTTAATCCCCATATTATATAAAGTAAACGCTTGAATATCGGCTACTTCTTCAATGGTTTTTGAAATTGGTTTTCCGGCTCCATGTCCGGCATTTACATCAATTCTAATCAACACAGGATTTTCTCCGGCTTGTTTGTCTTGCAACTCAGCTGCAAATTTAAAACTGTGAGCCGGTACAACTCTATCATCGTGGTCTCCGGTAGTGACTAACGTTGCCGGATATTTTGTTCCTTTTTTCACGTTGTGAACAGGCGAATAATTCTTTAAGTAATCAAACATTTCTTTGCTGTCATTGGCTGTTCCATAATCATAAGCCCAACCAGCTCCGGCTGTAAAAGTATGGTAACGCAACATATCTAAAACACCAACCGCAGGTAACGCGACTTTGGCTAAATCCGGACGTTGCGTCATTACAGCACCAACAAGCAATCCGCCATTAGAACCACCGCGAATAGCTAAATAATCAGAAGATGTATATTTTTGAGCAATCAAATATTCACCTGCAGCAATAAAATCATCAAATACATTTTGCTTATTCATTTGTGTTCCGGCATCGTGCCATTTTTTACCATATTCACCACCACCGCGTAAATTGGCTACTGCATAAACTCCGCCATTTTCCATCCAAACCGCATTGGCAACACTGAAACTTGGCGTTAAGCTCACATTAAAACCACCATAACCATACAAAACAGTTGGATTTTTTCCGTCTAATTTCAATCCTTTTTTATGGGTGATAATCATTGGGATTTTTGTTCCGTCTTTGGAAGTATAAAACACTTGTTTACTTTCATAATCCGCAGAATTGAAATCTACTTTAGGTTTTTGGTATTCTTTTGATGTTCCGGCTTTTGGATCATACGAATAAATTGTTCCGGGTGTGATGTAGTTTGAAAAGGAAAAATACAGTTCCTTATCGGTCTTTTTCCCTCCGAAGCCTCCGGCAGAACCAACTCCCGGTAATTTGATTTCGCGAATGGCTTTTCCTTCATAATCATATTGAATTACTTGCGAAATAGCATCTTTCATATAATTTGCAAAAATGTATCCGCCTCCGGTTGAAGGAGATAATACATAATCCGATTGTGGAATAAAATCTTTCCAATTTTCCGGTTTTGCGTTTTTAGCATCTACAGTCACCATTTTTTGGTTAGGAGCGTTCAAGTTTGTTACGATGTATAACTTTGAACCTACATTATCTATAATGTAATTGTTGCTATTAAAATTATCAACAATAGTTTCTAATTTACTGTTTGGATTGCTTAAATCTTTAAGGTATAATTCGTTTCCGGTTGTAGAATTAGCAGCAGTTACAATTAAATATTTCTGATCTTCGGTCACACCGCCACTCACATATCTTCTCTTTTCGTTTAAACCAAAAATCACTTTGTCTTCTTTTTGAGAAGTTCCTAATTTGTGGTAATATAATTTGTGTTGATCGGTTTTGGCCGAAAGTTCGCTTCCTTCCGGTTTATCATAACTGGAATAGAAGAACCCGTCATTTCCTAACCAAGAAATTCCGCTAAATTTTACATCAACAATTGGTTGTTCCAATACTTTCTTTGAAACAGCATCCATAATGATGATTTTGTTCCAATCACTACCGGCTTCCGAAGTGGAATAGGCCACAAGCGAACCATCTTTTGAAAATTCTAAATTCGCCAATGAAGTTGTTCCATCAGCCGCAAACGTATTTGGATCTAAGAAAACTTCTTCTTTGCCTGCTTTATCTTTTCGGTATAAAACCGATTGATTTTGCAAACCGTTATTTTTGTAGAAATACGTATAATTTCCTTCTTTAAATGGTGCCGAAATACGTTCGTAATTCCATAATTTTTCTAATCGGTCTTTGATTTGAGCACGATATGGAATGTTATTTAAGTAGTTAAACGTAACTTCATTTTGAGTTTTTACCCAAGCTTCGGTTTCTTTTGAACGGTCGTCTTCCAACCATCGATAAGGGTCGTTAACCTCTGAACCAAAATAAGTGTCTTTTACATCACCTTTTTTCGTTTCAGGATATTTAATAGGAGAATTTGTTTGTGCATTCATACTAATTACACAAACAATTGCAAATGCTGAAATAGATTTTTTCATTCTTTTGAATTGATTGATATTGACAAATATAATCAACCAAAATGTTAATTTTAGTTAAATAGTGGTTTGTATTTTGGCCATAGCTTGTACATCAAAATTCCATTGAAAACAGTTACCAAAAGTGCTCCGCTTATTCCGGGAATATCTAAAAATAAATGAAATAACAAAATATTCACCGAAATCGGAACTAAAACAACTAGGGCAAAAGCAACCCATTTATTCAAAAGCAGTAATAGTCCAATTAGTATTTCAATAACTCCAACCACTTGCAAAACATAGCCGGTTGATGCTAAAGAATCGATAAAATTTGCTGCATTTTCCGGTAATTCAGGAGCCGGAATAAAGTTTAAAAACTTGTTTAGTCCGAATACAACAAGAATAGCTCCAAGCAGTATTCGCATCAGTTTGGTAAATTGTGAATTCATAAAATATAAGGTTTTGGTTGAAAAAAGATATTAAAATATCTAAATTAATAAAAAAAACTTTATAAAATTCACAAAATCAAATAAAAAAACCAAACCTTACTGTTTTTGAAGGTTTGGTTGAAAAGGATAATTTTCGAATAAATTTAGATTATTACTACAGGAAAAGTAACTTCAATATCGGTTGAACCACCGGCATTAGTAATGTTGCCTTCTGAAACGCCTGATGCATTTTTGTTTGGCAAATGTCTTAACGTGATTGTGATAAATCCTGTTCCCGGATTTGCTCCTGTTGTAAATGTAAATTCTAATCCAAGCGGATTTCCATCAGTATCAAAGTCAGAATAGGTAAAGTTCCCTAAGCTATTTGAAATTTGATAAAAAATTTGGTGTTCCAAATCTTTCTCTTCAATTTCTTCAGTTATATTTTCGGCAGGATTGACTAATTCATTCAAAAACTGAACAGAACCGGAATACGTTGTTTCCGCTACAAAATTTCCATTTATGGTAATTACCGGAGCATTTGGACCATCACCATCTGCATCTCTCGAAGTTAATGTGATGGTTTGTCCGCCACCCACAAATGTTGCGGTTAAGGTTGTAATTAATTCTTCTTCAACAACCGGAGAATCGTCGTTACTGCAAGAATTTAATGTAAAGATTGTGGTTAAGGCCAAAGCCATCATTTTTAAATTTTTCATTTTTGTGTTTTTAATAATTAAATTTTAATTGTAATTGAATGTTTCTACCCATTTCATCAACAAAAAAACGTTGACGATTTAAGTAGTCACGGTAGGTTGTGTTTAACATATTTTGAACTGAAAAAGCAATTGTTGTATCCAATTTTTTGAACATTTTAAATTTCATTTCCGAGTAAAAATGAAACAATTGATACGCTTTTGGCGGTGTGCTGATGTCAACCAAAACCGTAACAAACTCGCCATCCACAATAATATCGTTTTCAAAATTGAAGTTGGGATAACGATGTTGACGAAACACTGATTCTGATTGAAGTTCTAGAACCAATCCATTCCATTCCGGTTTTTTATATTGGATGGAAGAGGAAATGTTCATCGGTGGCATATCAATCAACGGCTGATTTTTTGATAAATCTTCTCCGTTTACATAGGCAAATGAAAATTTATGTTGCCAATTGGATGAAATATTCCATTGCGAATGAAAATCGATTCCGAGTAACCGAGCATTGGTTTGTTGAAATTCCCATACGGGAAAAGCTCCTCGAATAGTGGTTTCAAACCCAATAGGACGAAGATACATAAAGTTGGTAATATGATGAAAATACGGATTAATTTCCATCGAAAATGAATTCCATTTTTTTGATAAGGAAGAAGAAAATTTAATTGATTCTTCTTTTTTCAAACGTAAATCGCCCAACTCAATTTGTCCGGTAGAATGGTGCAAACCATCGGAAAAAAATTCGGACGGATTCGGATTTCTGTTGGATAAACTGATGTTGTTTAACCATTTCCAATCCGACTGAAAATCTTTTCGAACACCCAAACTCGCAGAAATATTATGGAAAGTAAATTGCGGTTTGGTTCGCCATTGATCTGAAGTTTCGTCAACAATAATATCTGCAAAATCAGCTTGATAACCTCGTTCATCCCAACGTGATTTCAAATAATCTTTTGAAGCTTCGATAGTTGAAAAATCATAGCGAATTCCGCCATCTAACACTAAATCTTCTTTGATTTTATACGTTCCGATACCATATAATCCGCCGTCAAATCGAACATAAGTTGGAATTAAAGGTCTGACGCCGGTTCTTGGATTCGCAAAATTGTTTTGAAATAATCCGCTGATTCCGGTTTTCAAACTAAATTGATTCCATTCTTTTTTATAATCCGATTGAAGTGAGTGAGTAGTCAATTCCAAATCCAAAGCCGCTTTGTTCTCATTATCCCTCCGCAAATCAAACTCTTTTCGGTTATTAAATTGAAGCGAATAAAAAGTAGAAATCGAACTGCTTTCATCCAACTTTTGCAAATAATTCAGTTTTAGCAAATGATGTTGAATGGCTTGTTTTGGATGCTGAATTGAATATGTAAAATCATTAATCACAGACGGAATTTGGTTATTGATGGAATTGTATAAATCCGTCACATTTCCAATATGCGAAGCACTCAAAATACCAATCGTGGCATTGTATAAACTGTAAAAAGCAGATAGTTCATAGGTTTCTTTCACATACGAAACATCGCCCGAAAAATTCAGTTCTCGGTTTCCGGAATTGGATAAAATGTAATCAGGAGCTTCCCGATCACCAAAATAAGTGAACGTTCCCAACGCATTCCATCGCCAACCTTCTTCATTTCCTTTATGAATGCTCGAACTTATTGTTCCGCCACGACCATTGGATGAACCGCTAATCATCGTTTTTCCAAATAAAGTGTCTTGCTTGACGTTAGTTGATTCGATGACAACAATTCCGCCCACAGCATCGCCACTGTATTGCAAACCCGAAGCACCTTTGATAACCGAAATTTTTCCGGCTGCATTTAAATCAAAATTCGGTGCGTGCTCGGTTCCCCATTGTTGATCTTCCAAGCGAACTTGATTGGAAAAAATGGGCACTCGACTGCTGTGCAAACCGTTAATAACCGGTTTTACAATACTTGTTCCGGTTTTTAAAAGAGAAACTCCTGACACTTCTTTCAACGCTTCTGCTAACGTTTTGGAACTGTTTCGCTCCATCGATTCTTTAGAAATTTGCTGTTCGGATAAACTGTTGCTTACTTGCGAAACTTTTTGCTTTACGGTGATTTCTTCCAAAGTGGTTTCGGAAGGTTTCAATTGCACATTCAACACAAAATCTTCGGTAATATCTACCAACGTGTCGCAGGTTTTATATCCCAAATAGGAAATATACACCCGCAATTCGCCTTTGGGCAAACCGTTGATTTCGAATTCGCCAATTGGGTTACTAGCAGTATTCAGGTACTTGGTATGAATGTGACTTCCGGTTAGCGGTTGGTTTTTTTCGTTGGTGATTTTTCCACTTAACGTGAATTGACCATAGCTCGAAAATCCAAACATCAACAAGAAGAAAAGGATATTTAAGTATCGCATTTTTCTGGTTCAAAATATAAAACACATAGAGTCATTACTATTGATGTAGCAAATGACTATTTTTTGTTTCTAAGATTTTAAACGGTTTGCGGCGGTCCGCGATGCGAAAAAAGAGAGCCTGAAAAAGAGGAAATTTGTGCTTGTTCCGGAACTAAATACGGAACAGGTTTGATTGGAAAATCAAATCGATACGTTAATGCATTGGGTTGAAGATAAAACCAAAAATGAAAATCACAAACGGAACAATTATCTTCTGAATGTTGATGCGAAAAACCATCGTGTGAATGATGACAGACTTCGGTTTCATCAAAATAATCAGCTACCAAATGCCTGTAGGTATGCAATGACTGAAACAGTATTGTGAACAATACTGCCGACATCAAATACAGGTTTAGTATGGCTAATTTCTTTTTCATTGGGTGCAAAGGTAGGGAAAAAGCTCTTTATTGAGGATTTTTTATGAAGACTTTAGGAAGAGAGCTAGTTCATTATTGATAATGGACGTTACATTAATTTTACATTATCACGAATTAAGTCACCTGTTTTTAGCATTAAATAAAATGTTATTGTTATTGTAATTATTGTGATACACATATGAAAATAATTCTTTTTCATCAAATGTGAGTCTATAACTTTTTCAAACCTATTATTCCTGTTGAAGAATATATAAACAAATACAAAACCCAATAGTATTGATATTATTGAATAATTTAATGGTAGCACTTTATTAAGTATCAAATAATAACAAATGCTTAATAAATTAAAAAAATTAAGTCCGATTAAACCATAAAAAATAACTTTTGCTTGAACTTTGATTTCATCTAAATTCTCTAATAAACTAACTCTTGTTAATCGCAAAAACTTATAAATGTTAACGTATAATATGTCAAAAAAAATCATATTTTAATGTTTTTTAATTTCACCCCTCACTGCAAAGTCGATTGTCTTTTAATGGTCTTAAAATTTTATCATTCATGATTTTTAGTGATAGTAACTTATTTATTTTTGAAAATTATAAGTTAAAATATTTTTAATCGCTTTTATACCAGAATACGGAGTGTTTGATACAATTTTTTCATGTAACTCTTTACGAAAAGTGATTTAAAAATAAAAAGTAAATTTAATAATTTATTAATTTGTTTTTTTTCGGAATAGTTGAATTATTTCATTTGCAAAAGAATCATTTTTAAAATTTCCCCTATAGTTTGTAATTAAAAAAGTACTGTTTTTTTTGATAATAATACCAGTGCTATATTTTGATTCATATATTTCACTTTTATCTTTATCAATATAGCCAAAGATTAAAATTATACTTCCTTCAAAAGGCCTTACAGTTTCGAGTGTTTTATTATCGAAACTATTAATTTCTTTGAATAACTTTTTTACTAAGATACTATCATAAATTTTAACAGTTTCAGTTTTTTGATCAAAATAATCACTTTTTAAAATAACAAAGTCAATCTTATCCTGTCTGCTTATCTTTTCGTTATGACAATTTGCAAAAAGAAATAAGAAAGATAAAATATAAAGTGTCTTTATTAAATTCATAACCTTTTGGTTTTTTAAGCCGATTCGCAAATTCTTTCGACTTTTATAAATATAAATAAAAATAACAAAAATTCCACAACATCTTAATAATATCAAAATTTCTTTGAAGACAACAAACAAAAAAAAGCCCCTAAAAAGGAGCTTCTAACTATGATGATTTTATCTTAAACCAAATTATTCTCCACCAAATACTCCGCAATTTGCACCGTATTAGTCGCTGCACCTTTGCGTAAATTATCCGCTACAATCCACATATTTAAGGTGTTGGGCTGACTTTCATCACGGCGAATTCTACCAACAAAAACATCGTCTTTGCCTTGTGCATAAATTGGCATTGGATAGGTTTTGGTGTCTAAATTATCTTGAACGGTAACGCCTGAAGTGTTGTGTAAAAGTGCACGAACTTCATTTACATCAAAATCATTTGAAAATTCAACATTTACGGCTTCACTGTGTCCACCAACTACAGGAATTCGGATGGCAGTTGCAGTAACAGCAATGTTTCTGTCGCCCATAATTTTTTGGGTTTCACGAACCAATTTCATTTCTTCTTTGGTGTAGCCGTTGTCTTCA
This sequence comes from Flavobacterium sp. T50_26, assembly GCF_057652995.1. Taxonomy (NCBI): domain Bacteria; kingdom Pseudomonadati; phylum Bacteroidota; class Flavobacteriia; order Flavobacteriales; family Flavobacteriaceae; genus Flavobacterium; species Flavobacterium sp. T50_26. The sequence goes on from NZ_JBYFCC010000028.1 coordinate 31,000, forward strand.
AACACATCACATTGCGGGATGGCATTTCGGTGAATTGGATATGGATACGCCATTTCGCCTTTCACGCCGGCGTATTCATTTTCTAATTGTTGAACCGCTTTTACACCCGTTCCGGTAATGGATTGATAGGTAGAAACAATTACTCTTTTTACGTTATATTTTTTGTGTAATGGATTCAAAACCATCACCATTTGAATGGTAGAACAATTTGGATTGGCAATGATTTTATCGTCTTTGGTTAATTCCGAAGCATTAATTTCCGGAACCACTAATTTTTTGGTTGGATCCATTCGCCAAGCTGAAGAATTGTCGATAACGGTTGTGCCTGCATCAGCAAATTTAGGAGCCCAAGCTAATGAAGTTTCTCCTCCGGCAGAAAATAAGGCAATGTCCGGACGCATTTCAACAGCGGTTTGCAATCCAACGACCTTATATTTATTTCCTTTGAATTCAATTTCTTTTCCAACCGACTTTTCAGAAGCAACCGGAATTAATTCCGTAATCGGAAAATTTCTTTCTGCTAAAACTTGAAGCATCACTTCGCCTACCATTCCGGTAGCACCAACAACTGCAACTCTCATGTGTGAATTTTTAGATTTAAAGTACAAAAGTAAAGAATAGTACGTTGAAAAAAATCAGTTTCACAAAATTTTGGTTTTTTGTAGAATTGATACCAAAATAAAATTTATCGTTTGAACACAAATTTTTTTGTTTTTGCCACGAATTGCACGAATTGGCACAAATTAATTCGTGTAATTTGTGTAATTCGTGGCTACTAAAAAAAGACCCCGAACAAGTCGGGGTTTAGTTAGAATATATAATGTAGCGGAACGTCTATTTTTTTAATAAATCTCTGATTTCTGTTAGCAATTGCTCTTGTGTTGGACCGGCTGGTGGAGCAGGAGCCTCTTCTTTTGGCTTTCTCATTTTGTTGTAAGCCTTAATTATCATAAACATTACAAAACCAACAATAACTAAATTAACTAAAGTATTTACCCAAGCACCCCAACGAATGGCAACTTCGGGAACGGCGGCAACACCTTCAGATTCTGCTACAGCAGCTTGTAAAACTACTTTCATTTCAGAAAAATCAACACCACCGGTTAACATTCCTACAATAGGCATAACGATGTCGCTCACAAATCCGTTGACTACAGCCCCAACAGCTCCAGCCATAATTACAGCAACCGCAAATTCAATTACGTTTCCTGTCATGATGAAATTCTTGAATTCTTTTAACATATTTGATTGTTTTAAAGGTTTGTTATTACGAAGTTAGTTAAAATTTTAACATATACAATAAAAAATTATTCTCTGTAAAAAATTCTTTTCACACGTTGCGAAATTCCGGTCAGAATTTCATACGGAATGGTATTCAATTGATTTGCCATCAATGTAGCAGAAGGATTTTCGCCTAAAACAATCACTTCATTTCCTTCAATACACGGAATGGTAGTGACATCAACCATCAACATATCCATACAAACACTGCCGACAATCGTGGCTTTTTGGTTGTTTATCATCACAAAACCTAGTCCGTTGCCCCAACTTCTTCTAATTCCGTCGGCATAACCAATTGGAATGGTGGCGATTCGAGTTTCTTTTTCGGCAACAAATCGTCGGCCATAACCCACACTTTCGCCAGCTTGAATGGTTCTTACTTGGGAAATAATGGATTTTAAAGTTCCAACATTTTCCAAAAACTTTTGCTCGTTGGCATCGTTTGAAATGCCATACAAACCAATTCCCAATCGAACCATATCGAATTGAGCTTGCGGATAATTTGAAATTCCCGAAGTGTTCAAAATATGCCGAATCGGATTAATTTCTAATTCCTTACTTATATAGGTAGAAATGCGGTTGAACTTTTCAATTTGTTCCAACGCAAATTCGTTATGCGATAAATCATCGCTCGTTGCCATATGCGACAAAATACTTTTCACTTGAACTGTTTTGCAGTTTTTTAGAATCGAAATCAATTCTTCCAAATGTATTTCATCAAAACCTAATCGATGCATTCCGGTATCAATTTTAATATGAATGGGATAATGCTTCAAATGTCTTTGTCTTGCAATTTTTAAAAAGGCATTCAATCCTTTCAAACTATAAATTTCGGGTTCCAATTGATGTTGAATGATGGCTTCAAAACTGGTCGATTCCGGATTTAAAACCATAATCGGTAATTGAATTCCATTGCTTTTGAGTGAAATTCCTTCATCGGCGAAAGCCACACCTAAATAATCCACTTTGTGGTATTCGAGCAATTTGGCAATTTCCAAACCGCCGTTTCCATATCCAAAAGCTTTGACCATCACCATCATTTTGGTTTCAGGTTCAAGTTTGGCTTTGTAAAAATTCAAATTGTGTGAAATGGCGTTTAGGTTAATTTCCAAGACAGTTTCGTGTGTTTTTTCTTCTAACAACGAAACAATTTCTTCAAAATGAAAACTTCGTGCTCCTTTGATGAGAATCGTTTCATTTTCAAAATTTAAACTTTCAAAATGAGATAGAAATTCGGCTTGAGTGGCAAAGGTAATTCCGTTTAGAAATTTATTTTTATAGTTTGAAATGGTTTCGCCTACACCAATTACACGACTGATTTTATTGGAAATAACCATTTGTGAAACTCGCGAATACAACTCATCATTTTGCAATCCGCTCTGAAAAATATCAGACAAAATCAAAGTTTTTTTATGATGTTGTTTTTGATTTTCCAAAAAGTCCAATGCTATTTTTAGCGATTGAAAATCGGAACTGTAACTGTCATCAATCAAGGTTGTATTGTTGATTCCTTTCTTCACTTTTAATCGCATTTCGATTGGATATAAAAGCAGTAGACGGTTTTGAATCGTATCTAAATCATAGTTAAAATAAAACATTACCATCAAACATTGGATCACATTTTCAATCGAAGCTTCGTCTGAAAATGGAATGCTAATTTTAAAACACGTTTTATTATACGTTACATTCAAACACGTTTTGTCGTTCGTGGTTTTATGATGAACCAACACATCCGCCGATTGATCACTTGAACTCCACGAAAAAGTCTTAATTTTTGGATTTAGAAAAGCATCAATCGATTTATTTTTGTTGTAAATCAATACGTCAACATTCGAAAAAAGTTTTAATTTTTCTTTGATTTTCTGACCTAAATTTTCAAAACCTTCATCGTGAGCAGAACCAATATTGGTCAGAATTCCGATGGTGGGTTGAATAATCGGTTCCAGAAATTGCATTTCGTTTACGGTTGAAATTCCCGCTTCAAAAATGCCTAAATTATGTTGTTCATTAATCCCAATCACAGAAAGCGGCACACCCACTTGTGAATTGTAACTTTTTGGACTTCGGATGATGTTATAATCAGGACTCAATAAAAAATTAAGCCATTCTTTTACGATGGTTTTTCCGTTACTTCCGGTAATTCCAATGATGGGGAAACTGAATTTTTTTCGATAAAATGCCGCAAATTGTTGAAGAGCAAGTAAGGTGTCTTCTACTTTTAGAAAATTGATACCTTCAATTAAATCAACATTTTCAGAAACCACAAAATTGCAAACACCTTTCTTGATGAGTTCATTAATATAAGTATGTCCGTTATTGTTGGGTCCAATCAAACAAAAAAACAATGTGTATTTGTTATTTTGAAACGAACGGCTGTCGATGGAAACGTTTTGAATACTGTTATCAGGATGATTTCCGAAAAATTCAGCGTTTAGTTGAGGAATAATATCGTTTAAAACGAGGCTCACTGGTTACGGTTTTGGTTTGTTTTCAGCTTCTGTTTTGTGTTCCGCTTGTTCTCGCAAAGCGTGATAATAGGCGGCTCTGCTCAATGGTTCGTACTCTTCGGTTTCGCCAAGCATCACTAATTTATCGTTATTTGCTTTTCTGAAACTATAGTTGGCTAAATTTCCGGTTCGGGTGCAAACGGCATGCACTTTGGTGACATATTCGGCCGTTGCCATCAAAGCAGGCATCGGTCCAAAAGGGTTTCCTTTAAAATCCATATCCAATCCGGCTACAATTACTCGAATGCCTGAATTGGCTAAATCATTGCAAATGGTCACAATTTCATCATCAAAAAACTGAGCTTCATCAATACCAACCACATCGCAACCTTGAGCTAAAATTCGAATGTTAGCAGCGGCCGGAACGGGTGTAGAACGAATTTCATTTGAGTCGTGAGAAACCACCATTTCATCGTGATAACGCGTATCGATGGCGGGTTTAAAAATCTCGACTTTTTGCTTGGCAAACTGAGCTCTTTTGAGTCGGCGGATGAGTTCTTCGGTTTTTCCGGAGAACATCGAACCGCAGATTACTTCAATCCAGCCAAATTGTTCTTTATGATTTACGGTATTTTCAAGAAACATTTTATACTTTTCTTAGCTAAAGAATAACATATTTTATGTTATTTTGTATCAGAAACAAATTTATAAAATTCCAGTCGCTAAATTCAATATAATTTTAAAAGTTATGAAGAAAAAGTTAGAAGCAGATTTAATTAGTATTGCACACCGTGTTTTAAAATTAAAAGGAAAAGAAGATGTCATTCAATTGCATCAAGAAGCTCAAAAATTAGTTGAAAAATTAGCTGTTCTTCGTTTTTATGAGGAAAATATCAATGTGGTGAAAAATGAAATTTCGGAAGAAGAATTAGAAGAAAAATTGTTTGCCGAAGCTCCTCCTCAACCTGAAGTTGTTGTGAAAGAAGAAGAAGTTAAAGCAGAAGTTCCAGCCGAAACTGTTGCTGAAGAAGAAACAGAAGAAGAACTTGCTGAACAAGTTGTAACTCAAAAAGAAGAAACAAAAGTTCAAGTGGAAGCTATTGAGGAAAAAGAAGAAGAAGTAGTAACTCAAAAAGAAGAAACAAAAGTTCAAGAAGCAGCTACTGAAGAAAAAGAAGAACCTGTTAAAGAAGAAATAAAAGAAGAAAAACAAGAGCCGCTATTTAATCCGATGTTTGAATTGGCAACGGATGAAGAAGAAAAACCTGCTTCAAAATTGGAACAAAAACAAATTTCGTTTGAAGATTTATTAGGTTCAGGCTACAAAGAACCTGAATTTGTAAAAGTAAATGATGTTCCGCAGGAAGTGGAAAAAACAACCGAAATTTCATTTGAAAAAGTAGAAGAAGTAATCACTCCGGATGTAAAAATAGAAACGACTACCGAGACTTATACCATTAAAACCGAACACAAAATATCCTCGTTAAACGATACATTAATCAAAGGAATTAATATTGGTTTGAATGACCGAATTGCTTTTGTAAAACACTTGTTTGGTGGAAGCAACGAAGATTTTAACCGCGTGATTTCACAAATCAGCACCTATGATTCGTTTGAAGAAGTACAACAATTTATTGTAGATATGGTGAAACCCGATTATAACAATTGGGAAGGAAAAGAAGAATATGCCGATCGTTTTATGAATTTGGTGGAGAAGAAGTTTGCATAAACATTTTCTCTACAATCTTGTCATCTCGACGAAGGAGATATCTCATTATTTTTGATTTTTAAAACTTTACTATGAGCAAACTCTACATCGTTCCCACGCCTATCGGCAACTTAGAAGACATGACTTTTAGAGCCATTAAAGTGCTCAAAGAAGTAGATTGCATCTTAGCCGAAGACACTCGAAACAGCGGAAAATTATTGAAGCATTTCGAGATTGGAACTCATATGCAAAGTCACCACATGCATAACGAGCACAAAACGGTGGAAGGTTTGATCAAACGTTTGCAAGCCGGAGAAACTATTGCATTGATTTCTGATGCCGGAACTCCAGCCATTTCCGACCCCGGATTTTTGCTTACCCGAGCTTGTGTTGAAAATAATATTGAAGTAGAATGTTTGCCCGGAGCAACCGCTTTTGTTCCCGCTTTAGTGAACAGTGGTTTGCCAAACGATAAATTTGTGTTTGAAGGTTTTTTGCCTGATAAAAAAGGAAGACAAACCCGATTTTTAGCTTTAGCGGATGAAGTCAGAACGATGATTTTCTACGTTTCACCACATAAATTAAACAAAACCTTAGCCGAATTTGTACAGTATTTTGGAGCAGAAAGAACAGTTTCCGTTTCCAGAGAATTATCCAAATTGCACGAAGAAACCGTTCGCGGAACAGCATCCGACATTTTAAGACATTTTGAAGCTAAACCGGCCAAAGGAGAAATTGTGGTGGTGGTCGGCGGAAAATCATCAAAATAAATGTTACAAAAATGTTTCATTATAACTTATTTTAAGCTTTAATGAAACAATAAAGTTACATCAATAAATTAAACAAGCTTTTTATTTCTTTTTGTTGTGTTGAAGGAATTAATGCTTTTTCGGCAAATTCATCCCATTTTAAAATCGCTTCGCGACATTCTTCAATAATTTGATGAGGTTTTTTGATGTTGACGTTTTTTGCCAAAGACAGAACATCATTCAACTCAATGTTTTCCTTTTTTCCATTAATGGTCATTTGATGATCTTTCAACCAAAAATTTGACGGATTGAAAGCAAAAGTCACATCATAAGCAGGCGAAAGCGACCATTTTCCTTCTGAATTCATCAAAAAAGAAATGTTTTTAGTGTGGTCATCTTGATTTCTGGCCATCACATTAAATAGCATTCTTCGGTATAATTCCTCCATATCGGGATAAGGCAATTGCATTTGTCGCATTACCATCAAGGCCTGTTCATACGAATAGGATCCCGGCATATTATAATCAAAATGAGCCAAACCACACAACGTTTGCATGTGCATTTTTTGATTGTTGATTCGGTCAAATCGCTTTGTCATAAAATGAGCTCTCTGATTTTCAATTTTCAATTCGCTTTCCATCATAGTAATTCCGGCAGCGGTTGCCATCAAATAATAAGCATATTCAATGTTGCCGTAGCCTTTTGGATCGCCCAATTGATGATTGGTCACTCCGTCAAATTTAATTAACCAATAATCAAAACCATCCAATCCATCAATTTGCCCTGAACGAACTTCGCCCGTTTTTTGATTGTAGGCAATAATGGCTTTGGCACGTGCTCCGCCAGCTGAACTTCCTACTTGAAGAATATCTGAAAACCCTTTTTTATCTTTCAAATTGGTTTTAAACGAAGTTCTTTCGGCTAGAACTTCTTTTGCAAATTCAACCAATGCTTCAATGGCTAAGGTGTTCGAAGGAATCACTTGCAAACCGGATTCCGGTTCAAATTCTAAAGCTCCCATACCGCGTTTACCAATATAGCACAATCGATCAACGGGATTAAAACTTTGTGCCGATCGGCCTTGTTGAGCCAACCAAGCATCTATAACTTGATTACCAAATTTGTCCGGCAAACTGTCTGCCAACAAACCTGGCAAACCTTTGAATGTTTCAAAATTTAGAAACGGAAAGGAAAAAACCCGCCGTCCTTTACTTGCTTCGGATAATGGAAGTGTAATCGGAGATAAATCTAATCCTGAATTGACGAAATTTTTATCAAATTCAAAAACACCCACATTCTTTGATTCGTCCCAAAGCACCGCACCAACTTTTTGATTCCAGATTTTTATAGAAGCAATCGTGTTCATATTTATTTAGACGGAGAGGCTTTTTTACGGTATTTAGAACGTTCTTCCATCACTTGTAGTGGACTAATTTCCGGTTCTTCGTTGAGGTAATTGAGCAAATCTAGTTTTCCTAAAGCTCGCATTATTTGAACCATCGTGAGTAAATTAATCGCCTTTCCGGATTCCATACGGCTGATGGTAATTCGGCTTAAGCCACATTGCTCGGCAAGTTCTTCCTGAGAGATGTTTTTGTTAAGACGCATTTGTTTCAAACTAGAACAAAGCGTTTGGACTACAACAGCGTCTGTCATAGCATACCAATTTTTATTGTAACTATTTTGATACATTATAGTCAATTTTTATCATTAATGAAACAAATAATATACAAATATACAATTTTTTTAATACTCTTTCACAATTTAAAAAAGTAGTATCTTTGAAATAAAAAATCAAAATGACACATCAAATATCTACAAAATGGTTAGGCGGAATGGCATTTGAAGCCACCAATCCAGGAGGAAATTTCAGAATTGATGGCGATATTGAAATCGGCGGAACCAATAACGGACTTCGCCCAAAAGCGTTGATGTTAGACGCGTTGGCCGGTTGTACCGGAATCGACGTGGCTTCTTTACTACCCAAAATGAAAGTATCGGCTGATTCATTTCACATTGATGTAGAAGGGGATTTAACCGAAGAACATCCAAAATATTATCATACCGTTCGAGTAGTTTATCATTTTTATGGCAATGACTTAGAAAAGGAGAAACTGCAAAAAATTGTCAATTTATCTGTAGAAAAATATTGTGGAGTAATGGAAATGTTTCGTAAATTTGCTCAAATGGATGTGAAGATTGAATTTCATCCTACACTATAAGCCATTCAAAATTAAATTAGTATGCGTTGGACCATCAAACCCAAGCCGGAATCTCATTTGGTTTCGCAATTAGCTTCAGAACTTAATGTAAGCGAACTCGTTGCCTCACTTTTAGTACAAAGAGGAATTTCTACTTTTGAACAAGCGAAACAATTTTTCAGACCTACTTTAAATGATTTGCATGATCCGTATTTGATGAAAGATATGGACAAAGCCGTTCATCGGATAGAAAAAGCCATTTCTAACCAAGAAAATATTTTAGTTTTTGGCGATTATGATGTGGATGGAACGACAGCAGTTTCATTGGTTTCTTCCTATTTAAAAACGATTTATCCTAATATTGCTACCTACATTCCGGATCGGTATGATGAAGGTTACGGCATTTCATATAAAGGGATTGACTTTGCCGACGACAACGGTTTTTCATTAATTATTGCCTTAGATTGCGGGATAAAATCAATTGATCACGTGGCGTATGCTAAGGAAAAAAACATCGATTTCATCATTTGTGATCACCACCGACCCGGTGAAAATTTGCCCGAAGCCATTGCTGTTTTAGACCCAAAAAGAAATGATTGTTTTTATCCGTATGATGAACTTTGCGGATGCGGAGTTGGTTTTAAATTGATTCAAGCCTTAGCACAAAATAACGGCGATTCAATTGATGATTTGATTCCGTATTTAGATTTAGTTGCCACAGCGATTGCAGCAGATATTGTTCCGATGACGGGTGAAAATCGAATCTTAGCCAAATTTGGTTTGGAAGTGATTAATGCAAATCCACGTCCCGGAATAAAAGCATTAATTCAAAACGTAAAGAAAAAAGTTCTTACGATTACTGATGTCGTTTTTATCATTGCTCCACGAATTAATGCGGCCGGAAGAATTAAGCACGGCAATCACGCGGTGGAATTATTGACCGAATTCAACCTTGAACAAGCCGAACAATTTGCTTCAGAAATTGAAGGATATAATGTAGATCGGAAAGATTTAGACAAAAAAATTACCATTGAAGCACTTGCTCAAATTGAAGAAAATAACGAAAAAGAGAAATTCACAACCGTTGTTTACAATGAAAATTGGCACAAAGGCGTGATTGGAATTGTAGCTTCCCGTTTAACAGAAACCTATTACAGACCAACTTTAGTTTTTACGAAAAGTGGTGATAAATTGGCTGCTTCGGCTCGTTCTGTTAAAGATTTTGATGTGTACAATGCGTTAGAAAAATGTGCTGAACATTTAGAGCAATTTGGTGGGCACATGTATGCGGCAGGAATGACGTTGAAAGAAGAAAATTATTTACAATTTAAAGAAGCGTTTGAAAAAGTAGTTCAGGAGACGATTCATCCTGATTTGTTGATTCCTGAAATTTTAATTGATGCTGAAATGGATTTGACCGAAATTAATCCGAAATTAATTCGACTTTTAAATCAATTTGAACCTTTTGGCCCTGAAAATATGACGCCGGTTTTTGTGGCAAAAAATGTCGTGGATACCGGGTACGGAAAAGCCATCGGTCAGCAAGAAGAACATTTGAAATTATTTGTAAAACAATCAAATTCCGAAGGTTTTGGTGTAATTGGTTTTGGTTTAGGAAAAAAGTTGGAGCTAACGCAAAATCATCAACCATTTGAAATTGCTTTTTGTATTGATGAAAATGAATTTAACGGAAATGTATCGGTTCAATTGAGAGCAAAAGATATTCGTTAGTTTTTGAATTCTTTCAACTCAAATTTTTCTCCATCAAAAACACCATAGGTAAAATATCCAATCCAATCGCCTAAGTTTATGTAAGTTGAATTTTCACCAACTTTCAACTGCATAGGCAAATGACGATGTCCAAAAATAAAGTAATTATAATGTTTGAAAGTCAGTTTTCGTTTGGCATATTGAACGAGCCATTCATTTTCTTCACCTAAAAATTTGACATCTTCATCACCGGAAATTAATTTGTTTTTTACGGATAAATATTGTGCTAATTTCACACCTATATCCGGATGCAACCATCGAAACAACCATTTTGAAAACGGATTAGTAAATACTTTTTTCATTCGTTTATAGCCTTTGTCGCCCGGACCTTTTCCGTCGCCGTGACCTATAAAAAATGTTTTTCCATTAAATGTATATTCTTGATTATTATGAAAAACGGGAATGTTTAATTCTTTTTCAAAATAATCATTCATCCATAAATCGTGATTTCCCACAAAAAAATAAATCGGAATACCGCTGTCGCGAAGTTCTGCTAATTTACCTAAAACACGTACAAATCCTTTAGGTACAACTGTTTTATATTCGAACCAAAAATCGAATAAATCGCCTAGAAGAAAAATTGCAGAGGCATCGTGTTTGATTTCTTCCAACCAAGCTACAAATTTTTGTTCTCTTGGAAAACTAGCTTCAGAAGTTGGAGCACCAAAATGTTGGTCGGAAGCAAAGTAAATTTTTGTTTTCAAATTATTATATTGAATGACAAAGATACAAAAAATGATAATCTGTCTTTTGATACATTCTAAAAAGTATATTTTGTGAAGAATCAAACAATTTGTAGAATTTTTGTGAATTTTGTCGTTTTTCACTTCATTTTGTCGTTTTTAGTCTATCCACTATTATATTTTTCCTATTTTAGTTGACAGATTAACAACAACCTAAACTACAATATTTTATGAAAAAAATTACTTTTTTATTACTGTTGTTTTTACTGACAGGGATGTTTTCTAAGGCTCAAGAAAATTTTGAGGGAGGAATACCATCCGGATGGACAGTATACAACAATGCATTTGGCAATAATCTCTGGACTACCATTTCGGCAGTAACCACACCTCCCACGGTTTGTGAAGGAACAGTTTCTGCTTATGTGAATGGTAGAGAGAATATTGGTATCGGCAACACTTCTGAAAAATGGTTAGTATCTAATCAGGTTACGGTGCCTTTAAATGGCCAGCTTCTTTTTTCAACACGTTCAACAATTAATGGATTTGATAACACAACATATCAAATTAGAGTTTCTACTGTTTCTCAAAACAGTGGATTTCAAATGGTTGCTCAATGGACAGAAGAAGAACTGAACCAAGTTTTTAACATCTGTGAAGATAAGACAGTCGATTTAGGTCTTGCAGGTTATGCAGGGCAAGATATTTACATTGCTTTTGTAATGGTAGTTACTCAACCAACTGCAACTCCAACAGGAGATAGATGGATTGTAGACGATATTCGTTTGGTAGAGCGTTGTATAGAACCAACAGATATTTTAGTTGGCGGAATTTCTTTAGAAGGAGCAACGATTAGTTGGGAAAATCCGGGAGGAGCTTCGCAATTTGAAGTTGAAATTGTAGAATTTCCAAATACAGCAACAGGTTCCGGAGAGCTTGTAACAGGAACTACATTTAATGCTACTGGACTTTCTGAATCAACACAATATCAAGCATATGTTAGAGCAGTATGTGATGAAAGCAATAGTGAATGGGTTGGACCTGTAAATTTTTTAACAACATCTCCAGGTCAGACTTGTAATGCTCCCATTCAAATAGTCTCTCTACCCTATTCTACAACAGACAACACATCAACTTATGGTGACGATGTAAGCGGATCACCCGGAAATGGGTGTGGAAGCACAAATGGTTATTTAGATGGAGATGATGTTTTTTATACGTTTACTGCCCAGAATAATGGCGTAGTTAATATTACAATGACTCCAACCGGAACATGGTCTGGATTATTTGTTTATAATAGTTGTGCAAATGTAGGAGTGAGTTGTATTGCTGGTGTAGCAAACAGCGATCAAACACCAAGAGTTATAGATTTACCGGTTACAGCAGGTCAAACCTATTACATTGTTATTTCAACTTGGGCTTCTCCACAAAGTGTGGCCTACACGCTAACGTTGCAAGTGGTTAATTGTCAGCCTCCTGCATCACTTTCGGCAGACAATATTGGTCAGACCAGTGCAGAATTATCATGGTCCAACCCAAGTGGGGCTACATCATGGGAAGTTGCGGTGCAACCCGCAGGTTCTCCAATACCAAGTGGTTCAGGTGAAACAGTAGATACAAACTCAAATTTTTTGGCAGATGGTTTAACAGAAGCAACAGCTTATCAATATTATGTTAGAGCAGATTGCGGCGATGGAACATTTAGTGCTTGGTCTGGACCGTTTTTGTTTAATACCAGTATTTGTGAGGCATCTGAGCAGTGCGATTATACCTTTAGACTATCTGATCAGTTCGGAGGCTGGGAAGGAGCATTTATGCAAGTTAGACAAAATGGAATTGTTGTTGCTACATTAAATCTTGCCTCTGGATCAGGACCTTTAGACGTAATTGTGCCATTATGTAATGGTTTGCCTTTTGATCTATTTTGGATAGCAAGTGGAGGATTTCCGGGAGAGGTTGGAATACAAATATTAAATGATTCAAATCAAATAGTTCACACAACTCCAATTGGTTCAGGTGGATTAGCAGGATCTGTTTTATATACCGATTCGTTAGTAGAATGTGGTGTGCCGGAGTGTTTGCCTCCAGCTGGTTTAGTGACTGTAGCAGGAACAATTTCAGATAGTTCTGCAGAAGTTCAATGGGCAGAAGTGTCAGGGATAACAGAGTATGAAGTAATTTGGTTGCCTTCTCCGTCAACACCACCGTCTGCATCAGACACAGGAACATTAACTGAAGATAATCCATTTTTAATTACCGGATTAGACCCTGCAACCATTTATGATGTATATGTCAGAGCCATTTGTGCTACCGGAACAGGAAACTGGTCGACTGCATTAACATTTAATACTACTATTTGTGAATTGGAAGATCAGTGTTTATTCTCTTTTGTAATGACAGATGGTTGGGGTGATGGCTGGAATGGAAACACAATGAATATAATACAAAATGGAATAGTTGTAGCTACCATTGGTTCAACATTTACATTCGAAGATGGTGAAGGACCTGTTACTGTTACAGTACCTTTATGTGATAATCTACCATTTGAATTATTTTGGAATACAGGAGGTGGTTTCCCTGACGAAGTGGGTGTTGAAATCATAGATCCATTCGGAGAACAATTGTTTATAAGAGAAACTGACACACCATCTGCCCAAGGAACTACACTTTACAATGGCTTCGTAAGTTGTACACCTCCAACATGTCCAAAACCAAACACTTTGGCTGCCTCTGATTTAACTCAAACCGGAGCAACTCTAACGTGGAACGAAATTGGAACAGCAACATCTTGGGAAGTAATCATCTTGCCAGCTGGATCTGCTGCTCCCCTTCCAACGGATACAGGAGAGATTGTTGATGTGCCAACATTAACCATATCAAATTTAAATCCGGGTACATCTTACGTGTTTTATGTAAGAGCCATTTGTGCAGAAGACGATTTAAGCAATTGGTCTGGTCCTAGAGCATTTGTTACAGTAATTGTGAATGATGAATGTGATAACGCAATTCTAGTTCCGGTTAACCCTGATACAAATTGCGGACAAGTAGTAGGCGGAACAGTAATTGGAGCCACAGGCTCTTCACAACCAAATGATTGTGAATTTAGCGGAACTGCCGATGACGATGTTTGGTTTGAATTTGTAGCGGTAACTGCTAATCATTCAATTGATTTATTAAATGTTGTGGGTTCATCAACAGATTTATACCACATTGTTTACGAAGGGGATGAATGTGGTAATTTGACGCAATTAGTATGTAGTGATAATAATCAAAGTATTGTTACTGGTTTAACACCCGGTCAAACATATAAAATCAGAGTTTATACTTGGTTTTCAGGAGCTCAAACTACTACATTTGATGTTTGTATAGGCACTATTCCTCCACCAATTTCAACCAGTACAACTCAATATACTGTTGAAGAATTAGTACAAGACATTTTGTTGGATTCAACATGTGCAACGGTATCAAATATCACTTATTCAACGGGTACTAATTTTGGATCAACTAACGGTATTGGTTATTTTAATAAAAATAATTCTTCTTTCCAGTTTGAAGAAGGTATAATCCTTACAACCGGAAATGCAGACAATGCACCAGGACCAAATGAACAATTTAATAATTTAGGTGATGGAGCTGATGCAACAGATACTTGGGGAGGAGATTCTGATTTGCAAGCTGTTTTAGCGGCACAAGGAATTACTGGACCTTTATCAAACACAACAAAGTTAGAGTTTGATTTTATTCCGTTAGACAGTAATTTTAGTTTTAATTTTATTTTTGCTTCTGAAGAGTATGGAACATATCAGTGTGATTTTTCAGATGTTTTTGCGTTTTTTCTTACAGATTTATCTACAGGAATTACTACAAATTTAGCTTTAGTTCCTAATACCAATATACCGGTTTCAGTTACCACCATTAAAAATCAATTGCACAACGCTGGTTGTAGTTCAGAAAATGAAGAGTATTTTGGTCAATATTATGGAGAACCTAATGGGTTGCCTAATCTTTCTAGTCCAACTGGGTTTAATGGATTAACCGTGCCTTTAACAGCATCATCAGTTGTTGTTCCAGGGACACAATACCACATTAAGTTGGCCATTGCTGATTATGGAGCATTCGGTTTTGATGACGGTTCTTTTGATTCTGCCGTATTTATTCAAGGAGGAAGTTTCAACATAGGAAATGTTAATCTAGGTGATGACTTTTTAGTAGCTTCAGGTAATGCAATTTGCCCTGGCGACGATCAACTTTTAGACACTGGTCTTAGTCCTGATAATTATTCATTTGCATGGTCAAACCAAGACGGAATAATCGAAGGAGAAACAGGACCTTCTTATTTAGTAACTGTACCAGGTACTTATACCGTTGAAATTCAATTATTGAACTCTGAATGTACAGGTTCTGATACAATTGTAATCGAATTTTTTGAAGATTTTGTAACTGGTGAACCAAACGATTTATATTTCTGTAGTGCATCAGGATTTGGTACTTTTGATTTAACTGAAAATGATGAGCCGTTAACAGCTACGTTAGGAGATAATTATATAATCGGTTATTATTTAACAGAAGCAGATGCAACCCTTAATCAAAACATCATAGCTAACCCCACAGCATTTAATAACACGGTAAATCCTCAAACAATATATGTAAGAGTTTCACCGGCTGTAGGAGATTGTTTTGCATTGAATAACTTCCAGTTAATTGTTGAAGATTTAACACCTCAATTTACAATAACACCAGATTTCTCTATTTGTGATGGGACATCAGGCACAATCGAAATTACCCCAATTAATTATGAATCAGGTTCAGTAACCTATACTTGGACATTAGATACTAATCCGCTTCCGGATACAACAAGTTCAATTTCTGTAACTGAAGCAGGTATTTATCAAGTAACTGTTGATTTTGGCGGATGTACAAATACTGCATCAACCACTGTAGCTGTTATATCTACTGAAAACTCTGTACCCACCTTCGACCCAGTAACAGCGTGTCAAGATTCTGAAGTTACATTACCAACAACATCTTTAAACGGAGTAGTTGGTCTTTGGAGCGGCACAGGCATTACACCGGAAGGAGTTGTAGACACGAGTGTAGCAGGTGAATTTACGTTTACTTTTACGCCGGATGCAGAATTATTTGAATGTGCAATACCGGTAGATTTTACGGTAACCATTACAGCTACTGTAGTAGCTACTTTTGAACCAATTACAACTACCTATTGTGTTGGAGTAACACCAGATGCATTGCCATTGTCAAACAATTCAGTATCGGGAACATGGTCACCGTCAGCAATTGATACTTCGGTAGCAAGTGGAGATGAACCATTTGTATATACCTTTACACCGGATGCAGAATGTAATGCTGTTACAACGGTTTTAATAACAGTTAATGCACCAACAGATCCAAAATTTGACACTTTACCATTAACGTATTGTGAGGGTGATCAAGTAAGTGCTTTACCATTGTTTTCAGATGAAGGAATATCAGGAAGTTGGAATGTTGGCACAATTGATACATCAGCTCCGGCTGTAGATGTACCGTACACCTTTACACCAACAACCCCTGGTCAATGTGCTAGTCCAATTACGTTAAACATAACTATCACGGCAAAAGCTCCAACAACATTCAACCCAGTAAATCCGGTTTGTGTTGGAGAAGCTTTAAGTTTACCAACCACTTCAGTAGAAGGAACCTTAGGAACTTGGAGTGGAGCCGGAATCACACCGGAAGGTTTGGTTGACAC
>NZ_JBYFCC010000029.1:0-45391 GCF_057652995.1 Flavobacterium sp. T50_26
TTGAAATCAGAGAAATTAAACAAACGATGGAAGAATTATAATAGAAGTTTTAATTATGAAAAAACAGTTGTATAGTACTTTTAGGATTAAGAATTATATTTGTATAACTAGAGTAGGATTTATTTAATAATCTGTATAGTTAATTTAGGACGGGTCAGGACGGGTCAATAGGTATGGATAGTGTATAGATAAAGTATGGATAGTATATGGATAAAGCGACAATGGTGACAGTCGATTTCCTTCCAATCCCATTCTAATGTTTATCAATAGCCTCGCAAATGAATTAGATTGTACAAACCATACCGTATTTATTTTCACTTTTAAATTATTCTTCATAACTAGTACCAAACTTAAAATTCAAATTCTTAAATTTGCACTTCATTAAAAGAAAATCCAAATTATGTTCAGTAATTTAAGCGATAAACTCGACAAAGCCCTTCATATATTAAAAGGTCACGGTAAAATTACCGAAGTAAACGTTGCCGATACCCTAAAAGAAGTGCGACGTGCGTTGTTGGATGCCGACGTGAATTTTAAAATTGCGAAAGATTTTACCAATTCCGTTAAGGAAAAAGCATTGGGTCAAAACGTATTAACTTCGTTACAACCAGGTCAGTTAATGGTGAAATTGGTGAAAGACGAATTAACCGAATTAATGGGTGGAGAAGAAGTTGGTATCAACCTTTCCGGAAATCCATCGATCATATTAATGTCCGGTTTGCAAGGTTCGGGTAAAACCACTTTTTCCGGAAAACTTGCTAATTTCTTAAAAACTAAAAAAGGAAAGAAACCGCTTTTGGTGGCTTGTGATATCTATCGTCCTGCGGCTATCAATCAGTTGCATGTGGTGGGAGATCAAATTGGGGTAGAAGTATATTCTGAACCTGAAAATAAAAATGCGGTTGATATTGCTCAAAATGCAATTAAATATGCCAAAGCAAACGGATTCAACGTCGTAATTGTCGATACAGCCGGTCGTTTGGCTATTGATGAGCAAATGATGAACGAAATTGCGAATGTGCACAAAGCCATTCAACCACAAGAAACGTTATTTGTGGTAGATGCAATGACAGGTCAAGATGCTGTGAATACTGCAAAAGCTTTCAACGACAGATTAAATTTTGACGGTGTAATTCTAACCAAATTAGATGGTGATACCCGTGGTGGAGCAGCGATTACGATTAAATCGGTGGTAAATAAACCAATCAAGTTCATTGGTACCGGTGAAAAGATGGAAGCTATTGATGTGTTCTATCCTTCTCGTATGGCCGACAGAATTTTGGGCATGGGAGACGTTGTGTCTTTGGTAGAAAGAGCACAAGAACAATATGACGAAGAAGAAGCTCGCAAACTTCAGAAGAAAATTGCCAAAAATGAATTCGGTTTTGATGATTTCCTGACTCAAATTCAGCAAATCAAAAAAATGGGAAACATGAAAGATTTGGTTGGTATGATTCCCGGTGCCGGAAAAGCTTTGAAAGATGTGGAAATTGAAGACGATGCATTCAAACACATTGAAGCAATTATTCATTCGATGACTCCTTTAGAAAGAACAAAACCTGCCGTGATAGACGGAAAAAGAAAAATAAGAATTGCCAAAGGCTCAGGAACCAAAGTGGAACAAGTGAATCAATTGATGAAACAGTTTGACCAAATGAGCAAAATGATGAAGATGATGCAAGGCGGAGGCGGAAAAAACCTCGCCAGAATGATGGGTGGAATGAAGGGAATGAGATAGTTTTCAAGATAACAGACGCGATTTATCGCGTCTTATTTTTTTACGACACAACTAAAACACACATACATGAAATTATTAGACGGTAAAAAAGTCTCCGAAGACATCAAAAATGAAATTGCTGCCGAAGTGCAGAAAATGAAAGACAATGGCGAAAAAGTACCGCACTTAGCCGCAATTATTGTCGGGAATGATGGAGCGAGTTTAACCTACGTAGGAAGCAAAGTAAAAGCCTGTGAACGAGTAGGATTTGAAAGTACGTTGATTAAAATGCCCAACACTACTTCGGAAACCGAATTATTGAAAAAAATCAAAGAATTAAACGAAGACGATAACATAGACGGATTCATTGTGCAATTGCCATTGCCTAAACAAATTGATACACAAGAAGTATTGATGGCGATTGATCCTAACAAAGACGTGGACGGGTTTCATCCTGAAAACTTCGGAAAAATGGCGTTGGATATGACTACTTTTATTCCGGCCACACCATTTGGAATCTTAGAACTTTTAGAACGTTATGGCGTTGAAACACAAGGAAAACATACCGTTGTAATCGGCAGAAGTCACATTGTAGGAAGACCGATGAGTATTTTGATGGGAAGAAAAGGATTTCCAGGAAATTCAACTGTTACATTAACGCATAGTTATACCAAAAATATTTCTCAAATTACAACCCAAGCCGATATTATCATCACTGCTTTAGGAGTGCCAAATTACCTGAAAGCCGAAATGGTAAAAGATGATGCGGTGGTTATTGATGTCGGTATCACACGCGTTGCAGACGATTCGACTGAAAAAGGTTACCGAATTACCGGTGATGTAGATTTTGAAAATGTAAGTAAAAAAGCATCCTTTATCACTCCGGTTCCGGGTGGTGTAGGACCAATGACCATTGCGATGTTGTTGAAAAACACGTTATTGGCGAGAGAGCAGAAGCGATTGAAGATGAGATAAATAATAAAACCCAAGTGATGAGCTTGGGTTTTTTAGTTTTAATGATTATCTTAGCTTTAAATTTTACAAAATGAATTTAGAAGCCCGAAAAATAGAATTTGTGCAGGAATTTTTAAAACTTCAAAGTGAAGAAGCTATTTCTCGTCTTGAAAAAATATTAAGGAATGAGAAGAAAATGTCAGAAAATCGACTGATTGAACCAATGACTCAAGACGAATTGAATAATCGAATTGACCAATCGGAATCGGATTTCCAAAACAATAGATTTAAAAGTAGTGCTGAACTTTTAGCTAAATACGAATAATGAAAATTATTTGGTCTAAATTCGCCGAAACTCAACTTGACGAAATCTATGCATATTACGAAAAGGAAGTAAGTGCAAGAGTTGCTAAAAAAATTATAATTGGAATTATTAACGAATCCAAAAAGTTAATAAAGTCGCCTCTAATTGGACAAGAAGAAGAATTGTTAAAGCATAGACAAACTGAATATCGCTATTTTGTTTTTAAAAACTATAAATTGATTTATTCTGTTGACAATACAAATGGATTTATAAAAATTTCAGATGTTTTTGATACTCGTCAAAATCCACCGAAACTAAAGTGAACAAAATAAATCAGGATAGAATTAGAATTGTCTATTTATTTGTAGTAAAGAAAAATCCAAAGAAGATTACGTAAAAAATCTCGCAAAGACGCAAAATTTAAAAACTTCTCTTTGCGACTTTGCGTCTTTGCGAGAGAAAATAGCTTACTTAGAGATGCTCTTCGCGAAAACAAGAGCCAAGGGTTTGGGTGAGGTTTATTTTTTTCTAATCACAATCGGTCTTCTAACCTCCACTTTCGGCAAACTCGCCTCTTCCGTTTTGCTCGATGGTTCTATCAATTGATTTAATTCTTTGATTTCAGCTTCGGTTAAATCACGGTATCTTCCCACTTGAACATCCAAAGAAATATTGATAATTCGAATTCGTTTTAGAGCCGTAACTTCATATCCCAAATACTCACACATTCTACGAATTTGACGGTTTAGACCTTGCGTTAATACAATTTTAAAAACGTATTTACTGATTTGTTCTACTTTACATTTTTTTGTAATTGTATCCAAAATCGGAACACCGTTACCCATTTTTTCAATAAAACGATCGGTAATCGGTCGGTCAACCGTAACAATATATTCTTTTTCGTGGTTGTTTCTGGCCCGAAGAATTTTGTTCACAATATCGCCATCATTCGTCATAAAAATCAGTCCTTCACTGGCTTTATCTAATCTTCCAATTGGAAAAATTCGCTCGGGATAATTAATGTAATCTACAATATTATTGCGAACACTTTGGTTGGTTGTACATTCAATTCCGGCAGGTTTGTTGAACGCTAAATAAATGGGTTTGTCTCTGTTTTCACGAATTAGTTTACCATCGACACGAATTTCATCGGTTTCAAAAACTTTTGTACCCATTTCCGGAACAGCTCCATTAATTGTTACACGACCTTCAGTGATTAACCTGTCGGCTTCACGACGAGAGCAAAACCCGGATTCTGATAAAAATTTATTGATGCGTTTACCTGTATCTTCCATACTGCAAAAGTAATTTTATTTTATGGATTTCAGAAAAATTGAAGTTTATTTAAATCTGAAAG
The DNA here is from genome assembly GCF_057652995.1 of Flavobacterium sp. T50_26. Classification (NCBI taxonomy): domain Bacteria; kingdom Pseudomonadati; phylum Bacteroidota; class Flavobacteriia; order Flavobacteriales; family Flavobacteriaceae; genus Flavobacterium; species Flavobacterium sp. T50_26. The sequence goes on from NZ_JBYFCC010000029.1 coordinate 4,333, forward strand.
AAATTTAGTAAATTGCACAAAAATTGCCTATAATCAAGAACTTAGCTTTATGATAAAAAAAATACTTTTTATTTTTACATTTCTAGTTTCTCTATTTTTGAATGCTCAAACCAGAAAAAATCAGTTTCAGCTGAATTCAAGTAGCAGTAAACATGAATTGCATGTTTCATTTAATTCGGATATTGTTTTAAGAGACAAAGAATCAATTCTTACTCAATTTTCGGAAGTTGCTTCACTTTCAAATGAATTTCAATTAAATTTTGAAAAAACGATTTCATTTTCAGATGATAAATGGAAAGATTTAGAAAAAAATGCCAAACAATATGCCGGAAATTCTTCTTCAGTTCATCAATTGAAAAATATTTTTAGAGTGATTGTGGATAATTCTTCAAACGAAAATTTACTTTTATTAGCAACAGAATTTGAAAAATTGAATTCAGTGAATTATGCCAGTTTAATTTCATTAGAACCCATAAAACCACCATTAGATATTCCTCCAACAACGCCCGATTTTATGGTAAATCAAACCTATATAGGTCCAAATCCGGGCTTAAACATGCAATATGCTTGGGATTTAGGTTTAAAAGGTGAAGGAATTCGCGTGAGAGATGTGGAATATGGTTTTAACAAAAACCATGAAGATTTGAATGAAGTGAATGCTTTTCTAGCTCCAGGAATGACTATTGCTGAAGATGCTTTGCTTTATACTCAACACGGTACCGCTGTTGTTGGTATTATCATCGCAGGAAATGATGGTTATGGAATGACAGGCTTAGCTCATGATGCATCCGAAGTGATTCTTTTTCCCGAATGGCAAGAAATTGGCTATAGCCGAATTAATGCAGTGAATCAATCCATTCAAAATTCAACGGCTGGTGACGTTATTATATATGAAATGCAAGAAGATGGAGCTGTTGCTGGTTTTGAAGATTATGTTCCGGCTGAATATAATAATGTAATTTGGGATTTAACCAAAGCCGCATCAGATGCCGGAATCGTAATTGTTGCAGCGGCCGGAAATGGTAACCAAAATTTGAATGGTACTCTTTATGCAAATTATATGAACCGTGGAAATAGCGGAGCAATCATTGTTGGCGGTGGATTATCAAACCTTACTCACAACAAAATTTCATACAGCACGCATGGTGCGAGAGTTGATGTGCAAGGTTGGTCTCAAAATGTTTTTGCTTGTGGATATGGTAATCTAACGATGATTAATGGTGATATTAATCAAGGTTATATTAATTTTTCTGGAACTAGTTCGGCAACACCAATGGTGGCAGCTTGTGCTATTGTTTTGCAATCGTATCACCACAGTTTAACCGGAAATTATTTAACCGGACCGCAATTGCGAACCATTTTAAAAGAAACCGGAATTCCGCAAGGCAATCCATCAGCAGGAAATATTGGCCCTTTTCCAAACATGGAAACAGCTGTGCAACGGGTTTATGATGATTATGTTTTAGGTTTGGATGTTATAAATAGAACTGAATTTTCGGTTTTTCCAAATCCGGTTCAAAATCAATTGACGTTTTTGACGCATCAAGATTTATCTGCAATGGCTTCGGTCGAGATTTTTAATGCGTTAGGACAAGCAATTTTTCAAGCAAAGATGCCACAAGATAAACAACTTGATGTTTCTATTTTATCTAGTGGAATATATTTTGTAAAAGTCTCTGACGGAAATCAATCCGCTACCAAAAAAATAATTAAGAAGTAAACAAGAATTTTTCAATTTGTTGATACAAAGTTTTGTCATGCATACTGTGACCAAGTCCTTTTGTTTCAATAAACGTAGCATTTTTCCATCCCAAAGCAATTTTTTTACTTTCGCTAAAATGTACCGCTTTATCATCTTCATCATGCGAAAGAATTCCTAAAACTGAAAGTGAAGAAGCTAAATTTGTTCCGGTAAATTCAATTGGATTTATTTTAAACCGATTTATAAAATAATCATACATTAACTGAATAACTTTTTTGTTTAAGCTAAGTAAGTTAGCATAATTTTGAATAATTATTTCCAAATCAGAAGGAGCACCAAGCAAAACCATTTTTTGTAGTGAAGCTGCCTTAAATTGATGTTGAAAATATAAGCAAGTTAATCCGCCAAGCGAATGACCAATCAAAATTTGAGGTTCATATTTTTGGAAGACAGTATTAATAAAATCAGCATATTGCGGCACATTGCATTCAATACCGGAAGACAAACCGTGAGCTGGACCATCAATAGCCAAAATTGTAGCACCCGATTTTTGTAGATACGGAAACATGGGTTCCCAACGAGACGCATTGCTTTCCCAACCGTGAACTAAAAGTATTTTGGTTTCGTTTCCTTTCCATTTATAAATAGGAAAGTTGTAGTTTTCTAACGAAACAGTTTCAATTTCTGCTTGTTTTAAAATTTGTGGAATTGATTCCGGTTTTAATCTTCCGTCACGAGGTTCGCTAAAAAATTTGTATGCTAATTTTGTTGCTTGCTTTGGAAAGATATAGCTAAGCAAATTGATGTAGAAACCAATTAATTTAATCGATAATGTCTTGAAAAATTTATTCATAAAAAAACCCCGAATCCGGGGTTTGATATTTAGATGTTAGCAAATATGCTTTCCATTTTTTCTCTTTCTTCGGTAGATAAAACATTGTCTACCAAAATTCTTCCACTGTGCTCATCTGTTAAGATTTTTTTGCGTGCAGCAATTTCAACCTGCGTTTGTGGCGGAATAGTAAAGAATGATCCTGCAGATGCTCCTCTTTCAATAGAAACTACTGCTAAACCGTTTCTAACACTAGTGCGAATTCGGTGATAGGCAGCTAATAAACGATCTTCGATTTTTGCAGCATATTCGGCAGAAAGTTTAGTTAAAAACTCTTCTTCTTTTTGTGTTTCTGACATGATATCGCCCAATTCAGCTTTTTTGTGCTCTAAGTGAGATTGTTTAGCACTTAATCTTTCTTGAGATTCGGCAACTTGTTGTTTTTTGTATTCAATAGAAGCTTTCATTTCTTTAATATGCTTCTCACTCAATTGAATTTCTAATTCTTGAAATTCGATTTCTTTAGTCAACGAGTTGAATTCTCTGTTATTACGAACATTTTTTTGTTGTTCGGTATATTTTTTAATTCCCTCTTTATGAGCTTCGATAGCATTTTTCTTCGCTTTGATTTGATCATCAATTTGATCTAAATCTGCTTTTAATTTTTCGTTGCGTGCTTTTAAACCTGCTACTTCATCTTCTAAATCTTGTACTTCAAGCGGCAATTCACCTCTTACGTTTCTGATTTCATCAATTCTTGAGTCGATTAACTGCAAGTCATAGAGTGCTCTTAACTTCTCTTCTACACTCATTTCTTTTACGTTTGTCATAATCTAAAAGTACTTAACTGGATTTGTATTTTGTTCTGATAAAATGATTGCAAAATTAGGAAATTTTTTGATAAGAAAATCAACAATATAATTTTTTGTGTAACGTTCGCTTTCATAATGACCAATATCTGCCAAAAGTAGCTGATTTTCAGCTTCATAAAATTGATGATATTTCAAGTCGGCCGTCAAAAAAGCATTGGCTCCCAATCGTTTAGCATGTCCAATGGCAAAACTTCCTGAGCCACCTAAAACGGCAACTTTTTTTATCTTTTTATTCAAAAAAGTACTGTGTCTGATGCTTTCGCACTGCATTTTTTCTTTCACAAATTGCAAAAAATCGTCTTCATTCATCTCATTTTCGAGTTCGCCAATCATTCCTAAACCGATATTTTGATGTTGGTTTTGCAATTCATAAATTTCATAAGCCACTTCTTCATACACATGATTTTTGAATAAAGCTTTCAAAATTTTTGATTCTAAATGCTTTTCAAAAGTGACTTCAATTTTAATTTCTTCGTTTTCTACAAATTCAAAACGTTCACCAATTTCGGGATTACTATTTTCATTTCCCATATACGTTCCAATTCCTTTTGAATTAAAACTGCAATCTTCATAATTACCAATGTTTCCGGCACCGGCTTCAAATAAAGCATTGCGTAATTCTTGATGATTTTCAGGAATTGTATACGTAATTAATTTGCGAATGAATTTTTCCTTCGGAACCAAAATTTTAGTGTTCAAAAGTTCTAATTGATTACAAATAATTTTGTTTACACCATTTTGATGATTATCCAAAGCTGTGTGCACGGCATAAATGGCAATATCATTTTTGATGGCTTTCAACACAACTCTTTCCACATAGGTTTTTCCCGTGATTTTCTTTAAACCCGAAAATAAAATAGGATGGAAGCAGACAATTAAATTGCAGTTTTTTTCGATAGCTTCATCAACCACATTTTCCAAAGCATCGTGGCAAACTAAAATACCATTGATTTCCTGGTCAGAATTTCCTAAAAGTAAACCAACATTATCAAAGTCTTCGGCATAAGCCAAAGGAGCAAGTTCTTCTAAAATTGGGAGAATGGATTGAAGTTTCATTTAAAATAGTTAAGTTACAAATTTAGATAATTATAAGTAACAAGCTTATTTAAGTTGTAAATCGAATTATTTTTTCAATTTCAATTAATTTGATTTTCTGTTCTTCAGAATACGATTAACTTCATTGTGCAATAAAGGAAATGCAGGTTCAGTCATATCATGCCCATATCCGTCTAGCTCAAGTAATTGTGTTTGTTGATGACCGTTTACTTTCATCATTCTCATTAAATAGGCATTTTCTTCATATCTTCCCAGCAATTCTAATTCGCGATCGCCGGTAATCAGTAAAAGTGGAGGAGCATCTGCACGTACGTGATATAGAGGAGCTAAATCGTCTACTATTGGTTTTTTGCCGTCAATTCCTCTTTCCTCTCGAATGGTAAAATGCGTAATTGTATGACCACTAAACGGAATTAATCCTGCAATTTTATTAGCATCTAATCCAAAATTAGCTAGCCAACGTTTGTCTAATCCTATCATTGTTGCTAAATAACCTCCTGCAGAATGACCGGAAACAAAAACAGAAGATTTGTCTCCTCCTAATGATTCAATATTGTTGAGCACCCAAGCCACGGCAGCTGCAGCATCTTCAATATAAGTTGGTGATTTTACTTTTGGATAGAGCCGATAATTTACTGCCACAATTGCAATGCCTTTGTTTTTTAAAGCTTCAGGAATGTGTTTGTTACCACCTGTTAATCCTCCACCATGAAACCAAACAATCGTAGCAAAGTTTTTTTGATTGATGGGGTAGTAAATATCCAAAACACAACGCTCTTTGATGTAGGAATCTTTTTGGTTCACCTCTTTAGAATAGTAGGGTTGATTTTCTTTGGTATTGTATTCAGTAGTTTGAGCTAGTCCCCAATAACCTGTTACTAAGAAAAATAAAACAACTATGTATTTTTTCATAAACTAATTTTTGATGTGAGAATAGATTGAGGTTTCATTGCTAATAATTAAGGTAACATATTTAATGACTTTGTGAAGCATTTTCGATACAATTTAAAATTTATTTAATTTTTATAACGTTTAAAATAATGAACGAATCCTGCAATTAAATAACCTAAACCAGCTATAAAAATTAAAATTGGTAAATACTTTTTCCCACTATCATAATATAAATAAGCTGTTATAAATAGAGCGATGCTTTCAAAAATATAGATGAAAATTTCTAACAAAAAATGTTCTGATTTCTTGAATTTTAGATAAATGAAATATGATAATATAAAAACCCCCAATATTACTAAAATCCAACCGGTTACATGATGCCCTAAAACGATGTTGTCAATTCCTTTATTAATAAAAAGTATCGATAGTACAAAATGTTGTATTGATTTTAAAACTGATTTTACTTCACTTTTCATGCGATACAATTTTAGTTAGTTCTACGAGCTGGTTATTTAAATTTAGAAAAATTCTATTATGCGGTTAAAAATTAGTTTGAAAATTATCCCGGAATTATCTCTTCTAAAATTTCATTTCCGGCTTTATCATAATACGTACACGTCATTTTTTCAAGGATAACCATCCATTTTTCAATACCGGATTTGGCACAATCACTGCAAAAAGTCGGGTAATCAGTTTTTCCTTGTTGATGAGCTTTTAAATCGGCTTTGAATTGATTTTCATCAGTTACATCTGCAATTGCTAACGATTCATATTTTGCCGGAGAAGTTGTTTTAAAGTCATTTTTACCATAATAATCCGTATGTCCATCTGAAACATAGGCATCATAAGAGATGACACCCAATTGTTTGAGGTCTCGAATGTAAGATGGAAAATCGGCTCCGGATTTTACCTTGCTGTGAGCTGACTTAATTTGTTCGATTGTAAACATTTTATTTGGATTTATAGATGATTCAAAAGTAAATTAATTTTAGTTTTTAAAGTTACCATTTTTATTGAAAAATTATGAATTTTTCTTTAGGTTTTATCAAGTCGAAACGGATTGATTTTAAATAAATCCTTAAACAAATAGAATAAAATATTTTAATTAAAAATCCCCATCATTAGGGATGCATAATAATTATCAATTATTTACTTTGTTATCACAAAATACATTAGTAAGTTTAAACTTTAAAATCGAAGCAAATGGAAATACTTTTAGTTCAAATAGTTTTAGGTATCGGGCTTTTTTTTCTTATCAATTGGCTGGGAAAGCATTCTTATTCAATTGGTTATATGGAAATATCCATATTTGTCAAGACTGAAGAAGCTCCTGCATTGAACTTTCTTATTCGTGTTCTGACACCGATAGTTTACATAATTATTATGTCGACAATTCTGTATTATTTCAAACTCGACAAATACGTATGGAACATTTATTTAATTAATGTCTACTACATATTGTTTCGACTACTATTTAATTTGATTACAAATCGTGGACTTTTACTAAATTGGTATAGACAATTTCTTTATTGGATAGCAATTTTAGTGATTTCTTATTTCACATATGAGAAATTGATAAAGGTAAAAGCAAACATTTTACCTGACTTTACGACGGTTTCAAATGAACTTTGGATAATTATCTTAATTTTTATTTTTCAAGTCGCCAATAATCTGCGTTTTTCTCAGGAAACGACAGAAAAAAGAAAAGATAACTATTTAAAAAGTAGATATCAATATTTCAAGAAATTTTACGGAGAATTAATCAAAGACATGACAAAAAATGAAATTTTAGAAAGTATAGTTTATGCAGTATTAATTTATGAAGATTTCAACAGACCAAAAGTTATAAGACAAATTGAAAATCTAAAATTCAGGTTGACAAAAAAGTCTCTTACTTTAGGTGTTATGCAAGTCAAGTCCGATAAGTTAATTTCCGACTTAGAGAGCGTTAAACTTGGAACCAAAAAAATTGTTGATGATTACAAAAATTATCTTGAAAATACAGCAGAGATTAATGGTGAATACTTTGAGTATTATGCAAAAGATTACATAATTAGCAACTATAATGTTGGGACAAGTTACAATGGAGAAGTCAATGAATTAGCAGAAATTATTAAAAGCACCTTTTACAAAGATACCCTTGATAAACTTGTTCCAAAAAAGTAAATCCTATTAAAACACTGGTTTCACATCAGTCGGGCTGATGAACAAAATTCGACGTTATTCTTCCCTTGAGTAAGTTATTGTGATTCAATTTTCCGTTTGAAATCAATGTACAAAATGAATTTATCCAAGTGTGGAATTTGGATAGCCAATTTTAAAATGAGTTTTAAAACAATTGGTGCCAAATCAGTATGGAAGATCGTTGGGTTAGTAAGGAATATTTAGATTTTTAATTAGATTTGAATTTTAAAATAAATTTGATAAAACAATCTCATTGGAAAAACCAACTTCAAAAAAACAAGCCATCGTCATCATTCACGGAATCGGGAATCAATATCCTATGGAAACTGCCAAAGAATTTGTAGAGAATATCAAAGAAGACAGCGATATTTTATACAGTAGTCCGGATCGTGAAGCCAATTATTTTGAAACAAGAAGATTGAGTTTGAGCCAAAAGAAAACCGATTTTTACGAGTTTTATTGGGCTAATTTAATCTCTGAACCCAAATTAGGCGATTTATACAGTTGGGTTTTTAAATTGCTTTTTGTAAAGAAACCTTCCAAACGTGTTGAAGTTTTAGTTTGGACAATCCGTATTATAATGCTTGCCGTAATAATAACTTTCGGATTTATTATCGCAAACGATTTTAAACATTTTCAAGAGCAAGGTATTCCGTTTTTAAATTCGGGAATCTTTGCAGCTACATCCTATATAGTTTTGAAATTCATTGTACCAAAAATTAACTCAAAAGCCGCTCAAACGGTTGGTGATGCTGTAAAGTACCTCACACCATCTCCCCAAAATATCGAATCGAGATATAAAATTAGAAAGAAAGGTATTCAACTACTTAAAAAATTACACGACAAAAAAGACGAAGACGGAAACCCGCAATACGAACGAATTGTGATTGTTGGTCACAGTTTAGGAAGCGTTGTGGCGTATGATTTAATTACGAACCTATGGCATGATTACATGTATGAATATCATCCAGAAGAATTCCCAGTCGTTCAGCCCATTCTTAATGAAATTACAACAATAATTAACCATAGTCATCAACACAAAGAAGAAGCATTTCCGTTGGAAGTTTTCCAAGAATTACAACGAAAATTATTCAAAGAAATCAAAAACCTTAAAAATCCGTGGTTGGTTTCCGATTTCATATCTATTGGAAGCCCACTATGCCATGGCGATTATATTCTAACAAAAAACTTTGAAGAGTTTGATAAAAAAACCAATTATCGCGAATATCCGCTTTGTCCACCCAAAATTGAAGTCAGAAAGAAAGGCAACGAAATCGTAAAAGACTATGAAAATGCCATTTCTTTTCAAGCAAATTTATTTGTTACTATCGATAGTGTAAGAGAAAAGAAAACCATGCGATTCATTAATCACAACTCCCAATTTTCATTTATTCAATGGACAAATATTTATTTTCAGAATGATTTTGTGGGAGGAGAATTGAATGATTATTTTGGAAAAGGGATTCAAAACATACCTCTCATTCCGAAAGGAAATTGGTTTAAACGAAATTTACCGTTCTTTTCACACACCAATTATTGGTCAAAACAACAGCAACATTCGATAAAAGAAATTTTGAAGAATATTTTTTAAATCTTCAAATTATAAAATTCTGTGTTTTCTGTGCTTTCCGTGAGAGAAAATTTATTAAATTCTAATAAATGATTTAATTTTCTAGTCTAATTTTAAACTTCGTGCCTTCTTTCTTCGTAGCAAAAAAGACTTATAATTTCAAAATAAAACCACACCAAAAAACCAAATATTTCCCAAAAATCCCTACATTCGTAACATGATTCTTTTGCGAAAAATACTCTTTCCCTTTGCCATTCTCTATGGTTTGATCACCGCCATTCGCAATTGGTTTTATGACAAAGGATTTCTAAAATCCTATTCATTTTCTGTTCCTATAATTGCCGTTGGAAACCTTAGTGTAGGCGGAACCGGCAAAACGCCACAAATAGAATATTTAATTCGATTGCTTTTGCCAAACCATAAAATAGCGGTGTTAAGCAGAGGCTACAAACGAAAATCATCCGGATTTTTATTAGCAGAATTTTCCTCAACAGCTGAAACATTAGGCGACGAACCCTTTCAACTCCATCAAAAATTTCCAACTATTCAAGTGGCTGTTGATGCTAATCGTAAAAACGGAATTGAGCAATTATTGGCTTTACAAAACAAACCGGATATCATTTTGCTTGACGATGCATTTCAACACCGCAAAGTAAAAGCCGGTTTCTATATTTTACTCACAGCCTACAACGATTTGTATGCCGATGATTTTATTTTACCAACCGGGAATTTGCGTGAAAGCAGGAGTGGAGCAAAACGAGCAAATATAGTAGTTGTCACCAAATGTCCACCAACGCTTTCCGAAGCAGATCAAAGTAAAATTCGTCAAAAATTAAATCTTTCGACACATCAACAACTTTATTTTTCGGCTATTCAATATGATGAAATTTTGTATTCCGAAACCGAAAATCATACAGTTCATTCACTAAAAAACACCGATAAATTGCTAGTAGCCGGAATTGCCAAACCCAAACCATTTTTCAACCATTTGCAAGATGGCAACGATGAGGAATTGGAATTTCCCGACCACCACGATTTTACAGAAAGTGACATCCAAACCATTCAAAAAAAATCTAAAAATAAACCCATTATTACCACCGAAAAAGATTTCGTTCGGTTAAAAGGAAAAGTAAATCCGGCACAATTATTCTATTTGCCCATTCAAAGTGTTTTTCTTTCCAATGGCGAAAATTTCAACAAACAAATAAACAATTATGTGGAACAAAGTACAAGAAACCGTTCAGTTTCTTAAAGAAAAAACCAATTATACTCCCGAATTCGGCATCATTCTCGGTTCCGGTTTGGGAACATTTACACAAGATATCGACATCGAATTTACCATTCCGTATTCCGAAATTCCAAACTTTCCGGTTTCCACCGTGCAAGGTCATAAAGGTGCGTTGGTTTTCGGTAAAATCGGAAATAAAAGTGTGGTTGCCATGCAAGGTCGTTTCCATTTTTATGAAGGTTATGACATGCAAACAGTGACTTTTCCTGTCCGTGTCATGAAGTATTTAGGCGTTCAAAAACTCATCGTTTCCAATGCTTCCGGCGGCGTGAATCCAAATTATAAAGTGGGCGATGTGGTGCTAATTAAGGATCACATCAACCTTTTTCCCGCTCATCCGTTGCGAGGAACAAACGATGAACGTTTCGGGCCGCGATTCGTCAACATGAGCGAACCGTACTCTCGAACCATGATTCAAAAAGCCAAAGAAATTGCTCAAAAAAATACTATTGAACTCAAAGACGGCATCTACTTAGGACTGCAAGGGCCAACTTTTGAAACGTTGGCCGAATACAAAATGGTCAAAATTCTCGGTGCCGATTGCGTCGGAATGTCCACCGTGCCCGAAGTCATCGTTGCCCGCCACATGGAAGTCGATTGCCTCGGAATTTCGGTAATAACAGACATGGGCGATGAAGAAAACATCCACGAAGTCAACCACCAAGAAGTCCTTGAAGCCGCCCGAAAAGCCGAGCCAAAAGTTCGAAAATTAATCAAAGAATTTATTCTGAATTTTTAGGCAGCTTATCCGGTCATCCGTTGCAACTCCTCGGCCTTCAAGCTATTTTTCTACTGCTTTTTCGTGGCTTCCGTTGGTCGCCCCAAAAAGCAAAGAAAAATTAGCTTGAAGGCCTGCGGGGTTTCCACTGCTACCCGGGCTGGGGATTGTGCTAAGAAGCGGAATTAACGTTATCAGGCTAGGAACTATAGCAGACTAAAGAAGTTTAAACTTTCGGTTTAGCACTGACTATAAAGACACAAAACCAACTTTAATTTAAGGCTAAAACTCACATTAGCGTAAAAACCTTTGTTGACAGTAGTTTTTTAGTCTGATGATCGAAAATATAATAAAAATAAATTTTTTTCTGATGTTTTAAAAAGGTAGTTTGATTCTCCGTGTGCAAAATATCCTGAAGTATTATTTGCTTCTATTGAACCTATATCGATTTGATAAACTTCAAAACTAGCAAAAGAATTTAGAATATATTCGATATTGTTTAATATTGTCTCTTGAGCTATTTTGATATTGTATTTCTCCAACAAAACTTCATATTTTTCAATTCCAATTTCAATTGGATAACCGTGGTTTTGTATTACAATATCTGTGAATGCCCAGCTTGTATCTTTAATTATTATTTTCTTCCAGTCCTGATTTAATTTGATGAAATTAAAATTCCATTTAGGTGTTTCTAAGTAACTTCTTAAACTCTCAGTTAAATCATCTGAAATACAATTTAATTCGACAAATTTATAGTCTTTCCAACTATTTGGAGCAAAATTTAATAATTCTATTGAATGAAGTAATCCATTTATATATATAATCTTTTCTTTATTAGTATATATTTTTTCTTTCATCTTGTGTTATCTTTTTCTGCTATAAAATTACCGCCAACTTACATATCACCCCAACTGCTGAGCAATCACCTTATAAAAATTATCAGGATTAAAAGGCTTGGTAACCACATCATTCATCCCAAAAGAAAGCAACATTTCACGGTTTTCATTCAATGAAATGGCCGTTAACGCAATAATAGGAAGTTTCTTGTTGAATTCTCTGATTCGTTCGGTGGCAATTGTTCCGTTTATGCCGGGAAGATGAACATCCATCAAAACCAAGTCGTAGCCGTTGTTGCGAATCATTTCAATGGCATCTTCACCATTGTCTATGAGTTCACAGGCAATTTCTTTGTTTTCCAACATTTTTTTGGTAATCATTTGGTTGATTTTATTATCCTCAACAACCAACACTTTTTTGAAAGCAAAGACACTTTCATCATATTGTTTCTTAACTTCCACAAACGTTTGCTGACCCAATTCGAAATCAACATCAAACGAAAACGTAGAACCAATTCCTTCTGCACTTGTGAGCTTGATTTCGCCACCCAATAAATTCACCAATCGTTTAACAATGGCTAATCCCAATCCGGTGCCGCCATATTTTCGGTTAATTTCTACAGAACCTTGCGAAAAACTTTCAAAAATAGTTTGTTGTTTCTCTAACGGAATTCCGATTCCCGTATCCGAAATTTCAAAACGAATCGAAGAAATATCATTTTCGTTTTTCAGCATTTTAGCAGACACATTTACTTTTCCGTTTTTGGTAAACTTCAACGCATTGTTAATCAAATTGATGAAAATTTGAGAAAGTTTTGTTGGGTCGCCAATTAAATTATCAGGAATGCTTTCGTCTAATTCCAATTCAAAATCATTATTGTTTTTGCTTGCTAAATCTTTGAAAGAATTATACAAATCGCTCAACAATTGTTTGATGTTTACGTTTATACTTTCAATTTCAATGTTTTCACTTTCAACACGGTTAATTTCTAAAATATCATTGATAAACGTAAGCAAATAATCTCCTGAAAATTTAAGCGAAGTAAGGTACTGCAACTGCGATTTTTTCGGATTTTCTTCAATCAACAAATGCGTAATTCCGTTAATGGCGTTCAAAGGCGTTCGCAATTCATGACTCACAGTCGATAAAAATTCTGCTCTGGCTTTGGAAGCTTTTTCAGCTTTGTCTTTGGCTAATTGAAGTTCACTGTTTTTGTCTTGCAACATTTTGTTAGACTGACTTCTAATAATATTATTTTTATACAACGACAAACTCAATAACGACAAAATCGAAATCAGAGCAATACTTAAAATACTAATCAATTTAGAAAATTTGTTGGCTCGCTGCTGTTCTTTGTTTTCGCGATCCATTTGGTCAATCGACTTTAAACGCTCGGCTTCTTTAAAACTCAAAAAATCTTCAGTTCCAATTCTTTTACTGTTTAATTCCTGAATACTATCTCTAATTCTAAGATGTTGTTTCATGTATTTGAATGAATTGTCAATATCAATCATTTTTTCATACACTTCACTCAATGTTCTGGCGACATTGGCTTTTAGTTCTAAATTTTTGTTTTTAGAACTTAATTCGAACGCTTTATTCAAATAATTTAAAGCAAGGTTATAGCGATTGTCTTCTGCTTCAATCAAACCAATTTGATACAATGCTTCGGCTTTTGTTTTAAAATGATCTTCTTCATCCGGATTAACAATTACCGTGTTTAAAATGGATAAAGCCAATTGATTTTCGCCTTTGGCACGGTAAACAATACCTTTTTGGAGGTTAATCATTTCTTTAGCTTCCGGAATATCTATCGTTTCATAAATTTTTTCAGCTTCTTTAAAATAATATTCCGCTTTAGAATATTCTTTTCGTTCAATGTAACATAAACCTAAGTTATAAAACGTATACGCTTGGTTTGAAGATGGTTTCTGATTATTATAAAGTGAAATACTTTTGTTGTAGGTTTGAATGGCATCGGCATATTTTTTTAATTCAAAATACACGTTTCCTAAAAATGAGTAGGCATCTGCTTGAGCTTGATAATCTTTTTTTTCTTCAGCAAATTCAATAGCTTTTTGAATGTAATCTTGTGAACTTCTGTAGTTGTTATTCTTTTTATGAAAATTAGCCAGCTCAATAAAATAGTTGGTGCTATCCAATTCTTCTTCATCATCCGAAGAAGATTGTGTTTGGGAATTAACAGTTATAGTTAGAATAAGGAATACTAAAGTAAAATACTTCATACCAAAAAAATGGTTATATTTAATGGTATAAAATTAACTATTTATTTGAAATATACCCAATTAAGTCAATAATTCTTGATGAATAACCAATTTCGTTATCATACCAACCCACTACTTTTACCATTTTGTCAATAACGGAGGTCAATTGAGCATCAAAAAGACATGAATTTTGGTTGCCAATTATATCAACAGAAACGATAGGATCTTCAGTATAGGCAAGGATTCCTTTGAGATTTGTTTGGGATGCTTTTAGAAAAGCAGCATTAATTTCTTCAATCGAAACGGCTCTGGAAACATAGCACGTAATATCTGTCAAAGAACCATCTGGAACCGGAACACGAATGCCACTTCCACCTAATTTTCCATCTAATTTGGGAAAAATTTTAGTCAACGCTTTTGCAGCTCCGGTTGTGGTTGGAACAATTGACTGAGCTGCACCACGAGCCCTTCGTAAATCTTTGTGTGGTTGGTCGTGCAAACTTTGATCGGTGGTGTAGGAGTGAACGGTGGTAATGTAAGCTTGCTCAATTCCGCATAACTCGTCAATAGTTTTAATCATTGGAGCCGCATTGTTGGTCGTGCAACTCGCATTGGAAATAATCACTTCCGAACCATCTAAAATTGAGTCATTCACACCTAAAACGACTGTTTTGATTTGATCATCTTCCGGCGGAGCAGAGAGAATAACTTTTTTGGCTCCGGCAGAAATATGTTGATAAGCTTCTTCGTAGGTTTTAAATTTTCCTGTACTTTCAATCACAACATCAATAGATTGCCAATTCAAATCGGAGATATTTTTTTTTCTGAAAAAGGAATACGATTTTCCATCCACAAAAATATTTTCTTCATCAAAAGTAACTTCGTTTGGCAAAACACCGTGAATACTATCATATTTCAGCAAATGCGACATGGTTCTCGTGTCGGCAATATCGTTTATGGCTACCACTTCAATCGTGGGATGATTGAGCAATAATCGGAATAAGTTTCTTCCAATTCTTCCAAAACCGTTGATGGCTATTTTTGTTTTCAAGTTTGAAGTATGAAATTTCAAGTTTCAGGTTTTCGTAGTTAACTTGAAACCTGAAACTTGAAACAATTTTTTAAAGTATATGTTTTTGAGCATGATAAGAAGATCGCACCAACGCACCACTTTCTACATGACGGAAACCTAATTCTTTTCCGATATCTTCGTATTTTTTAAACTGATCCGGTGTGATGAATTCTTTTACAGGTAAATGTTTTTTGCTTGGTTGTAAGTATTGTCCAATCGTAACAATATCAACATTAACAGAACGAAGGTCTTTCATGGTTTGAATTACTTCTTCTTCCGTTTCGCCTAAACCTAACATAATTCCGGATTTGGTTCTGCGGATGCCTTTTTCTTTCAAGTAACGCAAAACTTCTAAACTACGGTCATATTTTGCTTGAATTCGTACTTCACGAGTAAGTCTGCGAACGGTTTCCATATTGTGAGAAACAACTTCGGGATTGGCTTCAATAATTCGGTCAATATTTCTTTCTACACCTTGAAAATCTGGAATCAATGTTTCTAACGTGGTTTCAGGATTCATTCTTCGGATAGCTAGAATCGTTTCGTACCAAATAATTGAACCCATATCTTTGATATCGTCACGATCTACACTCGTAATGACAGCATGTTTAATGTTCATAATTTTGATAGAACGAGCCACTTTTTCCGGTTCATCCCAATCTACTGTTTCCGGTCTTCCGGTTTTTACACCGCAAAATCCGCACGAACGTGTACAAATGTTACCTAGAATCATGAAGGTAGCAGTTCCTTCGCCCCAACATTCGCCCATGTTTGGGCAACTTCCGGAGGTACAAATGGTGTTTAATTTGTACTTGTCAACTAATCCTCGAAGTTCGGTATATTTTTGTCCGGTTGGCAGTTTTACCCGCAACCATTTTGGTTTTCCTATTGGTGGCTGAACGCTATCTAAAACACTTTCCATGTTGCAATTTTTAGAACTGCAAAGATAGAAAAGATTGAGGAATTATGTGGTGATTTAACTAAAATTGAACAATTGTATAGTAAAGAATCGTTCAATAAAAATATCAAATCAATATAATTATCTTCCTTGGATGATTTCTGCTAACAATTTTTTGGCTCTAAGAAGTTTAACTTTTACGTTACTCAACGGTTCGTTTAATTGTTCAGCGATTTCCTGATAACTCATTTCTTGAAAGTAACGAAGTTGAATAACTTCTTGATAATGAGGTTTTAATTCTTTTATGAATTCTAATAAGCGAGACAAATTTTGTTCCGTAATCAATTTGTCTTCTGCCGATGGCGTAGTGTCTGCCACATTATAGGCTTGATGGTCTTCTTCGTCCGTAATGTCTACAAAAAGAGAGATTTTCTTTTTACGAAGCATATCAATATGCACATTTTTTGCAATCGCAATCAGCCATGTATTGAATTGAAATTCAGGATTGTAATTGGCTATTTTATCAAAAGCTTTTGAAAAGGTTTCGATGGTAATGTCTTCTGCATCCGTTTCATTCTCTGTTCTTTTGAGCATAAAACCATAGACTTCGTTCCAATACATATCCAAAAGGGAAGTAAAGGCAACTTGATCGCCATTCGTGGCTTTTTCTATAATTTTTTTTATTTCCAATGAATAGGTTTTGAAAAAAGATTAGTAAAAAACACATTCAAATGTGTAAAAATCAATGCAATTTCCATAATCGGAAACCAATAGATAACGTCTTTTTCATTTAATTTATTGGCTGCGTAACCTAATGATGTCCAGGTAAAGATATAGCGAAATAAAACAATTGGCAATACAATCATCCATTGGTGTTGAAAAGCCAACAAAATGATAGCAAGAATAAAAAATGATAATTGTGAAAAGAAAAACAAAGCCAATTGAAAACGGTCAAATGATTTGTAATATGTTGCCGTAGAAACATGTCTTCGTTTTTGATCAAACCATTCCTTGAAACTGGTTTTTGGTTTGGAATACGTAAAACTTTCTTTAGAAAAACAAACCGTCGTATTTTCTGAATTCGATGCTTGATTCACAAACAAATCATCGTCACCGGAACGCAGTTTCATGTGGTCTATAAATCCGTTTACACGGAAGAATTCGTCTCTCTTGTAGGCTAAATTACGCCCAACTCCCATGTAAGGTTTGCCTGTTTTTGTCCATCCAAAATATTGCGTAGCTGTCAACAATGTTTCAAAACGAATAAGTTTGTTTAGGAATGAATTCGGAATTTTTTCATATGCTCCATAACCCAAAATAATTGTTTTTTTGAGTGTAAAATTAGAACTCATTTCTTTTATCCATTCTTTAGAAGTTGGATAACAATCGGCATCTGTAAACAACAAATAGTCATTTTTAGCTGCTTTTATTCCCAATGTAAGTGCAAATTTTTTGTTTCCCCAAAAGGCTTCGTTATTTTGCACTTTTACCAATTTAATATTGGAATGTTGTTTTTCAAATTCTTCAAAAAGATCCAAAGTATCATCGGAAGAAGAATCATCAATCAAAACAATTTCAAAATCAGGATAGTTTTGTTCGAGTAGTAGAGGAACGAATCTTCTAACGTTTTCACCTTCATTTTTAGCACAAACAATAATAGAAATCGGAATACGTTTTGGATTGCTTTTTTGAACCTTAGCAAACGAAAACTTTCCAAAAATAACTACATAATACACTAATTGTATGACCGTTACGCCAATCAAAACATAAAACAATATGTCAAACATAATGTATTTTTAATTTAAGAATGAGAGGGTTCTGAACAATCTTTCATTTGTTCGGGTGTTTTGCCACAAAAACCACAGTTTTCACCGTCTTTGTTTAAAAACGGACTTTGGCTGGCACAAGTTCCTGCAAATTTTCCGTCTTTTTTTGCCCAAATTTTAATAGCAATTCCAGCAAAAGCAATGGCTAATAATCCTATAGTAATTAATATCAATTTCATCGTTCAATTGAATTTTTTTGAACTACAAAGGTACAAAAAAGAGTTTATTTAACAGATTGATATTATTATAATTTTAAATAATATTAACCTCTGCTTCAATTGAAATTCCGTAGGTTTCAAAAATCGTTTTTTGAATGTTTTTGGAAACTTCTAAAATTTCTTGTCCTGTTGCATTACCATAATTGACTAAAACCAGTGCTTGATTTTTGTGAATTCCGGCATCGCCAAAACGTTTTCCCTTAAATCCGGCTTGTTCAATGAGCCATCCGGCGGGCACTTTTACTTCGGTTTCCGAAACAACATAATGTGGCATCTCGGGAAAATTTTGTTGAATTTTTTCAAAATCACTTTTCAAAATCACAGGGTTTTTAAAGAAACTTCCGCTGTTTCCTAGTTCTTTTGGATTAGGTAATTTGCTTTCTCTGATGGCAATTACGGCATTACTCACATCTTTTAAACTTGGATTTTTGATATGTTGTTTTTCCAATTCAGCTTCAATTGCTCCATAAGAAGTGTTGAGTTTGTGATTGCGTTTCGTTAGTTTAAAAACAACGGAAGTAATAACAAATTCATCTTTTATTTCATTTTTAAAAATGCTTTCGCGGTAACCAAATTTGCATTTTTCATTCGTAAACACCAATAATTCCTGTGTTTCAATATGAATAGCTTCGCACAAAACGAAGGTATCTTTAATTTCTACTCCATATGCTCCAATATTCTGAATAGGCGTAGTGCCAACATTTCCGGGAATGAGCGAAAGATTTTCTAAACCACCAAAATTTTGATCAATGGTCCACAACACAAATTCATGCCAATTTTCACCGGCTTGACTTTCAACCCAAACAAAATCATCGTTTTCATCGATTACTTTTTTGCCTTTTAAGTCTAAATGAATGACCAAAGCATCAATGTCTTTCGTAAGTAGCATATTACTTCCGCCTCCTAAAATAAATTTTTTGGAAGTAGGATATTGTTGTAGAATTTCAATCAATTCATCGTTTGAATGAACGGTAACGAATTCTTTTGCTTTGGCTTCAATACCAAAAGTATTATAATTTTTTAGGGAAAAGTTGGTGTGAATTTGCATGATGGAAAGTTATTCAACAGTTTCTAAAGCTCTGTTTAAAAATTCATTTAAAGGTTTTAAAGCAATGAGTTTTTGAGTGATTTTTTTAGCAAAATCTTTATCGGTAAACAATTCATCGCTTATTTTTTGAGTAGCGGTGAAACTTTTTAATTTTAAGAATTCGATGGCAGGATGATTTGGATCGTAATCTTTTGGGGCTTTTTTCAACACATTTGCTTCATCACGATCTAAAGCTCCAAACTCTTTTTTAAAGGTTGAATTAGACGAAATTTTTTCCAAATCTTCATGAAAAAAAGCAATTTCTTTTCGCACTTTTTTCAAATCTTCCGCTTCCGGACAATATAATCCGCCGGCAATAAAACTGCTTCCTTTTTCATAATGAATATAATATCCGGGTGAATTTTTACTGTTTTTATTAGTAGAAAGCCAAATGCCCATATTGCTTTTATAAGGCGATTTGTCTTTGGAAAAACGTATGTCTCGATTGATTCTGAATGTGCAGTTTTTTACTTCTAAATTGGCCAACGTAGCATCCAAAGGTTTCATTTCTTGAAGAATTTCTGCAATGATGTTTTGGTATTCTTTTTTAAAAAGTTCGTAACGCTTTTTATTCTCGTGAAACCATTCTTTGTTGTTATTGTTTTTTAAATCTTCAATAAATTGGAGTGCTTCTTTTTGTGCCATTTTATTTTTATTTAAAGGATGCTTTATGATTGGTAAAGATATTAATTTACAAGTGAAATAGTTTATAACTTTGAAGAGTAGATTTCACAATTTTTTCAGTTCGTTCCGGATGTGTGTCTGAAATAAATAATTGTCCGAACTCATCATCATTCACCATTTCTACAATTTTCCCAACTCTGGTTTCATCTAATTTGTCGAAAATATCATCTAATAATAAAATTGGTTTTTGTCCGCTTTGTTTTTTTAAGAATTCAAACTGAGCCAATTTCAATGCAATTAAAAACGATTTTTGCTGACCTTGTGATCCAAATTTTTTGATGGGATGATTTGCAATTTCAAACGATAAATCATCTTTGTGAATGCCAACGCTGGTGTATTGTAAAGCTCTGTCTTTTGCTAAATTTTCATCTAAAAGAGTTTGAATATTCTTTTCAAAAAGATGACTTTCATACACCAATTGAACCTCTTCGGCTGAATTAGTAATAGTTTGATGGTGCTTGTTAAAAATAGGCAGAAATTCTTCTATAAATTCTTTTCTTTTTTCAAATATCGATTGACCTAACTCATTCAATTGCTCGTTGTAAATCTGTAAAGTGTCTTTTTCAAAAACATGATTTAGTGCAAAATATTTCAACAAAGCATTGCGTTGCAAAATGATTTTTTGGTAGTGAATAAGCTGATTTAAGTAAACCGAATTTAATTGCGAAATCACACTATCCATGAATTTTCGTCTGGTTTCGCTTCCTTCAATAATCAAATCGGTATCAGCCGGAGAAATAATTACTAGTGGAATAAAACCAAGATGTTCCGAAAATTTATCATACATCTTGCCATTTCTTTTCAAAACTTTCTTTAATCCTTTTTTTACACTGCAAACAATTTGCTCTGTCCGTTCATTTTTTTCAAATTCGCCATCAATCACAAAAAAATCTTCCCCATGCTTGATATTTTGTATTGCCGTAGGGTTAAAATAGCTTTTTCCGTAGGCTAAATGATAAATTGCATCTAAAACATTGGTTTTTCCTACACCGTTTTTTCCCACAAAACAATTAATCTTACTGTCGAACTCAAATTGAGTTTCAGAAAAATTTTTATAGTTAAAAAGCGAAATTTGTTTTAAAAACAAGGTGAATAGGTTTATTAGTTTGATTAAATCTCATTTTAGCACTGCAAAAATAAACTGTTTTAAAGGAATAAATGCTATTTAAATATGAAGTCACAAAAATTATTCAAAAATATCCAAAAAAATGACTTTTATATATCAATAAAAATTTTATTTTTGCGGCTCATTAAATTAAATATAAATGGCAACATACAATAAAAGAGGATTTAAATCGCCTAAACCAAAAGAAATTGAAGATATTGAAGAAAATGTAGATATTGATGTTGATGCAAAAGACAGTACTACGGCAGAAGTTTTCAATACATTAGACGTTGGAGCTTCTAAAGCAGAAGAATGGGTTGTTAGAAATCAAAAATATATTTTTGGAATAGTTGGTGCAATTGCGTTAGTAACTGTAGGATACCTTTTATATCAAAAATTTGTTGTTGAGCCAAAACAATTGGAAGCTGCAGACGAAATGTTTGTTGCACAACAAAATTTTCAAAAAGCAATTGACGCTACAACAGGTCAAGATAGTTTGTTTAATTTAGCTTTAAATGGTGCCGAAGGAAAATTCGGTTTCATTAAAATTGCCGAAGAATATTCTGGAACAGATGCCGGAAATTTAGCAAACTACTATGCCGGAATTGCTTATTTGAATACAGGAAAAAATACAGAAGCTATTTCTTATTTGGATAAATTTTCTTCAGATGATATGATTTTAAGCACGTTGGCTCAAGGAGCTATTGGTGATGCTTTTGCTCAAAAAAATCAGTTAAAAGAAGCATTGGATTATTACAAAAAAGCTGCAGAAATGAATGTAAACGATTTAACAACGCCACGATTTTTGTTAAAAGCTGGTCAAACGGCTTACACTTTAGGACAAAAAGCGGATGCGTTAAAATATTTTACAGAAATAAAAGAAAAATATGAATCGGCTCCGGAGGCGAGAAATATAGATGGATTAATCGGAATGGCTCAATAAATATGGCAACCGAAAATAAAAATTTATCGCAATACGATAAAAACACACTCCCAAACGTAAGTCAACTTTCGTTTGGGATTGTTGTTTCAGAGTGGAATGAAACCATTACCGATGGTCTTTATCAAGGAGCTTTAGACACATTTTTGGATTGTAATGTAAATCCAGAAAACATCATTCGATGGAATGTTCCGGGAAGTTTTGAATTAATTTATGGTTGTAAAAAAATGATGGACAAACATCCAAATTTAGCCGGAATTATTGCCATAGGAAGTGTAATTCAAGGTGAAACCAAGCATTTTGATTTTGTGTGCGAAGGAGTAACACAAGGCATCAAAGATTTGAATATCTTAGGAAAAATGCCTGTTATCTTTTGCGTTCTAACCGATAATAACATGCAGCAGTCTCTTGACAGAAGTGGTGGAAAGCATGGCAACAAAGGTGTTGAAGCTGCTGTAGCGGCAATTAAAATGACTGCTTACTAGTACAAGTATTTAAATTCATAATTTAAAGCCAAAGTCGTTTGATTTTGGCTTTTTTAGGTATAAATCTCATCAATTAATGCTTTTACACCTGACAGGTTTTTAAAACCTGTCAGGTGTAACAACAACCTTCATATAAAAACTAACAAAACTTTCACACGGTTATATTTTCTAGTCATTTCAGAATTCATTAACTTTGAATGATAATAGTAAAAACATGCTGAAAAGATCATTATTCAAATTGCCCAAAAACAAAACTTTTAATTATACTCCCCGTTATTACGAAGGAAAGGAGATGGGCAATATTTATGATTTTGATTCCAAGTTTAATAAAGCTCGAGAAACGGTAAATTATAATGATTACCGGTCGCACTGGAATGAAGCTAGGAAAGAAAGTAGGCATCGTGGCAATCGTGAAGTGAATTTCCGTTTAATTGCAATTGTTTTAGTATTATTACTGGTGTTTTTGTTTATAATCGATTTCGATTTATCCATATTTAGACAAAGATAATGTCGAGTATCATTCAATTACTTCCCGATCACGTAGCTAATCAAATTGCCGCCGGTGAGGTCGTTCAGCGACCCGCTTCTGTGGTAAAAGAACTATTGGAAAATGCCGTTGATGCTAAAGCAACCGACATCAAGTTGATCGTAAAAGATGCCGGAAGATCACTTATTCAAGTAATTGATAACGGTCTAGGTATGAATGTTACCGATGCCCGAATGTGTTTTGAACGGCATGCTACTTCCAAAATTCGTCATGCGGAAGATTTGTTTTCCCTTTATACCAAAGGTTTTAGAGGAGAAGCGTTGGCCTCCATTGCCGCGATTGCTCATGTGGAACTTAAAACCAAACAAGAACAAGACGAGCTAGGAACGCATATTATTATTGAAGGAAGTAAATTTATTTCGCAAGATCCTTCTGTCTTGCCTAAAGGAACTTCGTTTGCTGTGAAGAATTTATTTTTCAATATTCCTGCCCGACGAAATTTTCTTAAATCGGAAACGGTGGAACATCGTCATATTGTAGATGAATTTCAGCGGGTAGCATTAGCTCATCCGAATATTCATTTTACGTTTATTCATAACGGTGGTGAATTGTTTAATCTACCATCTTCCAATTTAAGACAACGGATTGTGGCCATGTTTTCAGGCAAAACCAATGAAAAATTAGTGCCAATTTCTGAAGAAACCGAAATTGTAAAAGCACAAGGATTTGTTTCTAAACCCGAATTTTCTAAAAAAAGCAGAAGTGAGCAATTCTTTTTTGTCAACAACCGATTTATCAAAAGTGGTTATTTGCATCATGCCGTCATGGCTGCTTATGAAGGTTTGTTGAAAGACGGAATGCAACCTGGGTATTTTATTTATTTGGATGTGCCGCCAAACACCATCGATATCAATATTCATCCAACCAAAACGGAAATCAAATTTGATGATGAGCATGCGTTGTATGCCATTTTGCGTTCTACTGTTAAACATAGTTTAGGTCAGTTTAATGTGGCTCCGGTATTGGATTTTGAACGAGATCCGAATTTAGATACACCGTATCATTATCAAGAGAAAGATGCTTCGATGCCATTGATTCAAGTGGATGCGAATTTTAATCCGTTTGCAGAAGATAAACCTACTAAATCTTTTTCAGGTTCCGGTTATCGGGAGAGAAAATCTGAAACAGCGAATTGGGAAAGTTTATATGTTGGTTTGAAAAATGATACACAAGAAATTGAGAATATCACGTTTGAACAAGATGCGGTTACGAGTTCGTTATTTAATGACAATGAAATTGAAGAAAACAAAAACCGAACCTATCAAATTCATAAGAAATATATTGTAAGTTCTATCAAGTCCGGAATGATGGTCATAGATCAGCAACGAGCACATCAGCGGATTTTGTATGAACAATATTTGAAAAATATAACGGTGCAACAAGCTTCGAGTCAGCATTTGTTGTTTCCAATTGAGTTGTATTTTTCGGTGAATGAAATTGAATTAATCAACGATTTAAAAATGTCTCTGGAAAATACCGGATTTGTTTTTGATTCGATTGAAAACGATAAATTAACCATTTCTGGAATTCCTATTTTGGTTACCGAGAGTGAAGTAGCTATCGTTTTGGAAGAATTGATGAACGATTTACAAAACGGCATTCCGGATAGCAGTTTTAGTTTAAACGACAGCATTGCTAAATCAATGGCCAGAAGTTTGGCCGTGCGAACCGGAACGTATTTAACCGAAAGAGAACAGGAAAACATTGTAAACGGACTTTTTGCTTGCAAAGAACCGGATGTTTCGCCTTTTAATAAACCAACTTTCATCACAATTAGTGTAGATGATTTAGATAAAAAATTTGCGATATGATGCGAATGACTGAAACAGTAAAGCAGTTAGTAATTATCAATGTACTTTTTTACATTGGTGCAAATACGATTGCTCCTGCGGCAAATGATTTGTTGGCAATTCATTTTCCATTAAGCAATGAATTTGCTTGGTGGCAACCTATCACACACATGTTTATGCATGCCGAAATGCCTAATTTGATGCATATTTTCTTTAATATGTTCGGATTGATTATGTTTGGTTCTGCCTTAGAACATTTTTGGGGATGGAAAAAATTCCTGTTTTTTTATATTTCCTGCGGATTGGGTGCCGCTCTAATTCATATGGGAATGGAGTATTATCAATTTCAAAAAGTTTTAGAATCGGCTGCTGATTTACAGTTGTCTTCCGAAACAATTCATCAGATAATTAATGTTCCGTTTAGAGAAGGAAATGTTTATAAGGGAGAATTATTAGCCGAAAATATTAAACCAATTTTAGAACCACTTGGCAAATATCAATTGTTGAATGAAGAAAACTTTAAAGCACTTTTTGATGCTTCTATCATTGCAGATGGAAGAGCAGTAGGAGCTTCTGGTGCACTTTACGGAATTTTGGTTGCCTTTGCATTTATGTTTCCTAATGCAGAATTGATGATGATTTTTATTCCTATTCCAATTAAAGCAAAGTATTTTGTGCCGGTATTGGTTTTAGGTGATTTGTTTATGGGAATTAGCGGAAACTCTATTTTTGGTGGTGGTGGAATTGCCCATTTTGCTCACGTAGGTGGAGCTTTAACCGGGTTTTTGATGATGTGGATGTGGAAGAAAAATCAGTTTAATGATAAGCGGTGGGATTAGTATGGTGATGGGTGAAAGGTAATTGGTAAAAGGAAATAGAAATGAGTATTTTAAACGAAATAAAGCAACAATTTAGAATGGGTGGCGTAACTGAAAAGTTAATCTACCTTAATGTGATTTTGTTTGCTATTCCTTGGATTTTAAAAGGAATTTTGTCGCTTTTTGGAATTGGTTTCGGTTTTACCGAGTACATTAGTTTGTCTTCCAATCCATCAGATTTGTTATGGAAACCTTGGTCTATTTTGACGTATGCTTTCTTTCATGCTGATTTTTTTCACATTTTGTTTAATTTAATTGTGTTGAATTTTGCAGGACGATTGTTTCTCACGTTTTTTACCCAAAAGCAATTGTTGAGTTTATATTTAATGGGAGCCATTTTTTCGGGAGTCATTTTTATCATTAGCTATTTGATTTTTCCGGCTTTGATAAATAAAAATGCTTTGTTAATTGGAGCTTCGGGAGCAATCATGGCGGTGGTTTTTTCAACTACTACATACGCTCCGCACATGCAAATTCGTTTGTTGTTAATTGGAACTGTAAAACTTTGGCACATTGCCGTATTTTATTTGATAATTGATTTGATTAGTTTGTCATTCTCCAATGTTGGCGGACATATTGCTCATTTGGGTGGTGCTTTGTTTGGTTATTTATATAGTTCTCAGCTTAAAAATGGTACGGATATTACAAAACCATTTACTTCGTTTGTGGATGGTTTGGTGAATTTATTTAGAGGAAGAAAATCGGCACCGTTTAAAAAAGTGCATAAAAATGAATCATTCACTAAGCCAAAACCTGCTCCGAAAGATAAAACACAGCAACAGATTGATGAGATTTTAGATAAAATCAGTAAATCAGGTTATGATAGTTTGACGAAAGAGGAAAAGGAGTTTTTGTTTAAAGCGGGGAAGAGTTAGGAAGGTTGCGGGTTGCGGGTTGAAAGTTGTTGGGACTTGCGAAGTAGCACGGATTTTGCCCCCGATTGTAACGGAAAGCATTTTGCAGGATTGGCGGACATTTTTCTTGCCAAAAAATTGCGACCTTGGGAGCACATTTTTGGGCTTAGAAAATGCCGACAAGACAAAAAATCTTGCAGTGAAAAGCGGGATTAGGCACATAATTATTTTTAATTTTTGAATGTTTAATATAACGGAATGAAGAACCTAGGATGGTTTAATAAAGTGATTTTGTTTTTTAATATAGTGCTTACTGTATTGACATTTATTGCTTATATTTTGCCTTTTTTGGCTCCTAGACTTTTTCCGATTCTTTCGGTTTTGACGCTTTTTTTACCGTTGATGTTGATTCTAAATTTATTGTTTTTTAGCTATTGGTTGATTCAATTTAAGCGACAAATGTTGTTGTCCGGCATTGTTTTGTTGTTGGGAATTACGTTTATAAATAAATTTTATAAATTTTCTGAGACTAATTTACCCACCGCGGAAGAGGATTTTATTGTGATGAGTTACAACGTTCGCTTATTTAATTTGTATGATTGGATTGAGCGTGATGTGAGCTTGTCAATTTCAGATTTTATTAAAGAACAAACTCCGGATATTTTGTGTATTCAGGAATTTTCGAATACGAATGAAGTCGATTTTCGAGTGTATAAACATAAATACGTTTTTATTGAAGGTAAGAACACAAAGCTTGGACAGGCTATTTTTTCTAAATATCCGATTGTGAATGAAGGTGTTATTCCGTTTCCTAATTCTACAAATAATGCAATTTATGCTGATATTAAAAGAGGGAAAGATACGATTCGGGTGTACAGTATGCATTTGCAGTCGATTAAAATTACGCCTGACGTGCATGAAATTGATGAAAATATTCAAGGTGTTTCGCAAGACCAGTCAAAACGCATGCTTCGTAGAATGAGTACGTCGTTTAAATCGCAGCAAAATCAGGCAGAGATTATTAAAAAGCACAAAGCGGATTGTAAATTTCCAATTATAATTTGCGGCGATTTGAATAATAGTCCTTTTTCGTTCGTTTACCGCAGTGTAAAAGGCGACTTGAATGATGCATTTGAAGAAGCCGGTTCCGGTTTTGGCACAACGTATAGTTTTAAGTACTATCCAGCTCGAATTGATTATGTTTTTGCGGATAAAAAATTTGTGGTGAAACAGTTCAATTCTTTTCCAAATTTTAGGAATTCAGATCATTTTCCTATTGTTACCCGATTGTCTTTTGAAAAAGAAAAGTAAATTATAATTGCTGTTTTTTTAAGTAATCTAACGCATATCTACCTTCGTTGAAAAGTAAGTCTAAAACGCTTAAATTATTAAGAAATCCATGTTTTTCGCCGAATACTTGCGTGTAAGGTTCGCATTGAGTTTGGTCTTTTTTTCCATTTGCTAGAAAACGAAAATCGGTTACATCATTCACTTCGTGAAAATATTCTATTGTTTTTTCGGGTGAAATGGAAATGTCAAGACATTGATTGAGTAGTTCAAAAACTTCCAAATTCAAATCCATTAAAAAAGTATGTTTTTTTTGAAAAATAGGAGCGATGTCGTCCTCAAAATATTCAAAAAAAGGAGATGTTCTGTACGCTGCTTCCAACGATTTGAAATGTTGTTTTTGCCAATTGAAATCCGGTTCAATTTTAACATCTTTACACTTTTGATTGGCTATTTTGCTGTGCTTTATCGGAATGTTAAGCATTTGAATTCCGTTTGGACTATAAATGTACATTCTGTTGCGGTTGGTTTGTTTTTGGAAATTATCTTCCATTTCAAACACAACTTTTTCTGCCTGAATCATAGCGGCATAATGACTAATTGACGGGAAATAGGTAGGATGAACGAGTGCTTTCATTAGTTATAAATCAGCCTTTTTTTTCTTTCTTTTTCTGTAGAAATCAAAGCCAAACCATCCGGCTAAAAGAATGACGAAGTAAATAAAATAAGAAACAGGTTCGCCACTTCCACCAACTGTTGTGAACAATCTATTCCAACGTATTTTGTCAATCGCTTTGCCCCATGGAACATTTTGGTCTAAACTCATCCAAATGAATACTGGTTTACCAACAATGTGGTCGGCTGGAACATAACCCCAATAACGGCTGTCTTCCGAGTTATGGCGGTTGTCACCCATCATCCAATAATAATCCATTTTAAAAGTGTATTCTTTGACAACTTTTCCGTTAATTCGAATTTCGTCACCGTTTACTTGTAAATCATTTTTCTCATAATCGGTAATGATCATTTTATAAAAAGGCAAAGTTTCTTTGTTTAAAGCCACCGTTTTTCCGGCTTGTGGAATGTATATCGGACCGTAATTGTCAGTATTCCAATTTTTGGTATGAGGAAAAACACTGGTTGTTCCTTCCGTATCAATTCTTTTTGTAACTGATTTTACAATTGGATTGTTTTTTAATCGAGCTGCATTTTCATCGGTTATAGCAAAAAAGGTATATGAATTCTGTGAATTTACGCTAACGCCATCTGTAATTTGAAGATCGTTGTAAACATAATCAGGATTAAATTGCGTTCCGTCTGTAATAACGTCATAGGAATATTGAACTTTCTGACGGTCATGCATTGGAAGCATTTTCCCATTAACATAAACATCTCCGTTTTTAATTTGAAGACTGTCTCCCGGAATTCCTAAACAGCGTTTTACATAATTTGATTTTTTATCAAGTGGTTTATCTACTCTTCTTCCTGATCTATCTCTGAATTTATAAACCGTATCAATTGGCCAGTTAAACACCACAATATCATTAGTTTCAATACTTTCAATTCCCGGAAAACGGAACGAAGGTAGTTGAGGCCAACTTAAATAAGATTTGGTTCGAACAATCGGAATAGAATCGTGTACCATCGGTAAACCAACTGCTGTAGTAGGTGTTCTGGCACCGTAATGAAATTTACTTACAAAAAGAAAATCACCTACTAACAATGATTTTTCTAAGGAAGATGTCGGTATAACAAACGGTTGCATTACATAGGTATGAACGGTTGTTGCCACCACAATTGCAAATAATATTGAACTCACAAAATCTGCAGTAGCATTTTTGGGATGTAATGAACGATCTTTGATGTGTGTAACGTCTTGTGTATAATTTACATAGTAGATGTATAAACCTAAAGTAGCAACACCTAAAATCGTGTCTAATTGCGAATTTTTCCCGAAACTTCTCAAGGTTTCAACCCAGACAACAGGAAACATAATTAGGTTTACAATTGGAATAAAAAGTAAAAAAGCCCACCACCAAGGACGGTTTATAATTTTCATCAGAACGATTGCATTGTAAACAGGAACAGCAGCTTCCCATGATTTTCTACCTGCTTTTTGATATAATTTCCATGTTCCCAAATAGTGTACGATTTGTATCACTAAGAAGAATATAAACCATTGATATAATGTCATTTTTATTATTTTTTAATTTCGTTTTTACTTGTTAACGAAAGTCAAGTTCTTAATTAGTTCTCAAATATAGAAAACGTTACCAATTTAACGTTTATTTATAATGATTTTGCTATGAATTATTTTAAATCTAAAACATCTTTCATGGTAAAAACACCTTTTTTACCCACAATCCATTCGGCGGCAATCACGGCACCAAAAGCAAAACCGTCTCGGTTGTGAGCGGTATGTTTGATTTCGATGGTATCAACTTCCGATTGATAGAAAATACTATGTGTTCCGGGAACATTGTCTTCTCTTTTTACATCAATAAATAAATCATCTGATTTTGGATTTTCGATGCTCCAGTTATTTTTGTTTGTATGATTGATGATTGAATTGGCTAATGAAATTGCTGTTCCGCTTGGTTTATCTAATTTTTGGGTGTGATGAATTTCCTCCATCGAAACGTTATATTGATTGAATTTTGCCATCATCTTAGCCAAATAATCATTCAATTCAAAAAATAAATTTACGCCTAAACTAAAATTAGAACCATAAATAAATGCAGCATTTTTTTCTTTGCAAAGATTAACCATTTTGTGATAATCTTCTAACCAACCTGTTGTTCCTGAAACTACAGGAATTCCGTTTTCAAGACAAGTAGAGATATTATTTACGGCAGAATCAGGCACACTGAAATCTATTGCAACATCAGTATTTTCTAATCCTTCAAAAGAATCAGAACTTCCTTTTCGCAACACAATTTCATGACCGCGTTCTAAGGCAATTCGTTCGATTACCTTTCCCATTTTCCCGTATCCTAAAAGTGCAATTTTCATTAAAATTTATAATTCAAAGTTAATCCAACGTTGTATTTGTAGTCGATTTCATTTCTGCTAAGATCTGGAGTTAATGATAAATTATCGTTTACATTAAATTGCATAAGATGAGCACCAACATTGGCATCAATAATATTTAAGACATAAAAACCAATCATTACCGCGGTTGAAATATCTCTATTTCGTTCGAAACCTCTTTGAGCGTTTATTAAAACGGCATCTGAATAAACACCAAAATAACGGTCGTCGGTGTAGCCTTCTAACCTTCTTTTATAGATGTTTCTAAATTCTTTATACTTTTTACTACTATCGTTATAAAAATAAAAACCAATTGCTAAACCACCATAAACAATTGGAACTTTCCAATATTGTTTGTTGTAAACTTGTCCCAAACCTGGAATAACAGCTGAATAAAAAGCAGCTTTTGCAGGTGTTAAAGGATCGATTGATTTGTATGAAGTAGAGTCTTTTGTAATTTTGACTTCTTCAAACTGAACTTGTGCAATAGCAGAATTTATTCCAAAAAGGAAAAAAGAAAAAAGTATGATTCGAGAAACAACCACTATCCTTTAATTAAAGCAATAATTCGTTGAAAATCGGCTTCAGATTTAAACGGAATAGTTATTTTTCCTTTTCCGTTGGTATCAATTTTCACGTCAACTTTTGTGCCTAAAACCGTTGCAATTTCTTTTTTATCAGATTCTGCAACTACAAATGCCGAAGCAGCTTTTGCAGTTTTTCCGGATTTTGGTTTTAAACCTTCCTGATAGTTTTTTACCAATGTTTCAGTATCACGAACAGAAAGATTCTGACTGATGATTTTGTGATAAATGTCAGATTGAGCATCTTCGTCTTCAATATTGATTAACGCACGACCATGTCCCATCGAAATAAAACCATCGCGAATTCCGGTTTGAATAATCGGGTCTAATTTCAATAATCGAAGGTAATTGGCAATCGTCGAGCGTTTTTTACCCACTTTATCACTCATTTGTTCTTGCGTCAACTGAATTTCATCAATCAAACGTTGGTATGAAAGTGCAATTTCAATCGGATCTAAATCATGACGTTGGATGTTTTCTACCAAAGCCATCACAAGCGATTCATTGTCGTTGGCAATTCGAATATAAGAAGGAATAACAGTTAATCCCGCCATTTTTGAAGCACGAAGTCTTCGTTCACCGGAAATTAACTGATACTTATTAAAATCTAATTTTCTAACAGTAATCGGCTGAATTACACCCAATTCTTTAATGGATGTTGCTAATTCCTGAAGTGTTTCTTCATTAAAATTGCTTCTGGGCTGAAACGGATTTATTTCTATTGCCTCAATTTCAAGCTCAATAATATTCCCAACCACTTTATCGGCATTTTTATCATTTACCGATTTGATGTCGTTTTCCGGGTCTTTCAATAAAGCCGATAATCCTCTTCCTAATGCTTGTTTTTTAGTGGCTTGTGTCATAAAATCCTAGCTATTTTTTTTGATAATTTCTTCTGCTAAACTCAAATAATTGTTGGCTCCTTTACTGGTTGCATCAAAATTAATAATGCTTTCGCCAAAACTTGGAGCTTCACTTAATTTTACATTTCGTTGAATGATGGTTTTAAAAACCATATCGTTAAAATGCTTTTGTACTTCTTCCACCACTTGGTTCGATAAACGCAACCGGGAATCATACATCGTTAACAATAACCCTTCGATATCCAAATCCGGATTATGTAATTTTTGAACACTTTTGATGGTGTTTAATAATTTTCCTAAACCTTCCAATGCAAAATATTCGCATTGAATCGGAATCACCACACTGTCTGCTGCGGTTAAGGCATTCAACGTTAATAATCCCAAAGAAGGAGCACAATCTATCAAAATATAATCATATTGATCTTTGATGGATGCCAATGCTTCTTTGAGCATATATTCACGATTTTCTTTATCGACCAATTCAATTTCAATGGCAACCAAATCAATGTGAGCCGGAATAACATCTACGTTGGGAGCAGAACATTTCATCACCGCTTCTTGTGGCGTGTTGCTGTGCTCTAAAACCTGGTAAGATCCAATCGCAACACTATCTACATCAATCCCTAATCCCGAACTGGCATTTGCCTGAGGATCAGCATCAATAAGTAATACTTTTTTTTCTAAAACACCTAGTGAGGCCGCTAAATTAACGGTTGTTGTGGTTTTTCCAACGCCTCCTTTTTGATTCGCAATTGCAATAATTTTGCCCATTGATTCGATTAAATTTGAGCCGTAAAATTACGATTATTTATGGGTTTTTCAACGTCAAGTTGTTAACAAATGTTAATTGTTTTGTGTACAATTAATTAGCTAAAATTCGATGGATTTTATTTGCTCTTTTTCGATTTAATCATTGCTTCGAGCATATCCCACATATGTTCAGGAATTTGTTCTAACAAATTAAATTGACCTGCTCCTTTGAGCCATTCGCCACCGTCAATTGTAATTACTTCGCCATTTACATAAGCAGAAAAATCAGAAACTAAATAAGCCGCTAAATTGGCTAATTCCTGATGATCACCGACACGATTTAACGGTACTTTTTTAGCCATATCAAACTTTTCGGCTAAATCTCCCGGAAGTAATCGATCCCAAGCACCTTTCGTTGGAAATGGTCCCGGAGCAATTGCATTACTTCGGATGCCGTATTTTGCCCATTCAACCGCCAAACTTCGGGTCATCGCAAGAACGCCTGCTTTGGCTGTGGCACTTGGTACTACATAAGCAGAACCAGTCCAAGCATAGGTTGTGACAATATTTAAAATCACTGAACTTTCTTGTTTGTTGTCAATCCAATGTTTTCCGAAAGCTAAAGTGCAGTTTTTGGAACCTTTTAATACAATATCGATGATGGTATCAAACGCATTCGCGGATAATCGTTCGGTAGGAGAAATGAAATTTCCGGCTGCATTGTTTAGTAAAACATCTACTTTTCCGAAATTTTTTAATACTTCCTCAAGCATTGCTTCCACTTGTTCATAAAAACGAACATCACATTGCAACGGCAAACACGTTCCGCCGGTTTCTTTTTCTAATTCGGATGCGGTGGTTTTTAATTTATCTAAATCTCTGGAAGTAATGGCAACTTTTGCACCTAATTCTAAAAAGTATTTTGTCATTGCTTTTCCGAGGCCGCTACCACCTCCGGTTACTACAATTACTTTGCCTTCTAAGGCGTTATCACGGAGCATTTTTGCTGAAAAATTCATATAAAATATAGTTTTTTGGTAAAGATATTAATTCAGTTAAAGTATGAAATATTTTTAGCATTTAGCTAACAAAATTATTTTATTTTTAAAAGTCGTTCAGCTGCTTTCATTAACGTTTCATCATCTTTGGCAAAACAAAACCGAATGCGTTTTAAGTCGGTTTGATTGCCATAAAACACCGAAAGCGGGATGGTTGCTACACCAAATTCGGTCACTAATCGTTTCGTGAAATCCAAATCATTTTCATTTGAAATGTTTTGATAAGATGCTGTTTGAAAATACGTTCCTTCACAAGGCAACAACTCGAAAGCGGTTTCTTTTAAAAGGTTTTGAAAGAAGTTTCTTTTTTGAAGATATAATTTTGAAACTTCTTCAGTATCAAAAATAGTCAAGTATTCATTAATTGCAGCCTGAGACAAACTATTCACGCTAAATACCAAATATTGATGCACTTTTTTAACTTCTTTTAGTAAATTTTCAGGAGCGATTAAATAGCCAATTTTCCAACCGGTTAAGTGAAGTGTTTTTCCGAACGACGAAACAATCAAACTTCTATCTTTTAATTTTTCTCTTGTATTGATGGAAATATGTTTGTTTTCAAATGTAATAAATTCATATACTTCATCTGATAAAATCAATAAATCAGGATAATTTCCGATGATTTTTTCGAGTTGAATAAAATCATTTTCTGTCCAAATTTTTCCCGATGGATTGTGTGGATTATTCAAAATCAGCATTCGAGTTTTAGATGATAAGTTTTGACTGATTGCCTCAAAATTGGGAGAATAATCTTCTTTTAACGAAATCCGAATTGGTTTTGCATTACTCAATAAAATTGGCATTTCATAACAATCATAACTTGGGTCGAGAATGATGACTTCGTCATTCGGTTGCACGAACGCTTGAATGGTGGCAAAAATCGCTTCGGTTGCTCCGGCAGTGATTAAAATTTCGGTGGACGGATTTACTCTTCGCTGATAATTATCAAAAGTCAATTGACTAATTTTTTCCAACAGCGGCGGATAACCAGCCATCGGAGCATATTGATGAATATCTGTTTTGGCTAAACGAGCCACAATTTCTGTCATTCGCACATCAATGGGGAAATTCGGAAAACCTTGTGAGAGATTGATGGCTTGATAATCGGTTGCCATTTTAGACATTATAGTGAAAATACTGATGGGCGTGTTGGGAAGTTTTGACATGGATTTTATTTTTTTACCATATAAGCCATATAAGTTTTAAAGTGACTTAACTTATATGCCTTATATGGTTAAATTTAGTAATTTTTCTTTACAAAATTTCGTTTTAAAAGTGAATAAACTACCGAATCCCAAAATTTTCCATCCCAATATTCATTTTCCAAAAAATGAGCTTCTTTCACAAATCCATTTTTTTCTAACACTTTGGCAGAAACATAATTTTCCGGATCAACCACGGCTTCCACAGAATGGAAATTCAGCACATTAAAACCATAATCCAAAACAGTATTAATGGCTTCACTCACGATTCCTTGACCTTGGTATTCCGGCAACAACATATACCCAATTTCCGAACGGTAATTTTCAGGTTGAATGCGATAATGACCAATGACACCCAACAATTTCGGATTTCCTTTTAACGTAATTGCCCAATTGATTCCGGTGTTATTTTCAATTTTTTCGATAATCATAGCAATGTGTTCCAATGCCATTTCGGGTGAAGTTACTAACGGTCTTGGAATGAATTTCATCGTTTCCGGATTGCCACGAAGTTCCATTACTTCGTTGACATCATCAACATTAACCGCTCGTAATAATAAACGATTGGATTCGAGAATTGGGAATGGGGTGAAGGAGAGGGTGAGCATTTTTTTGTTTTTGTAAATATAAAAAAAAACACCAACCTCTCAGTCAGTGTTTTATAAAAAATAGAGATTCTTTCTGCGTCAGAATGACAAGAAAGTGTTTAATCTTCAAGTAAAACCTCCAAAATACTAATCGCCGCTTCACTAATTTTCGTCCCAGGTCCAAAGACGGCAACCGCTCCGGCATCAAACAAAAATTGGTAATCTTGGTGCGGAATTACACCACCTACAATGACCATAATGTCTTCACGACCGTATTTTTTAAGTTCTTCAATCACTTGTGGCACTAAGGTTTTGTGTCCGGCTGCTAAGGAAGAAACGCCTAAAATATGCACGTCGTTTTCCACGGCTTGTTTGGCTGCTTCGGCTGGCGTTTGAAAAAGAGGGCCAATGTCCACGTCAAAACCTACATCGGCATAACCGGTTGCGACCACTTTTGCTCCACGATCGTGACCGTCTTGTCCCATTTTGGCTATCATAATACGGGGACGACGACCGTCTTTTTTGGCAAAAGCATCGGCTAATTGTTTCGCTTTTTCAAAGCTTTCGTCATTTTTAATTTCTTTACTATACACGCCGCTAAAGGTTCTGATTTGTGCTTTATATCGTCCGAAAACTTCTTCTAAGGCATCACTAATTTCGCCAAGAGTTGCTCGGTTTCGGGCTGCTTCTACGGCTAAAGATAATAAATTTTCCTGACCTGATTTTGCAGATTCCGTCAATTTTGCTAAACTGGCTTTTACTTTTTCCGTATCACGAGACGCTTTTATTTCTGCCAATCGTTCCAATTGTTGTTTGCGAACCATTTGATTATCGACATCCAAAATCATTAACGGATCTTCTTTCTCCAAACGGTATTTGTTTACACCAACAATGATGTCTTGACTGCTATCAATTCTGGCTTGCTTTCTGGCTGCGGCTTCTTCAATTCGCAGTTTCGGAATTCCGGCTTCAATGGCTTTGGTCATTCCGCCTAATTCTTCCACTTCTTCCATCAACGCCCATGCTTTTTGAGCAATTTCATTTGTTAAACTTTCTACATAATAACTTCCTGCCCACGGGTCAACTGTTTTGCAGATTTTAGTTTCTTCTTGCAAAAAGATTTGTGTATTTCGGGCAATTCGAGCAGAGAAATCGGTTGGTAATGCAATCGCTTCATCCAAGGCATTGGTGTGTAATGATTGCGTTCCGCCAAAAGCTGCGGCAGCCGCTTCAATACACGTACGAGCCACATTATTAAACGGATCTTGTTCGGTTAAACTCCAACCCGAAGTCTGACAATGTGTTCGCAAAGCCAATGATTTTTCATCTTTCGGATTGAATTGTTTGAGTAATTTTGCCCATAACATTCGACCCGCACGCATTTTGGCAATTTCCATAAAATGATTCATCCCAATCGCCCAGAAAAAAGAGAGGCGAGGGGCGAAGGTATCAATATCCATTCCGGCAGCGAGTCCGGTTCGGATGTATTCTAAACCATCGGCTAACGTATACGCCAATTCAATATCGGCAGTTGCTCCGGCTTCTTGCATATGGTAACCGGATATCGAAATCGAATTAAATTTCGGCATATTTTTGCTCGTATATTCAAAAATATCGGCAATAATTTTCATCGAAGGAGTAGGCGGGTAGATGTACGTATTTCGCACCATAAACTCTTTCAAAATATCATTCTGAATTGTTCCTGAAAGTAAATTTGGAGACACACCTTGTTCTTCGGCAGCCACAATATAAAATGCCATAATTGGCAAAACTGCTCCGTTCATAGTCATGGAAACTGACATTTCGTTTAACGGAATTTGGTCAAACAAAATCTTCATATCTTCCACCGAATCGATTGCTACGCCTGCTTTTCCAACATCTCCAACAACACGTTCGTGATCGGAATCATATCCTCTGTGTGTTGCCAAATCAAACGCAACCGAAAGTCCTTTTTGCCCTGCGGCTAAATTTCTTCGGTAAAAAGCGTTGCTTTCTTCGGCAGTAGAAAATCCGGCATATTGGCGAACTGTCCACGGTCTACGAACATACATTGTGGCATAAGGACCTCGAAGATTAGGGGCAAATCCGGCACCAAAATCAAGATGTTCTATGTTTTTTAAATCTTCTTTTGAATATAAAGTTTTTAATTCAATGTTCTCAGCTGTTAAGAAATTCTCCTTTTCAGGATTTTCTAAATTCTGATTTCCACCTTCTAATTTTAATTGTTGTATATCTTTTCTCATGGCTGTTGTTCTTGAGATAAACGTTCTTGTTCACTTTTCTCTGCCAATCTTTTTTCAATAATTGGTGTAATCAATGTTTTTCTTTGATTTATTTTCACAAAAGGAAACAATTCTAACTCATGATTCATTTTATCATTCTTGTTCGGATATTTATTAGTTCCCAACAAAACTTCTTTTCCGGAATCAAATAAATCTTGCTCTTTTTGAGCACTTTCGCTAATTTTTCGCTGAATTGTACCTTCAATTAACTGCGTAATTAATCCGCCATTTGCTTCAATATCTTTGAATAATGCCAAAGCTTTTTCGGCTAATTGTTCTGTTAAACTTTCAATATAGTATGCTCCGTCGGCCGGATTATGCACTTGATTAAAATAACTTTCGTGTTTTAAAACCAACAATTGATTGCGGGAAATTCGATCACCAAATTCATTGTCTTTGTGATAAATAGCATCATAAGCCAAATTTGAAACACCATTTGCACCGCCCAAAATCGCACTCATGCATTCGGTTGTGGTACGAAGCATGTTTACATTATAATCATACAGTGTTTTGTTTCGTTTGGTTGGTGTAACAATAATGTGGCAATCAAAATCATGATTGTATTCTTTAGCTAATGCATTGAAAAGAAGACGTAAAGCTCTCAATTTTGCAATTTCAAAGAAATAGTTTGTTCCCACTGCCACTTCAAAAGTAATAGGTGAAGAAATTTTTTCTATACGATTAAAATATTCATTCACATGTGCCATCGCATACGCCAATTGCTGAACCATATTGGCTCCGGCATTTTGATACAAATCAATTTTGCAACTTAACATTGAAATTGGTAAAGCAGAACAAGTATTTAAATGTAGAAAATCTTTTTCTAACGATTCATACCAATTTCCATCTTTAGCTAGCTGACCAACAGAATCTTGAAGAATAACTATTTTATATTGATTTTGATTTGCAAAAGCGTCAATTTTTTTGATAAATTCACTCGATAGAAAAAGTAAATTAAAATAATAAGTCACATTTTCTTTCGGAAGGTTTTCCATCAAATCATTCAAAGAAACAGCTTCGTTTTCAATTGTAAACCGAACAGATTCCGCACCTCTTTTCAACGAATCCAGTGCTCTTTCATTCGATTTTTTTACATCATAAACATAAATATTTTGAATAATTCTAAATCCGCTCGAAGGAGGAGATTCAATTTTTACTTCATTTTCGTCAATGTGATAA
The DNA here is from genome assembly GCF_057652995.1 of Flavobacterium sp. T50_26. Lineage (NCBI taxonomy): Bacteria > Pseudomonadati > Bacteroidota > Flavobacteriia > Flavobacteriales > Flavobacteriaceae > Flavobacterium > Flavobacterium sp. T50_26. The sequence continues at coordinate 43,714 of NZ_JBYFCC010000029.1, forward strand.
AAGGGTTTCACTTTGATACCTTCCGGACTTTCCCAAACGAGTGTTTCGTTGTAGTCCGCACCTTTAAGTTCAAACTGAATTTGCTGTTTCCATTGTTTGGATGAAATCGGTTCGAACTCTTTAAATAAATGTGTTGCCATAATTATAGCGATTTGTGATTTTCTTCCTCTTCGAGTAGCATCTCTTCCTCAAATTCGATGATATAAATATCTTCGCTATCTCGTTTCATGTAGTATTTCTCCCGAGCATATTTCTCAATTTGGTCAGGATTTTTGAGGCGTTTGATGTCAAGACAGTCTTTTTTAATTTCCTCTTGATAATATTTTTTATTAGTCTCCAGTTCATCCAGTTCATTATTCAAAAAGCGATGTTCCAGATAGGAGTAGTTGTCTAAAAAAAGCATCCAAACCGTAAAGAAAATCAAGACTAAAACATATCGGTTTCCGACATATTTAAACCAAGGATATTTTTCTTCTAAACGTTGGAAAAACTTCATAACTAAAGTATTCGTTGGTTGATTACGGCCCGAACCACGTCAATCGCCACCGTGTTGTATTTGTCATTCGGAATAATAATATCGGCAAAAGCTTTCGTAGGTTCAATAAATTGCTCGTGCATTGGTTTCAAGGTGTTTTGATAACGATTAATCACTTCATCCATATCACGACCTCTTTCGGCAATATCGCGTTTCATACGTCTGATTAAACGTTCGTCAGAATCGGCATGAACATAGATTTTAATATCAAACATGTCGCGGAGTTCCGGATTGGCTAAAATCAAAATTCCTTCCACTAACATCACTTTTCTTGGGTGAGTCACAATCGTATCATCAGTTCGATTGTGTGTAACAAAAGAGTAAACAGGCTGTTGAATAACATTATTGGCTTTCAATTCTTTTAAATGAGCCACCAGTAACTCAAAATCTATAGCACGCGGATGATCAAAATTAATTTTTGTTCGCTCTTCGTAACTCAAATTGTGTGTTTCTTTGTAGTAGGAGTCTTGAGAAATAATTCCCACCTCAGTTTCCGGAAGTTCATTCATAATCTGATGTACAACCGTTGTTTTTCCACTTCCGGTGCCACCTGCAATGCCAATAATCAACATGTTTTTTTTCGTTTATTTAAGTATAACAAAAGTAGAAATTATAATTGCAGAAAAACACTTTTTCGGACTAAAATTTTATTATTCAGAACCATTCTTTTTTCGCTTCTTCCAAACAAAATACAAAACAGTAATTATGATCGGAATCAAAATATAAATAATCACATCACTAGTTTCAGTTAATTCAACTTTACCCGTATCACCCGGAATTTCACTTGGTTTTTGAGCAAAAACAAATCCCGAAGTCAGTAAAATAAATAATCTAATACATTTTTTCATCTTTTTTTGTTTACAATTTACAAAATAATAAACAGAAAATCAAGAAGTTGTTAAATCCAATATCATTTTGGGCGTGCCCTTCCGCAAGCTACAGGTCGGGCTTTTCGCTGCAAGTCCTCGCAAAAAACACCATTTTCTTCAACCCAAAAAGAGCTTCCGTTGGTCGCTTTTTTGGCTTGAGAAAATTGGCGTTTTTTTGCTCCGGGCTTTACGCTGCAATCCCTCACCTTTACTTTGCAAAGTGTTTTAATTTAGAATTTCAAAAGGAGTTAATTAGAAAAAGTTTAAATTTATT
>NZ_JBYFCC010000030.1:0-42070 GCF_057652995.1 Flavobacterium sp. T50_26
AAACACCTTATATCGACATCTATAAATTTGCAAGTTAAATAATTAAACTTTTTGTTGTAATTCATCATAGAATACGCAACTTAGTGCTAAGGATGAAATTTAGTTTTGAAAATTGTTATAAAAAACAAATCAATAATCTACTTTAGCTATATTAGAAAATTCAAAAAAATTTATTTACGAGTAGATTTGGAATATAAATGTTTACGTCGTAAGTTTCGAACTCCCGTGTGAAAATTTAAAATAAACTCCTCACCTATTTCCATAAAAAAAGTCCGAACATCAGTACAGACTTTTATTTGGAGCGGAAGACGAGGCTTCCCGATAAAAATCGGGATAAACTTCTCGCCTCATACCATAAAAAAACCTCAAACTTTCATTTGAGGTTCTTAGCAGAGCGGAAGACGAGGCTCGAACTCGCGACAACCAGCTTGGAAGGCTGGAGCTCTACCAACTGAGCTACTTCCGCGTTTGTGAGTGCAAATATAGACAAATAGTTTTCTTTGTTGCAAATTTTTTTTCAAAAAAAATTATCAAAAAGCTAACAGAATTTATAACCAATTTATTCTGAAAAAGTTATACCTTTAGTTTTCCAAGTTTTACGAGATAAATTATGCTTACTTTAAAAGAAATAACGGCTTTGGAAACGTATTCCGTTCGGCATCCCGTTCTTCGGGAAGGAAAACCGGTGGAAACCTGCCACTTTGAAGGAGATAATTTGCAGTCAACCATTCATCTTGGGCTGTTTATTAACTGTGCTTTAATTGGTGTTGTTTCGCTTTTTAAAAACAAAAACGAAGCCTTTGAAGAACAAAATCAGTTCCAAATTCGGGGAATGGCAGTCTTAAAACACCATCAAAAAAGAGGCTTCGGTGAAAAATTACTCCACCAAGCCGAAGAAATTGCAGAAAAATACAAGTGTAACCTATTGTGGTTCAATGCACGCGAAACCGCCATTCCGTTTTATGAAAAAGCAGGCTATTCCGTTCACGGAAATCCTTTTGAAATTGGCGATATTGGCACTCATTTTGTAATGTATAAAAAAATGAACCCGATTTCTTAATCACTATGAAGCATTTTTACTTATTTTTTTTTGTTCTCATTTTGATTTCTTGCAACAAGAAAAAAAATCCTGATTCTGCCAAAAAACCTCTTCCGGTTGAAATTACAGAAGAAGGAAAAGTATTGGCCATTGACTCCACTTTTCTATCCAAAAAAAACGATTCTATTCTTGCTGCTTTTTATCAAGTAAATGAAAACAGAACGTTTTGGTTGGCATTCAATTGCAGGGAATCGCTACTTACCATTTTAAAAAATGTGGCAGAAGAAGGGTTGAATCCAAAAGACTTCGATTTAAAAAAAATCGAAAAATTAGAAAAATCAATTCCAACCTTATTAGATAAAGAATTGATAGACTACGATGTTTTGCTTACAGAAAATTTAAAAAAGTATGTAGAAAAAACGGCGAAAGGTTCTTTAAACCCAAAAGAGTTATACAAAGATTGGGATTTAAAAGAAAATAAAATCGATGTGCAACAATTGCTTTTGAATTTTCAGCGAAAAGATTCATTTGATTTTGCGGTGAATGAAGTGAAACCTCAACATATTATTTATCAAAAACTAAAAAATAGTTTAAAGATAATCAATCAATTTCCTGATGAGAATTTTAAAAAATTAGAAATCATAGACAAAATTGTATTGAACGATACAAATGATGTGTTAATCGAAGTAAAAAAACGGCTTTCTTATTGGTATGACATGAAAAAACCGGATTCGTTGACTAACATTTATGATGAAACCACGTTTAATGCCGTTAAAAACTTTCAAAGTCGGCACGGTTTGGCTCCCGACGGCGTAATTGGAAAAGGAACAATTGCATCGCTGAATTTTACCAAACAAAAAAGAAAAGAGCAAATTATTGCCAATATGGAACGCTGGCGATGGTATCCGCGTAATTTTGAAAAAGAATACCTCATCATCAACATTCCCGATTATTCGTTGCAAGTTGTAAAAGAAAAAGACACAGTAAAAACACACCGAATTATTGTTGGAAAAGCCAGTAGAAGCACACCTATTTTGTCTTCCAAATTGAGTTATGTGGTTTTTAATCCAACTTGGACCGTTCCTCCCACAATTTTAAAAGAAGACGTAATTCCGGCAGCGACCAAGAACAGAGGATACTTTGCTTCCAAAAACATTACAATCTATAGCGGTAGCACTGTTGTGAGTCCGTATGATTGGAATCCGTCCAAAGGTAGATCGTACCGTTATGTGCAATCTCCGGGAAGTTTCAATTCGCTAGGATTGGTAAAAATTATGTTTCCCAACCGCTTTTCGGTTTATCTGCATGACACGAATACGAGAGGCTATTTTGAACGAGAGAATCGTTCGTTGAGTTCCGGTTGCGTTCGGGTGCAAAATCCGTTTGAATTAACAGAATACTTATTATCAGACTCTATTAATTGGAACAAAGAAAAAATTGATGAAGTGTTGGCCGAATCAAAAACAAAGAATGTAACTTTTACCAAACCAATTTACCTTCACCTTTTATATTGGACAGCTTGGAGCGATAAAAATCTACTGATTTTTAGAGATGATATTTACGGTTTAGATGCGGAATTGTATAAAAAACTACGAAATTAACTTCGAAGCCACTTTATAACTTCTTGACGGATGATAAATAAACAAACATGATTTGTCTTTTATCGTTTTGATGATTTCTTGGTTTAATTCCACCGGCAAAGCAGGACAACCTTGACTTCTTCCTAAACGTTTGTGTTGTTTTATGAAAGAATCAGACACATAATCTGCACCGTGAATCACAACTGCTCTTTCACGTGCTTTGTCGTTAATTCCTCTTTCCAAACCATCCAAACGAAGCGAAAGACCATGCTTTCCTAGATAAGTTTCTCCGGTAAGGTAAAAACCTAAACTGCTTTGGTATGATTCTGATTTATTGGAAAATGCTGTAGCAAATTCTTCGCCGGAATTTCTTCCGTGAGCCACTAAGGAATGATATAAAACCGTGTTGGTGCTCATGTCTATTACCCACAATCTTTTGGAATTGGCAGACAAACTAAAATCGACAAGTGTAAGAATATCATTTTGAATTAAACCCTTTTGCTTTAATTGGTAAAAACCTTCTAAAGCCTTGGTAAAACTCTCTAATTGAGGAAGTTTAAAATTTTTAGCATCTAAATTATTGTACAAAGAACTCACTTTAGATTCAAAAGTTACTTTGCTATTGGATGCGATAATTTTAGGGTCTGTTGTATTATTTGTTGGTGTTGTGAATGAAAATAATCCAAACAACAAAACCGGTAAAAGCTTGTAATTCATTGGTAATCTACAGGTTAAAAATTAGACTTGGGATGCCAAAAATATAAATTAAAAGTTTAAAACCAAATTATTTTAAACTAAATGTCAACTTTTTTGGAAATTAGCTCACTTTCTGGGAGAGAGCTACGCAGAAAACGGAAAAAAACTACAATTCGTATTGAGAAAGTGTAACATAACGAAACTTTAACGTCTATATAAAATATTTCTTAATGAAATGATAAAGTAATTGTTCCTAAAAATCCAATAGTTAATTTTGAATTATGAATCTAACCAAACACCTCTTTTTCATCGTTTTATTTTTATTAATAGGAATAACTCAGTCGTATAGTCAGAAAAAAACAACTGCTCTTCGCATCAATGAATCTATTTCTATTGACGGAAAATTAGATGAAGCTGCTTGGTTAAAAGCACCTGTTGCAAATAATTTCATTATGCTGGAACCGGAAAATGGTGTTCCGGAATCATCTGAAAGAAGATCTGAGATTAAAATAACTTACGACGACAATGCAATTTATATTGGAGCCGTTTTATATGACAATGATCCATCCAAAATTGACAAAGAAATAACCCAGCGAGATAATTTTGGCACTGCAGACCATTTTGGGATTTTCATCAACGGATTTAACGACGGACAGCAAGATTTCAGATTTTTTGTATCTGCTTCCGGTGTTCAAATGGATTGTTTGGCAACCGAAAATAATGAAGATTTTTCGTGGGATGCCATTTGGAATAGTGAAGTTCTAATAACCGACTTTGGTTGGGTTGTAGAAATGGAAATTCCGTATGCTGCCCTTCGTTTTTCTGATAATGAAATTCAAACATGGGGTGTGAATTTTTTTAGAGAAATTCGTCGTTTTAGGCAAAAAGTAACATGGAGCAAAATCGATCGAGCGGTTGGTTCCGTAATTAATCAAGCCGGTGTTTTGGAAGGAATTGAAAAAATTAAAACCCCTACCCGATTATTCCTTATTCCTTATACATCCGGTTATTTTGAATCAAGTAATTTAGGCACTGAAAGCACTTTTAAAGCCGGAATGGATATTAAATACGGCATCAATGATTCCTTTACATTAGATGCAATCTTGGTTCCTGATTTTGGTCAGACCGCTTTTGATAATGTAGAATTAAATTTGGGCCCGTTTGAGCAACAATTCAATGAAAACAGACCTTTTTTTACAGAAGGAACAGATTTGTTTTCTAAAGGAAATTTGGTTTATTCACGAAGAATTGGCGGAGCTCCATCTACATTTCCATCAACCAATGAAAACGAAATTGTAGAGAGTCATCCTAGCACTGTAAATCTTTTGAATGCATTAAAAGTTTCAGGAAGAACAGCAGAAGGATTAGGAATAGGTTTTTTAAATGCCATAACCGAAAAAACATATGCCAGAGTTCGAAATACCGATACAAATGAAGTTCGAAATCAATTAGTTGAACCCTTATCAAATTATAATGTTTTGGTTTTTGATCAACGATTTAACCAAAATTCCTCGGTTTCGTTTATCAACACCAACGTAACACGAGTTGGCGATTTTAGAGATGCCAATGTAACCGGAATTGTGTATGACATTAATTCAAAAGGAAATAAATACAATTTTTCAGGCGATTTAAAAATGAGTAGCATTTATGATGATGCTAAAGGAAATGGTTATTCTACTTTTGTAAATTTTGGAAAAACCTTCGGAAAATACCGTTATTCAATTGCATCGCAATATGTTTCAAAAGAATTTGACATTAACGATTTAGGGATCAATTTTGTGACAAATTATCACAATGTTGCTGCAAATTTTAATTATCGGATTTTAAATCCAACCAAACGATTCAACTCCTTTAACCTAAATACAAATTATTACGTTGAACTTGAGAACACGACCGGAAAAGCTCAAGATCATTGGATTAATTTAAATGTAAATTCCAATACAAAAAAAAACGATTACATTGGATATGGGTTTTTAGTAAGTCCGTTTGTTACTTATAATTTTTACGAATCCAGAGTTGCAGGCAGACCATTGGCTTTTCCGGCAAGTGGAAATGCATGGGTTTATTTTTCATCAAATTACAATAGAAAATTTGCTTTAGACATTGAACCTTCCGTTAGAATTTTTGATCAAGAAAATAGGATGAACTATGGTTTGTTTATTAGTCCGAGATACCGATTTAATGACAAGCTGACGCTGGTTTATTCAACCAATTATAACCGTCAAAACAGCGATATTGGTTGGGTAGATTTTTCTGAAAACGACATTATTTTAGCAGAAAGAAATCGTACAACATTAACCAATTCCATTTCAGGAAAATATGCCATCAATAATAAAATTACATTAAACTTAACCACAAGACATTATTGGTCGTTTGCAGAAAATGTTCAATTTCATACATTATTGGAAGATGGAACTTTCACACCAAACAACAGCTATGCTTCAGATAAAGATGCTAATTTTAATTTGTGGAATTTTGATTTGTCGTATTCATGGTGGTTTGCTCCTGGAAGTCAAATTACGGCACTGTATCGCAATAATGCTCAAAATTTTTCCAACGATATTGATAAAAGCTACGGGTCAAATTTTAACAATGTGTTTGAAGACAATCTCAACCACGTTTTTTCGGTGAGCGTTCGCTATTTTATAGATTATAATAAAGCTAAAAACTGGTTTAAAAAAGTATAAATCATTCTTTCAGAAAGCCGTGTTTCATTATCTTTGCGTAAAATTCTTCCAATGAACAAGAAAGTAATCCTAATGATTTTAGACGGCTGGGGACATTCACCTGACCCAAAAGTTTCTGCAATTGATAACGCAAATACACCATTTATAGATTCATTATACCACAATTATCCAAATGCTGAATTACGCACAGATGGTTTAAATGTTGGTCTTCCCGAGGGTCAGATGGGAAATTCTGAAGTGGGTCACATGAATTTAGGAGCCGGAAGAATTATTTATCAAGAACTTACACGAATTAATTTGGCTGTTCAAAATAAGACATTGAACAACGAAAAAGTGCTGCAAGAAGCTTTTCAATATGCTAAAACAAACCAAAAAGATGTTCATTTTTTAGGATTAGTTTCAGATGGTGGCGTGCATTCTCATATTGATCATATAAAAGGATTGGTTGACGCCACACAAGATTTTGGTTTAAACAACGTTTTCATACATGCATTTACAGATGGTCGTGATGTTGACCCAAAATCAGGTGTTCGATTTATATCCGAATTAGAAAATTATTGCAAAAATACTACCGCAAAATTAGCATCTGTTATTGGTCGCTACTATGCCATGGACAGAGACAGAAGATGGGAAAGAGTAAAATTGGCCTATGATTTATTGGTGAATGGTATCGGAAATCATTCTACAAATGCGATTGATAGTATTCAAGATAATTATGCTAATGACATTACAGATGAATTTATTCAACCAATAATTATGGTCGATGAAAATGACAAACCATTAACCACCATTAAAAACGGTGACGTTGTAATTTTCTTCAATTTTAGAACAGATAGAGGTCGTCAATTAACTGAAGTTTTAACGCAATTTGATTGTCATGAACAAAACATGCATCAACTGGATTTATATTATGTAACGTTAACGAATTATGATGAAACCTATAAAAACATCAAGGTAATTTACAACAAAGATAATATCACAGAAACGTTAGGAGAAGTTTTGGAAAGAAACCATAAAAAACAAATCCGAATTGCGGAAACAGAAAAATACCCGCACGTAACGTTCTTTTTTTCCGGCGGTCGGGAAGAACCATTTGAAGGCGAAACCCGTATATTAAGAAACTCACCAAAAGTAGCCACTTACGATTTGAAACCTGAAATGAGTGCCTTTGAATTAAAAGATGCATTAGTAGAAGAACTCAAAAAAGGTGAAGTTGATTTTGTCTGTTTAAATTTCGCAAACGGAGACATGGTTGGTCACACCGGTGTAATGGAAGCAGCAATTAAAGCTTGTGAAGCAGTTGATGTGTGTGTAAAAGAAGTAATCGAAACGGCTTTAGCAAATAATTATACCACCATTGTTATTGCAGATCACGGAAATTGTGAAACAATGATTAACGCTGATGGTTCACCAAACACAGCTCATACTACCAATCCGGTTCCTGTGATTTTGGTAGACAACGATTTAAAAACAATTAATAATGGCGTGTTAGGCGATATTGCTCCCACAATTTTAGACTTAATGGGGGTTGAAAAACCTGTTGTAATGACAAGGCATTCCTTACTTTAAATTATGCTGAAGATAATAAAAAGAGTATTTTTTCTATTTTGGATTTTAATTATTCAAACAGTGTTTGCACAAGGTGGAGCTCCGTCGTGTGCAGATTTTCAAGCCAATTTTGCCGCCTATCAATCATGTGCAACTAATATTCCGTTTCAAAATTCAGTGGGAGGAAACAGTGAAAATTTTAATACCACTTGCATTAATGATGATTTTCAGGGACCAACTTGGTTTTTTGTTAAAGTTCAAACCCCAGGAGATATTGTTTTACAAATAAATCAAGTAAACAATACTGGCAATGGCACAGATGTAGACTTTGTACTTTGGGGACCTTTTACTGACTTATCAAATGTTTGTAACCAACTAAATATCAGCAGTGAAGTTGATTGTAGTTGGTCTCCCAATAGTGTTGAAATTGTAACTATTCCAAACGGACAACCCGGTCAATTGTATGTTTTGTTAATAGATAACTATTCCAATACTCCAGGTGAAATTACAATTACTCAAGTTGGTGGAACGGGAAGTTCTGATTGTAGTTTTTTATCTTCGGTAGAAATCACTGATGATAGCGGAAACGAAATCACACAAACTGACTATTGCAAGCCTCAAACAAAAAGTATTACAGCAACGATTGATGTGACTGATTTTGATGGAAATCCAAGTGATTTACGTTTTAATTACACCTGGTACCGAAACAATGTTTTACTAAGCACATTTACGGATAGCACAATCAGTACAAACACTTTATCAAATTTAGCAGATTCAGGTGTTTATCGGGTTGAAACTACAACTTATGATAGCACTGACCCAACTGTAGATATGAATAATCTGCCTGTTAGTGAAGATCAAATTGAATTAAAATTCTTTGTGTTGCCTACAGTTACAATACAAAATAGTGCAACTGCTTGTTTAACATCCAATCCTGTTTTACAAAGCACAATTCTAAACCAAAATTTATTTGATTCACTAGTAGATAATCCAGTTTATAAATGGTATAGAAATGACATTATCCTCACGGGAATATCTACTTCTAATTTTACGCCAACTCTTCCGGGGAAATATAATTTAGGTGTAACAAATGGTGGTTGTAACGAAGTTATAACAAATTCTATTTTTATTTATGATACGCCTCAAGTAACCATTTTAGACAATTCTTCACTATGTGATAATGATAGTTATACGATTACTTCCTCAATTGTTAATAGCGTAAATCTTAATAATCTAACTTATCAGTGGTATCAAAACAACACGTTGCTTGCGGGTGAAAATGCATCAACATTGGTTATTTCAACTGCAATTCAAGCGTCAAATTCAACCGCAGACTATTATTTAGAAGTAACGGAAGAAGGCATTTGTATTGGCAATTCTAATACCGTTTCCATTCAAATTAATCCTATTCCGTTATTAAACACAAGCCCAATTATAGTTGAACAATGTGATTATATTGCCCCAAACAATGATGGTATCGCCACAACCAATTTAACAGAAGCCTACAATGAAATCACAAATAATGTTTCCGGTTTAACGTTGTTTTATTTTTTAGACAGCGGATTAACACAACAAATTTTAACTCCGGAAGCCTTTGTGAATTCAACTCAAAATCAAAACATTTATGTGATTGCGGTAAATGAGAATTCAATACCTAATTGCACCTCAACCACAGCAGCAACTATTGCTTTAACGGTAAATCCAACCAGTTTATCTTCATATCCAAATATAGCTCCTGTTTGTCCGGTTTTAAACCAAAATTACGGATTGGTTAATTTTTCATTACAAGAAAACATCATTCGCAACAATTTTTTTGGAGGAAATCCTGTTGAAATCACTTTTTATTTAACCGCAACAGATGCATCTGTAAAAACAGATCAATTAACTAATTTGTCACAGATTCCTATTGGAATTCAAACTATTTACACACGAGTAGAAACCAATAATATTTGTGAAGGCGTTGGTACTTTTCAAGTAGAAATTACTACACCTCCAATTCAAAATTCTGTAACTTCGATTTCACTTTGCGAAACTGAAACAGTGGTATTAAGTAATTTTGATACCGAAGCCTTACTTAATCAAAGCCCAACCGTTCAAGCATCTTATTTTAGAACATTTTTACTTGCAGAAAGCAATTCAGGTTCCTTAAACAAAAATATTCCGCTGGCTTTTCCTGTTGGTAATAATGACATTTTTGTCCGTTTATTTGATTCGGCAACACAATGTTTTTCTATTATAAGTTTTAGAATCGAAGTGTTTCCTAATCCTGTTATTTTTACTCCAAATGAAATTTCAATCTGTGGTGATACTGTTTCTACATTTAACTTATCTCTACGGAATAATCAAATTACTGGCGGAAATGCAAATTATCAGGTTTATTATTATGAAACGATAGCCGACTTAGTGGCAGATAATTTTATTGCACAACCGAATGCGTATGAATCTACTACAAAAACAATTTTTGTAAAAGTAATTGATCCAACCAATAACAATTGTTTTTCAACAACCAGTTTAAGTTTAGCGGTAGTAACAATTCCCGGAAGTTTGACCAACCCTACTCCACTTGAAAAATGTGACGATAGCGGTTATTATGATTTCAATTTAACGGAAAGAATTTCAGAAATTGCCGGACCTTCAAACTTAAATAATATTGTTATCAGATATTATGAAAATAGTACTGATGCACAAAACAATAACAATTCATTTATTCAAAATCCAACTAATTTTACAAATACAATTCAAGATTTTCAAACGATTTATGTTCGCGTAACGAGTACAACAAATTTTGATAGTGAAACTGGAATTGCTTGTTTTAGAATTTTAGAATTAGACCTTTACGTTCGTTCGTTTCCCGAAAATAATTTAAGAACATTCCCTTATTATATCTGTATTGATGAAAATGGAAATACCTTAAAAGAAGCCAACATCAGAACATTATTGAATGAAACTGATTACACTTTTAAATGGTTTACCGAATTTGACGCTCTTTCAGAAAATGAAATTTCAGGTGAATCATTAAGCACATTTTCAACAGACATCGAAGGAAATTTTTCCGTTTTAGTTACAAACATTTCTAATGCTGCACTTTGTTCGAGCGTTTTCAACTTTACAACCATAAAAACATTAGCACCAAATGCAGTAACGATTTCTCCACAAAACCTTATTGGATTTGAAAATGAAAATACAATCACTGCAACGGCTACACCAACTTCTACTGATTATGAATACTCGATTATTCCTGATTTATGGCAAGATAGTCCGGTTTTCACCAACATTCCGGCAGGAGATTTTGTGTTGAGAGTTAGAAATAAATTTGGTTGCGATGAAATAAGTACCACATTTACCGTGTTAGATTTCCCAATCTTCTTTACGCCAAATGGAGATGGTTTTAACGATACTTGGAAAATTGTTGGCTCACCAATTATCGAAATCAACCACATTTATATTTTTGACCGTTACGGAAAGTTATTGAAAGAAATTAGTCAAAATGGTAATGGTTGGGATGGAACTTTTAACGGAAAACCAGTACCTTCCGACGATTATTGGTTCAAGGTCATTTATACTAAAGACGGAAATAAACTGGAATTTATGTCTAATTTTAGTTTGAAAAGGTAAACTAAATCGTCACTTAAATTTTCTACTATAGCCACAATATAAAAAATTTTAGTCCTGCTTCGGCGGGACTTTTTTTTAAATCAATCTTTAACAGCTATTAAAATTAAGTTAATTAATTTCAGATTCAATAGTAATGCTATTAATTTTGCGTTATGAAATTACTTTTGCAAAAGTTAGTATATGAAAAACATTTTGGATGGCATCAAAATAAACATCAGTCAGAAAATTTATGTAAAAGATCCGGAGACATCGGAACTAGGCAAAAAAATTCTTGAAAACAGTATTTTGTTGATTGATGAAATTGGATTTGATAATTTTACTTTTAAAAAATTAGGCCAAAAAATTGGTTCAAATGAAAGTTCGATTTATCGCTATTTCGAAAGCAAGCATAAACTTTTGCTTTACTTAACCTCTTGGTATTGGGGTTGGATGGAATTCAAATTAGTTCTATCTACCAACAGTATTTCGAATCCGCAAGAAAAATTGATGAAAGCAATACAAATTGTGACCGAAGAAATCACTACAGACAGTAACCATCCGCACATTAATGAAATTCTGTTAAACAAAATTATCATCTGTGAATTCTCAAAATCGTATCTTACTAAAGAAGTTGATGAAGAGAACAAAGAAGGCTATTTTCTCATCTATAAACGTGTTCTAAATAGAATGATTGAAATGGTTAACGAAGTAAGTCCAACATATCCTTATGCAAAAAGTTTAATTTCTACTGTAGTCGAAGGAGCATTACATCAACACTTTTTAAAAAATCATTTTAAATCAATCACAGATTGTTCAGAAACAATTACGCCAACTGAATTTTTCAAAAACTTAGTTTTAAAACAGATTAACTAACCATGGAAAAAGCATCAAAATCGCCATTAAAACGTTTTATCAACCTTCTTAAGCTTGACAAAAAAGACATCTATCAAGTGTTTTTTTATGCCATTTTTTCAGGAATCGTTAGTCTTTCTTTGCCGTTAGGAGTTCAAGCCATTATCAACCTAATTCAAGGCGGGAGAGTAAGTTTATCTTGGATAATCCTCGTTGCTGTAGTAATTTTAGGAGTAGTTTTTAACGGAATTCTACGGTTAATGCAACTTAGAATTACAGAAACAATTCAACAAAAAATATTTATTCGTTCCTCATTCGAATTTTCGTATCGTTTTCCAAAAATCAAATACACCGAATTTCACAATAATTATCCGCCGGAATTAGCAAATCGTTTTTTTGATACGATAACCGTTCAAAAAAGTGTTGCAAAGTTAATTTTGGATTATTCTGAATCGTTGTTGCAAATTGTGTTCGGATTACTTTTGCTTTCTATATATCATCCACTATTCATTCTTTTTGGACTTTTATTGTTTATTGTTTTGTATTTAATTTTCAGAATTTCTTTTGAAACCGGTTTAAAAACAAGTTTAACCGAATCAAAATACAAATACAAAGTTGCTCACTGGATTCAGGAAATTGCCCGAAATTATTTTGGCTTTAAAAGTAAAATTGAATCAGAATTTGCTTTAAGCAAAAACGACAAATTAGTAACGGAATATCTCAAATCAAGAGAAAGCCATTTTGAAGTTATTAAACGACAATTTATTCAATTAATTGGTTTTAAGGCTTTAATTTCAGCGGGTTTGTTGCTTATTGGCGGATATTTAGTAATCAATCAGCAATTAAATATTGGTCAGTTTGTGGCAGCAGAAATCATCATCCTTTTAGTGATCAATTCTGTTGAAAAGATAATTGTTGGATTAGAAACCTTTTATGATGTGTTGACTTCTATTGAAAAAATAGGACAAGTAGTTGACATGGAAATTGAAGAGAATGAAACATCGGAAAGTACTTATTGTTACAAAAATATTCATTTTGAAATTGATGAGCTAAATTTTAATTTCCCTGATTCTACGAAGAAAATTTTAAATGCGATTTCGCTTCATATAAATCAAAACGAAAAAATATATTTGGATGGAAGGAACGGTTCAGGAAAAACAACTTTACTTCGCATTTTAGCCGGATTAATTCACACAAATAGTAGTTCTATTTATATTAATGATGAACATTATAACAAAATAAATTTCGAACAATATCGGGCTCAAATAGGAATAATAACAGACGGTCAATCGCTATTTGAGGGTACAATTTCTGAAAACATAACGTTCAAAAATCCAAATGTGTCTACAGAAAAATTAAAATTGGTGCTGGAGAGAATTAAATTAACCGAAGTTATCAAGAAAATGCCAAAAGGATTAGACGAGAAAATTCTAACAGAAGGAAAGCAACTACCTTCATCTTTAGCACAAAAAATTCTTCTAGCCAGGGCCATTGTAAACGATCCCCTTGTACTGTTTTTAGAAAATCCCTTTGATAAAATGGATGAAGACGAAAGCAGAGAAATTATCGATTTTATTCTGTCAAAAGAAAATAATTGGACGGTTGTTGTTACATCTAAAAATGAATACTGGAAACAAAAATGTGATAGAATCATCACATTAGAAAAAGGAAAATTAATTTCTGATACTAAGTAATATGCTGAATATCGCTAAAAATAATATCAACGAAAAAGTAAATCTAACTCGATTTAAAACCATTAATAAATTGAGTGAAAGACGCTATTTTAAGACGTTTAATCGCATTTTAATGTGGTTTTTCATCGTGTGTTTTCTATTTGTTCTTTTACCTTGGACACAAAACATTCAAGGAACCGGTTTTGTTACCACAATTTCGCCGGAGCAACGCCCGCAAACCATTCACACGGCAATTGCAGGTAGAATTGAAAAATGGTATGTTGCAGAAGGTCAATATGTAAACAAAGGCGACACGATTTTATTTATTTCAGAGGTTAAAGAAGATTATTTCGACCCAAATTTGGTTGATAATACCGAAAATCAAATGAAGGCGAAAATGCTTTCGGAAGAATCCTATGAAGGAAAAGCCAACTCACTTTCTTCACAAATTGCGGCTATTGAACGCGAACGAATACTAAAATTAGAACAAGCCAGAAACAAAATTGAACAGTCACATTTAAAGGTAAAAAGTGATAGTATGGATTTGGAAGCTGTAAAAACCCAACTTAAAATTGCTCAAACCCAGTTTAAACGTTCACAAGATTTAAACAAAGAAGGTTTAAAACCAATGACCGATGTGGAAGATAAACGTTTGAAATTGCAAGATTCTGAAGCAAAAATCATCACACAGCAAAATAAATTATTAACCGCCAGAAACGAATTAATCAATGCAAAAGTTGAAATTAATCGAATCACGGCTGAATATACCGATAAAATCTCGAAAGCTCAAAGCGAACGATTCACGGCGTTAAGCAGTCAATTTGATACGGAAGCACAAGTGAATAAATTGCAAAATCAAGTAACCAATTATAAAATGCGGAACGAACTTTACTACATCAAAGCTCCGCAAAACGGCTATGTGAACCGTGCTTTACAATCCGGACTTGGTGAAATGATTAAAGAAGGAACGCCAGTTGTAAGCATTATGCCATCAAAATATGATATTGCGGTTGAAACGTATATTCAACCTATCGATATGCCGTTAATTCACAAAGGTGAAAAAGTGCGAGTTTGGTTTGATGGTTGGCCAACTATTGTTTTTAGCGGTTGGCCCAATTCTTCCTACGGAACATTTGGTGGCGAAATTATTGCTGTCGAAAATTTTATTAGTGTGAATGGAAAATACCGCGTTTTAATTGCTCAAGATCCAAACGATAAACCGTGGCCAAAAGAACTCAACATTGGTGCCGGTGCTCAAACATTTGCTTTGTTAGACAATGTTCCGATTTGGTATGAATTATGGCGAAAATTAAACGGATTTCCACCGAATTTTTACACTCCTACCCAAACCACAGAAACTAAAAAATAGGTATTTGATGAAAAGAATTTTGCCAATATTACTGTTTTTTTCAGCTATTTCGTGGTCGCAAAATAGTGCAACGGATTCTATTTTGACGTTGGATGCTTATTTGGGTTATGTTAAACAATTTCATCCGTTGGTCAAGCAAGCCAACTTAGAAGTTAGCCAGGCACAAGCCGGAATTATTGCCGCTCGTGGCGGATTTGATCCAAAAATTGAAGTGGATTATGAAAACAAACAATTCAAATCGACGGAATATTACGATTTATTGAATGCTACGTTCAAAATTCCAACGTGGTACGGAATTGAAATTAAAGCCGGATTTGATCAAATGGAAGGTGTGTATTTGAATCCACAAAATACTACTCCTGCAAATGGTTTGGCTATGGCCGGAATTTCGATCCCGATTGGTCAAGGTTTACTCATTAATAACCGAATGGCCGATTTGAAAAAAGCAAAAATATATTCCAATTTATCACAAGCCGAACGAGATTTGGAAGTTGCTAATGTACTTTATACCGCAGCTAATGGCTATTTTAATTGGTATAGAAGCTATAATGAATACAAATTATATGAAACTTTTTTAAAAAATTCCGAAGAACGTTTTAATGGAATAAAAGGATTAATTTCTGCGGGAGACCGACCAGCAATTGATAGTATTGAAGCAGGAATTTTGGTGAAATCCAGAAAATTAAGCTTAGAACAATCACGTTTAAAATTGCTTAAATCGAAACTGGAATTATCCAACTTTTTATGGTTTGAAAACAACCTTCCGTTAGAATTGCAAGACAGAATTTCTCCCGAAAGCGAATTGGAAAAAAAGGTTGAAAATACATTAAAAACAAACGGATTGTTGCTAGCCGATATCGATTTTCAAAATCATCCAAAGATTCGATCGTTACAAAATAAAGTTTCAATTCTGGAGGTTGATAAACGATTAAAAGGTGATTTATTGAAACCAACAATTAATTTGAATTACAATTATTTATCAGAACCGGAATTTGTGAGGGATTTTAATACGGTAAATTACAAGTACGGGATAAACTTTAGTTTTCCTTTATTTTTAAGAAAAGAAAGAGGAAATTTTAAAATTGCCAAATTCAAATTGCAAGATGCCGAATTAGATTTACAATTAGAAAACCAAGTACTCAAAAATAAAATTGATTATCAGTTAGAAGAAATCAAATCACTAAAAAATCAAATTCAAATTGCAAATGAATTGGTAGATAATTTTAAAACGATGCTTGATGCAGAAGAAAGAATGTTTTTTTATGGAGAAAGTTCTTTATTTTTAATCAACTCCAGAGAAAACAGTTTATTGAGCACAAGTTTGCAACAAATTGATACACAAGTTAAGTTTTGTGTTTCAAATGCCGACTTGTTTAAAATAATTGCTAACCCGCAGTTTAATGAATAATTTTATACTTTGATGGTTGGATAATTAGAAGTTTAAAAGTGAGCGATTAAAAATAAACTAAAGTCCAAAACTTTTAAGATTTTGTGTCATTTCGACGAAGGAGAAATCACATAAAGTTATTCAGATTATGAGATTCCTCCTTCGTCGGAATGACAACTTTGTGGAGAAAAAACGACTTACATTACTGCAAGTCGCCTTTTAAACCTTTAAACTTTTAAACTTTTTAAACCTAAATTCAACAAATTACCTTTTTAATCTCCATCATTTCATAGTAGGCCTTTTCTATCCATTCGCGGTGGTTTGGGTGTGCAATTTTGACCATTTCTGCCACACGCTGTTTCAAGGTTTTTCCATAAAGATTGGCAATTCCGTATTCGGTAATGATGTATTGCACATGCGAACGAGTGGTTACAACACCTGCTCCTTGTTTTAAAAACGGTACAATTCTACTTTCACCTCTTTTTGTTTGTGAAGGAAGTGCAATAATTGCCTTACCGCCAACGCTTAACGAAGCTCCTCGCATAAAATCCATTTGTCCTCCTACTCCGGAATACATTCTTCCTCCAATGGAGTCCGCACAAACTTGTCCGGTTACATCTACTTCTATGGCTGAGTTAATGGCGACCATTTTCGGGTTTTTACGAATTCTTGCTGTATCATTCACGGCCGAAGATTCCTTCATCTCGATAAATGAATTATCATCAACAAAATCATATAAACGCCGTGATCCCATTAAAAAAGTGGCCAAAACACGCCCGCGAGTTGTTCCTTTAAAGTTACAATTTATGACGTCTTTTTCAATTAAGTCAATCACACCATCTGAGAACATCTCGGTATGCAATCCTAAATCTTTGTGATTGCCTAATTTGCTCAATGCAGCATTTGGAATAGATCCAATTCCCATTTGAAGCGTGCTTCTATCGTCGATTAAGGAAGCGACATATTCTCCTATTTTTTCTTCTTCGGGTGTAAATGTTTCAATATCGTGTGTGTAAATAGTTTCATTTACTTCTACTAAATAATCAATTTCTGATTCGTGCAGAATTCCATCGCCAAAAGTTCTTGGCATTTGCGGATTAACTTGTGCAATCACAATTTTTGCATTTTCGATAGCAGCCACGGAAGCTTCTACGGAAACACCCAAAGAGCAATAACCATGTCTATCCGGTGGTGAAACGTGTATAAAAACAACATCTAACGGCAATACATTTTTTCGAAACAAATTAGGTAATTCACTTAAAAAAACAGGTGTATAAGACCCATTTCCGGCTTTAAGTGTATGACGAACATTAGCTCCAAGAAAAAAAGAATTGACGTGAAAACTTGCTGCTAATTCCGGATTTGCATACGGTGCTTCTCCCTCCGTGTGAAGATGACAAATTTCTACATTTTTTAGTTCAGATGCTCGTTGGGTTAATGCTTTGGTTAAAACGGTAGGTGCTGCAGCTGCGGCCTGAACATAGACCCTATCGCCTGACTTTACAACTTGAACTGCTTGTTCTGCGGTGACATATTTACTCATATTTCCTAAATTTTAAACAAAGATAAGGGTGATTTATTGTTTAAAAACTGATATTTCTCATTGTTTTTGGGTTTTTTAGCCCCGGTAGTAGCGGAAAGCCTTTTGCAGGATTGTGGCAGTTTTTCTTAGCAAAAAAAAGCGACTGAAAGAAGCTCTTTTTTGATTTAGAAAAACGCCACAAGACAAAAAAGCTTGTAGCGGATGACGGGATATTGCTACTTATAAAAAAAATAAAAAAAAGTGTACCTTTGAGCCTTTAAATTTTGACTATGATTATTCCAAAAACCCGAGAGGAAATTGAGTTAATGCGTGCCAGTTCTTTATTGGTTTCGAAAACGCTTGGTATGATTGCAAAGGAGATTAAGCCCGGTGTAACAACACTTTATTTAGACAAATTGGCGGAAGAATTTATTCGTGATAATGGTGGTGTTCCTGCATTTTTGGGTTTGTATGATTTTCCTAATTCGTTGTGCATGAGTCCGAATGCTCAGGTGGTTCATGGGATTCCGAACAATAAACCGTTGGAAAGTGGTGATGTAATTTCGGTAGATTGTGGTGTTTTGATGAATGAATTTTATGGTGATCACGCGTATTCTTTTGAGATTGGCGATGTGGCTCCGGAAACAAAACGATTATTAAAGATTACGAAGGAATCATTATATGTTGGTATTCGCCAATTTAAGGCCGGAAATCGTGTTGAAGATGTGGGAAATGCGATTCAAACGTATTGCGAATCAAATGGTTATAGCGTTGTGCGTGAATTAGTTGGTCACGGTTTAGGCCGAAAAATGCACGAAGATCCGGAAATGCCGAATTATGGTAAACGCGGTCGCGGAAAATTGTTTGTAGAAGGTATGGTGGTTGCGATTGAGCCGATGATTAATATGGGAACAAAAAACATCAAACAGTTGAAAGACGGATGGACGATTTTGACGGCTGATATGAAGCCAAGTGCTCATTTTGAGCACAATGTGGCATTGATTGATGGAAAACCCGAGCTGCTTTCTACGTTTCAATATGTGTATGATGCGTTGGGGATTGTGAGTGATGAGGAGAAGGAGTTTAGAAAGAAACCGCTATAAACCTCCCCCCGACCCCCTCCAAAGGAGGGGGAGACTAGACGTTGAAAATTATTCTGTGATAAGAGTTTAAAATGACATACTTATTTTCTAAGATTAAATAAGTATCTGTACTATATCAATGAAAAAAGCTTTTAAATTCATATTAAATACTATTCCGAGACCGATTCTTATAAGGTTGAGTTATGTGGCGAGACCTATTTTGGCGTTTTTGTTGAAAGGGAATCGGTTTACAGACCCAATTGATGGAAAGAGTTTCAAGATGTTTTTGCCTTACGGATATGGAAAACAACGCAATAATGTTTTGTCTCCAAGTACACTTTCGTTGGAAAGACATCGGTTGTTATGGTTGTATTTGAATAATGAGACCGATTTTTTTACAGCTCCAAAAAAAGTATTGCATTTTGCTCCTGAACAGGCATTTTACAAACGTTTTAGAAATCAAAAGAATTTAGAGTATACAACAACTGATTTATTTTCGCCTTTGGCGGATGTGAAAGCGGATATTTGTAATCTTCCGTTTGAAGATAATTCGTATGATGTGATTTTGTGTAATCATGTTTTGGAGCATATTCCGGATGACACAAAAGCCATGAAGGAATTGTATCGCGTTTTAAAACCGGGTGGCATGGGGATTTTTCAGATTCCGCAGGATTTGTCAAGAGAAATAACTTTTTCAGATGATTCGATTACGGATGAAAAAGAACGTGCAAAAATTTTTGGCCAATATGATCACGTTCGGGTATATGGCAGGGATTATTTTGACAAATTGAGAAGTATAGGATTTACTGTTGTTGAAGAAGATTATACTTCTAAAATTTCACCTGAATTGGTGGAGAAATATTGTTTGGCAAAAGGAGAGATTATTCCGGTTTGTTTTAAAAATTAGATTTTTAAATATACAAAACCCACGGTTGAAACCGTGGGCTAGTAAATATAATCATATAATTTTTAAATTATTCTTCCGGCATTAACATGGCCACAACCTTATCTTTTGAAAGGTATTTTTTTGCCACAGCCTGAATATCTTTTGCAGTAACTGCATCTATTTTTTGTTCCACTTGTAGAATTTCATCTGCTGAAACTCCATACGTAAATGAACGCGTTAAATAAGACATCCAATAATTATTTTGTTTAATTTTTTCTTTATAATCTAATTTTTCGGCTTCTTTAAACTTGTTCAAGTCTTTTTCATCCGGACCATTTTCGATGATTTTGTTTAATTCTCTCAAGGCAGATTGTGCTAATGTTTCTGCATTCTCAGGTCCGCAAGGGAAATTGATTGTGAAATTATAACTTCCGTTTGGCACTTTATTCATGCTTCCTCTGGCATTGGCACCGTAAACACCGCTTTCATTTTCTCTAAGTTCTTCAATTAAATTGATGGTTAGAACTTCTCCGGCAGCTCTTAACGCTAACGCTTCTTTTGCATCGTAGGTACAATCGCCATAGAACATGATATTCACAGTACTTTTTGGATCTTTCCCTTTGTTGACTACTTTTTTCAAGTCGCCTTTCAACATTCTGTAGCCTAAATCAACCGCTTTTTCAGTTGTTCCGCTGGATGGCAATGAAGCTAAATATTGACTTGCAAATTCTTCTAATTTTTGATCGTCGATGTTCCCGACAAAATAGAAATGGAAGTCGGCTGCATTAGCAAAACGTTCTTTGTATTTTTTATATGCTAATTCGTAATCTGTTTTTTCCCAAGCGGCATCATCCGGAATAATTCCTTTGAAACGCGGGTTATTTTGATTTAAATACGTATATAATTCATTTTGAAAATGCATCGTTGGCATAGCTTTCATATTAGCCATAAAACCGTTTTGTTTGATTTTATAACTTTCAAAAGCTTCTTTATCCATATTCAAATCAGTAAAATAAGCATAAACTGTTTGAAAAAGATATTCCAAATCTTTCGGTGCTGCTGAACCTCTAAAACCTTCTTGCGTTCCTCCAACATACGGATTAACTCTAGCGATTTTACCGGTCATGAATTTATTAATGTCGTTTAATTTCATGCCTGAGAAACCGGCTTCAGTAAGTCCGCCCATCGCCCATTGCACTTTTTCGTATTCTTCGTTACCAATTAAATTTGATCCTCCAAAACTTAAAGCTTCAAAAAGAATTTCATCGTTTTTAAAGTCTGTTTTTTTGTAAGTTACTTTAGCTCCATTTGATAATGTTAATGTAGTAGTTCCAATTTTATCATTGGTTTCCTTTTTTGTAACTGACCCTTTTTTAACGGGAATACGCAATAAACTTTCAGCTACAGCTTCATCAACATAAGCAGTGATAGAAGCTTTATCAACTTTAATTGAATTTAAAACTTCTTGTTCGGTTGGTTTAACCATACCTTCTTTTTCGGGTCCGGTTAAAATAATTACTCTGTTATCTTCTTTAATATAGCCGCTAATTAATTTATTGGTTTCTTCCACCGAAATAGCTGGCAATAGTTTTTGCATGGTTTTAAAAGTCCACTCTATGCCCGGAACCGGATCATTTTGTAGAAAATTACCTTGGTATTCCCATACATAATTTTCTGATTCTGTTTTATCTCTTTCGTTGTATTGTTGTTCGATTTGCGATAAAAATTCAGTTTTAGCTCTTTCTAATTCACCAGCTGTAAAACCAAAAGCTTTTACTCTTTCATTTTCTTCAACTAGAATTTTTAAAGCTTCTAATTGCTTGTCTTGAGGTACCATCGCGAAAGATTGGAATGCTTTTTTTGTTTTAGCATACGTTCCTCCATAATACGAATAACCGTAAGTGAAAGGTGGGTTTGGAGAATTTCTCTTTTCTTCTAAACGATTGTTTAGCATTGTGGCAAACAAACCGATGGTTAGTTCTTCCTTCATATCGCCAATTGTTTTAACCACTTTTGGCTCTTCATAATCTTTATAAAGCAATTGCACTTGCGTGAACGCCGCTTCGGGATCACTTTCTACAGCAACAAATGTTTCTTTATGATTTGGAACATCAAATTTAGCTCTTGGACGTTCTTTTTTAGGATTTTTATATTTAGAAAAATGAGCGATAATTTTTTTCTCCATTTCAGCTACGTCAATATCACCAACAACGATTACGCTCATCAAGTTTGGTCTGTACCAATCTTTGTAGAAATTAACCACTTTATCATAAGTAAAGTTTTCCAATATTTCTTTTTGACCGATAGGAAGACGTTTTGCATAATGTGAATTATACATCATTTTTGGCATAAATCGACCCATCATTCTTTTGTCTGCACCCAAACCAATTCTATATTCTTCTAAAACAACACCTCTTTCTTTGTCAATTTCTTGCGGAGTTAACGTTGTATTGAATGCCCAATCTTCAATGATTTGAAAACCTTTTTCCAATTTTTCAGGATCATCAGATGGAATTGGTAAAAAATAAACAGTTTCATCGAAACTTGTGTAAGCATTCAAATGCTGACCAAATTTTACACCAATGCTTTGTAAATAATCTACTAATTCATTTTTTGGAAAGTTTTTAGTTCCGTTGAAACACATGTGCTCCATAAAGTGAGCTAAACCTTGTTGATCATCATTTTCAAGAATAGAACCGGCATTGATAACAAGTCTAAGATCAACTTTGTTTTCCGGTTTTGCATTCTTTTTGATGTAATAGGTTAATCCGTTTTTTAATTTTCCGGTTTTCACTGAAGGATCCATCGGAATCGGACTGTCAAGTTTTAGTTGTTGAGCAAACACCAAGGAGGGTAAAGCCAACAAAAACAAGAATAGTTTGTTTAGTTTTTTCATATAAAAATATTTAATGGTTTGTAAATCTAGAAGTATAACTTCAAATGTTAAAACTTATTATATTTTCTTTAACGAAAAAACCTACTTTTAGAATCATTCTAAAATAAGTGACTGAAAATTAGAAGATTTGAATTGCTGGATTTTATTCTTTTCATCTGTATAAATTATCAAAACATACAAATCAGATCTTTTTTGAAGTAATTTTTGAATGCTTTCCATATCCATAATCATAAAAGCTGTTGCAAAACCGTCTGCATCTATACATCTAGGGGCTAAAACAGTTGCACTTAGCATTGAACTTTTTTGAGAAAGTCCGGTTATAGGATTAATTATGTGAACATATTTTTGTCCTGTTAAGCTGTCAATTTTAACTTTTCGATAATTTCCTGATGTTGCCATGCCTAAATTTTCTAATTTAATTTTAGCGATAAGCGTTCGTTCTTCCGGTTTTTGAGTTGGATCATCAATACCGATTACCCAATTTTTGTTTTCTATAGTATTTTTTCCAAAGGCAAAAATTTCTCCACCAATTTCTACAATACCGTTTTGTATGTTTTTTGATTTTAAATAATTAGCCACAATATCAACAGAATAACCTTGTGCAATAGCATTAAAATCAAAATAAGTTTTATTGAATTTTTTTGAAATGGTTCTATTTTCATTCAATTTAACTTTATCAAAACCTACGAATTGCAATAAACTATCAATTTTGGATGGATTTAAATCGATTTTTTCTTTGCTAGGTCCAAATCCGTAAGCATTCACTAAAACACCAATAGTTGGATCGAAAAGTCCATTTGTTTCAGCGTAAATTTGTTGTGATGTTTTGAACGTTTCTATAAAAAAATCATCAACAATTTGTGCAGAATCTCCTTCATTGATTTTGGAAATTTTGGAATCCGGTCGATATGTTGAAAGCGACATATCAAAAGCGAGCAAAAGAGAATCGATGCTTTGTTTGGAGATTATTTCGCTTTTACTGATATATTTTACCGCATAGGTGCTTCCTTGAGCTTCTCCTTGTATAATAAAAATTTTCTCTGTTTCTTGCTTTTCACAAGAAAATAGCACTAAAACAAAAACGCATAAACTAACTAATTTCTTTAATTCCATTGTAATTGATAATATAATCTTCATTTTTTGTAACTGGTTTTTCATAATCTAAGGCGTTGGCAATTCCGACTCCGGCGTAAAGCACTTTGGCTTTTAATTTTTGTGCGTGTTTTTTAAATGTTTCCATCCAAAGCACATCATAATCATCCGGATTTTCTGGGTATGTATAAACGGTTACCAAAACAAAATGCAACGTATTGGTTGGTTTGTCAACACAAACAAATTGCGGGTGTCGCTTGAGTTGACTATTCACTGCAATGAACTCAAATCCTTGGCTTTCGAGTTCTTTACCCACGTAATTCATTGCAATGTTGTGGAGGTCTTGATCTGATAAAATTTCCATTTGGCAAAGGTAAGTTAATAATTGAATAACATAAAAAAACCGACTCATTTCTGAATCGGTTTACTAAAATTATAAATAAAAATTATGCTCTCAAATACCTTGCGTAGGCATAACCTTCTTCGCCGTCTTTGGTTCTAATTTTCCACCATTCATCAGATGATTGTTCGACTAACGTAACGACTTCACCTTTTGCGGCTTTGCCTACAATTGATCCTTCTGTTGAGGCTTCCTTTCTTATATTTAAGTTACTATTTTCAGTATCAATAACTAAAGAAGTACCAGGAGCTAAACCAGCAACTTGAACATCAACATTAATATCACTAGCTGAAAAATTTGGGTCAATTAACCCTAATACATCCCAAACAGCATCTTTTGATTTGCTATAAGCAGTAGTTCCTGAAACATAAAGAATTCCGGCTTGTTCTACTACTTGCAAATTAGCAATTCCCGCAGATTGAGCAGCTGCTACAACGCTTGCGTATTTATTTGATAATGTCATAGCTTGAATTAATTAGTATAGTTATAATTTACTTTACCAACTTTCAAAGCATCAATAGACATTTTGATTGTTCTGGCTTGGTCGGGAGTAACTTTACCGGAGATGGTAAGTTCACCATTGACAACTTCTGCTTTTACGTTAGGAAAATCCTTTAAAGCATCGTTTACTTTCTGTACAACTTCGGGAGCAACTGCAGAAACAGTTTCAACCGCAATAGGTTCTACTGGAGTTGGTTCTACAACTTCTACAGGTGTTTCGGATGAAACAGGCTCTTCTGCTGCTTTCTTTTTACAAGAAACAACAGCTGCAGCCACCAAAAGTGATAAGGCTGCGGTTTTAATCATTTTTTTCATAAATAAAAATTAAGTGTGTATATATAGTAACAAATTTATGATAAAAAACTTTACTAAAAACAAAAAAACCGATTCATTTCTGAATCGGTTTTTTTTGATTATTTTAAATAGGATTATCCTCCAAAATCATCAAATCTAATGTTTTCAGGATCTAGACCGAAGTCTTCGCCCATTTTTTGAACAGCTTTGTTCATCATTGGCGGTCCACAGAAGTACAATTCTATATCTTCCGGATTTTCGTGTTTAGATAAATAATTATCAATAACTACGTTATGAATAAATCCTACGAAACCATCACCTTCACCATTAACACCTTCTTTAACTTTCCAATTATCTTCGGGAAGTGGTTCAGAAAGAGCTAAATAAAACTTGAAGTTAGGAAAATCTTTTTCCAAAGCTCTAAAATGATCTGTATAGAACAACTCACGTTTAGAACGACCACCATACCAATAGGTAACTTTTCTTCCAGATTTTACTGTTCTGAAAAGGTGGTATAAATGTGAACGCATAGGGGCCATTCCGGCACCACCACCTACATATAACATTTCTGCTTCAGACTCGTTAATAAAGAACTCTCCATAAGGACCAGAAACGACTACAGGATCACCAGCTTTTCTTGAAAAGATATAAGAAGATGCAATTCCGGGATTCACTTTTGCCCAGCCGTTACTATTTCTATCCCATGGCGGAGTTGCGACACGAACGTTCAACATAATTTTTCTTCCTTCCGCCGGGTAAGATGCCATAGAATAAGCTCTTTCAACAAGCTCATCATTTTTCATTACCAAAGGCCAAAGATTAAATTTATCCCATTCTGCCTTAAATTTCTCAGGTTCACCAGGATGTTCAACTGGATGAGCTGTTATATCAATATCAGAATATTTAATTTCGCATTTAGGAATTTCGATTTGAATATACCCTCCTGCTTCATAATGCATATCTTCAGGTAATTCTACAATAAATTCTTTGATAAACGAAGCAACATTATAGTTTGAATACACTTTTGCTTCAAATTTTTTGATACCAAAAACTTCTTCTGGAACTTCGATAACCATATCATTTTTCACTTTCACCTGACAGCCTAATCGCCATCCTTTTGCGATTTCTTTTCTTGTAAAATGCGGTTCCTCTGTTGGAAGAATTGATCCTCCACCATTTGTAACAATACATTTACATTGGATACATGTTCCTCCTCCACCACAGGCAGATGGAAGGAAAATTTTGCTGTTACCAAGTGTTGTAAGTAGTGTATTTCCTGATTCTACTTCTATTTCGTTTTCTCCGTTAATTTTTATTTTAACTGGCCCTGACGGCAGTAATTTTGCTTTAGCTCCTAACAATATTCCTACTAAAAGAAAAACTACTAAAAGAAAAACTACTACACTGGCTATAATAACTGAATACTCCATTTTTATCTGTGTAAAATTATATTTTAATTCCCATAAAACTCATAAACGCAATAGCCATCAAACCTGTAATTAGGAATGTAATTCCTAATCCACGTAAGGGAGCCGGCACGTGCGAATACGCTATTTTTTCTCTAATAGCTGCAATTGCTAAAATGGCTAAAAACCATCCCACACCTGAACCAACACCGTAAGTAACTGCTTCTGAAAGCGTTCCAAAATCTTTTTGTTGCATAAACAAAGATCCTCCAAGGATAGCACAGTTTACAGCAATTAATGGAAGGAAAATACCTAGTGCCCCATAAAGAGCGGGTGCAAATTTTTCAACAATCATTTCAACCAACTGAACCATAGAGGCAATAACAGCTATAAACATGATAAAGCTCAAAAAACTTAAATCATAAGCCGCATACTCTTCTCCTAACCAAGATAATGCTCCTGGTTTCAATAAAAAGTTATCTAATAAATAATTGACCGGAATTGTAATAGCTTGAACAAATACTACTGCTACACCTAATCCAACGGCTGTTTTTACCGTTTTTGATACCGCTAAATAGGAACACATCCCTAAGAAGTAGGCAAAAATCATATTTTCTATGAAAATACTTTTTACAAATAAACTAGCTAATTCTTGCATTGTTATAAATTTTAAATAGCGAGGCTATGATTAGTGTTTTTCGATTAATTTTCTGTTTTTTGATCGTTGTAACCAGATAATGATACCAACCACAATTAATGCCATCGGCGACAATAGCATTAAACCGTTGTTTTCATAACCTAATGCATATAGTCCGGTAGATTCAGCTAACGTTACACCTTTATGACCTAAAACTTCAATTCCGAAAAGTTTTCCTGAACCGAGTAATTCTCTAAAGAAAGCTACAACAATTAATAAAAGACCATAACCGGCCCCATTACCAACACCATCTAAAAATGATCGCCATGGTTTATTTGCTAAAGCGAAAGCTTCCAAACGCCCCATTACAATACAGTTTGTAATAATCAAACCTACGAATACTGAAAGTTGTTTACTAACATCATATGAATAGGCCTTTAATACTTGGTCTACTAAAATTACTAATGCAGCAACTACGACTAATTGAACGATAATACGAATTCGATTTGGAATTAAATTCCTTAAAAGAGAAATAATAACATTACTGAATGCTGTAACAACAGTTACAGAAATAGCCATTACAATTGCTGGTTTTAACTGAACAGTAATTGCTAATGCAGAACAAACTCCTAATACTTGAACCGTAATTGGATTGTTGTCATTTAAAGGATCAGACAACAAAAATCTATTTTTCTTTGAAAACAAAGCTTCTTTTTCTTCTGACATAATTTCTATTTATTTAAAGCTAATTTTTTCTGATTAGCAAAATAATTCTTATAGTTTGATAGTCTTTCTTTAATCATATTTGTAACTCCATCACCTGTGATTGTGGCCCCGGAAATTGCATCGACTTTATTGTCATCTTTGGATTGATCGGTATTTCCTTTTGCTACCGCTACACCAACTATTTCACCTGATTGATTCATTATCTTTTCGCCTACAAAACGATCTTGAAACCATTTTTGAGTAATTTCTGCTCCTAGTCCTGGTGTTTCACCTTTATGATCAAACACAGTTCCTTTGATAGTGTTTAAATCTTCTTCTAAAGCTACATAACCCCAAATGGCATCCCATAAACCTGCTCCTCGTAATGGAACGATATAGAATTTTTTACCATCTTGCTCTGCTACATATAATGGAAAGCGTTGTTCTTCAACACTTTTAGACAACTCACTTTTCAAATCAATATCAAAAGCCTTAGCTGATTCGTCAACTGTACCATCAACTTTTAATGCTAATTGTTCTTTAATTACTGATGTAAATTGATTTGGAGCCTGTTCTCTTTCAACTACAACACCAACCGAAGCTAAAATGTTTTGCATTTTTTCCTTCTTTACATTCTCATCTTGCAAATCTTTTAATGATGTAGCTGCAAAAGCTAATAACGCCCCTACAACAACAACCATTATTGCAGCAAATAAAAACGTATATCCGTTACTATTTCTATCCATGATTACGCAGTTTTTAATTGTTTAGCAACTCTTTTCTTTCTTCTCTTGATGTTTCCTTCCACAACATAATGGTCTATTGTTGGTGCAAAAACATTTAGCAATAATATGGCTAACATCACTCCTTCCGGATAAGCCGGATTGAATACTCTTATCAAAATACTGAATAAACCGATTAAGAAACCATAAATCCATTTCCCTCTATTGGTTTGAGCAGCAGAAACAGGGTCGGTTGCCATAAATACAATTCCGAAAGCCAAACCACCAACTAATAAGTGTAACATTCCAAAATCCATTAACGGATTTGCTCCCCACAAAGAGAATAAGAAAGCGGTGAACGCAGCTCCTAAGAAACCACTTACAATGATTCTCCAACTACCTACTCCTGTGATTACTAAAATAGCAGCACCAACTAAAATCCATAGTACAGATGTTTCAGAAATTGATCCCGGAATTGTTCCCATGAACATGTCCATTGCTGAATAATCTGCATAAACTTCTTTTCCGGCAGCTAACTTCCCTAAAATTGTTTCTCCTGAAATTGCATCGGTTGTAGTGGCATCTGAAACCCAAACTTTATCTCCTGACATGTACGTTGGATAAGCAAAGAATGCGAATGCTCTTGCTGTTAATGCAGGGTTTAAGATATTCATTCCGGTTCCACCAAAAGCTTCTTTACCGATAATTACGGCAAATACAACAGATAATGCCAACATCCATAATGGCAAATCGATTGGCATAATCATTGGAATTAATAATCCGGTTACTAAATATCCTTCATTTACTTCATGACCTCTAACGATGGCAAAGTAGAATTCAATTCCTAATCCAACACCGTAAGAAACGGCGATCATTGGTAATACTTTCCACATTCCGTGAATCAAAGCATCCATAAACGGAACTACATCTTGAATTTGTGACAAACTTTGGTAACCTGCATTCCAAGTTCCAAAAATTAATGCAGGAACTAAAGCTAAAACCACTGTAATCATGGTTCGCTTTAAATCAACAGCATCTCTAATATGAGCTCCATGCTTTGTGGTATGATTAGGCACATATAAAAAAGTGTCTAATGCATTTACTGCCGGAGCGAATTTTTCAAATTTCTCACCTTTTCCAAAAGGTTTTTTAATTTGATCTATTTTATCTCTTAAAAACTTCATAGTTATTTGTTTTATCCTACTTCGTTAATCATTAAATCTAAAGCCTCTCTGATGATAACTTGTGCCTCCAATTTTGAAGTATTTGAATAGTCTATCAAGGCAAAATCCTCGGGTGCAACTTCATAAATACCTAAATTTTCCATTTTTTCAATATCATTTGCCATACACGCTTTTAGGAGTTGCATAGGATAAATATCGATTGGCATTACTTTTTCCATTTCACCGGTTACAACCAAAGCTCGTTCTTCACCATTTAAATTGGTATCTGCTTTGTATTTTTTTCCCGGCATTAAAAAGGATAAGGCAGTACGTTGCATACTGTGTTTGTTTGCTCCTGCAAAAGGCATCCAGCCAAACATACGGTATTGATTTCCTTCAGGAATTACAGTTACTGTGTTTGCATAATAACCTAAATTTCCATCTTTAGAAACTTTATCTCCGGTTAAAACATCTCCGGAAATGATTCTAACATTATCCGAAGCTAATTTTCCCGAAACAATATCTTTGATTTGAGCTCCAATTTTAACTGTGTAGTAGTGCGGATTTGAAACTTCTGAACCAGACAAGGCAATAGTTTTTGTTGCCTCAAATTTTCCGGTTAAAAATAAATCCCCGATAATTGCAACATCTTGTGGAGCAACCACCCAAACTCTATCTCCGGCATTAATTGGGTCTATTTTTGAAATTTGAACACCAACATTTCCAGCAGGGTGCGGACCAAAGACCTTGTGTAATTCTACACCAGAAACAGAACTAAAAATTGAATTTCCTTTTCCGTTTACTGAGAGATGTACTTTTCCTGTTGTTAGTTTTGATAATGCAGTAACTCCGGCTTGAAAGGAAGCTAGTTTATCTTTTAGTGCAACTTCTACATCAGATGATAGTGGTGCAGAACTGTAGGCAGAAATAAAAATAGATTTTGGGGTGTCTGCAGAATTTGCCACAACATCATACGGACGCTGTTTGATAAAAGGCCAACAACCTGAAGCCAATAAATGAGCTTTTACCTGGTCGCCAGACATTTCACTCAGATTCTTCGCACCATGCTCTACAAAAACATCTTGAGCATCTGCTTGAATTCTGATTTCCAAAATAACTCTTTTTTCGCCTCTTCTAATTTCGATAATTTTTCCGCTAACGGGAGAAACAAACTTTACAGCTTCGTCGATTTTTGAATAGAAAACCACCTCTCCTGCTTTAACTTCGGCTCCTTCTTTAAGCACCAACTTTGGCGTAACTTTATGAAAGTCAGAAGGTTTTATGGAATAAACTTGAGAACGTGATACAGAAGACACATTTGATTGTGCTTCGCCAACAAGTTTCAAATCTAACCCTTTCTTGATTCGAATGTCTTTGGACATATTTTATGAAGATATGATTAGTAAATAGTTTACATAATTTTAAACGGTGCAAATTTAAAAATTAAATAACAATTGAGCGACATGATTAACAAATGTCTAATCGATTTTCATTTATTTATATTAATTCTAAATAATGATTTGGTTTTCAATTGAAATGGTTCGCTTTTAATGAATTCCTTCTTAGCCCTGATTGAAGCCAATAGCTTTTTGTTCTGGTGTTCAGAACAAAAACTATGGCGAAAAGAAGGAACATGGTTGGCTGAAAATGCCCGAACCTTTCGCTTCAAAAAAATTTAAAAATATTCTATCGTAAAATTATGTGGCATCTTTTATGTTAGCAAATAAATAGTATATTTACCTTTTGATTAAAATTTCTCTCATGCGAAACCTTTTTTTACTCGTTTTTTGTTTTGTTAGTTGTGTTTCTATGGCTCAAGCTGAACAAGAAATTGCTCCGCCTTATAACATTAAAACCGCTACGTTTATTCAGAATAACATTAATGCGATTCCGATTTTTAGGTTGGGTGATTCGTTTGAATTTGTTTTTGATGATTTATATGGCGATGAAGCAAATTATTATTACACCATCACACATTGTGATTATAATTGGACAAAATCGCAGTTGAATTTGAACGAATATATTGTTGGTTTAGACAATCAACGTATTATGGATTATGAAAATTCGTTTAACACGTTGCAGTTGTATTCGCATTATAGAGTTTCGTTTCCAAATCAGTTTACAAAAGGTTTTAAGGTGAGTGGAAATTATATGTTAAAGATCATGAATAACAATCAGGAAGTGGTTTTTACTCGCAAATTTATTATTTATGAAGATTTGGTTTCGGTGCCAATGCAGGTGAAAAGTGCTCGTGATGTGCGGGTTTTGAATCAGAAACACAATTTAGAATTTTCGATTTTGCCAAACAATATGTTGCTGCAGAATCCGATACAGAACATTAAAATTATGTTATTGAAAAACGGTATTTGGAACACCGCCATTACTAATGTTAAACCGATGTTTACATTAGGGAATGATTTGATTTATAAATACGATAAAGAAACCCAGTTTTGGGCCGGAAATGAGTTTTTGTTTTATGAAAACAAAGACATTCGAAATGCTGTGAACAACGTTCGTTTTATTGAACTTAAAGGAATTTATAACACTTATTTAATGCCAAATTCTACTCGAGGAAATTTGGAGTATACGTATTTTCCTGATTACAACGGAAACTTCCTTATTAACAATGTTGGTGCCCGAGAAAATGTTAATGTTGAAGCAGATTATTCGTGGGTGTTTTTTACGTTGAGTGCTCCGACTTATTATGGCAAAAAAGATATTTATGTAACCGGAATGTTCAATAATTACGCTCTGACTCCGGAATATAAAATGGATTATAACAAGGAAAAAGGTATTTATGAAAAAGCCATGATTGTCAAACAAGGTTTTACCAATTATGAATATACATTAGCCGATTCTAATGGAAGAGTGGATTTTGAAAACGCATTAGACGGCAACTTTTTTCAAACGGAAAATAATTATTTTTGTGTAGTTTATTACCGTGCAAACAACGATCGTTTTGACCGCGTAATCGGAAAAGGAATGGCAAGTTCGGTTGATATTATCAAATAATATATGTCTGAATCTACAAGAGAAATTAAAAACTACCGCGGATTAAAATGCTTAAATTGCAATCATCCGCTAGACATTTCAGATAAATTTTGCCCCAATTGCGGACAAAAAAACACCACAAAAAGACTTAGTCTGAAAGACTTTGTGGATGAGTTTTTGGCTAATTTTTATGCCTATGATTCTAAGGTAAAAAACACTATTGTGAAACTTTTTACCAAACCCGGAAAAGCTGCAAAAGAATTTATAGACGGAAAACGACAAACATATGCCAATCCGTTTCGGTTTTATTTGAGTGTTTCGCTAATTTATTTTATTTTTAGTGGATTAGTTACCAAATTTAGTGATGAAACAATTGTTGATTTAGACCAAAGTATTATTAAAAAAAGTGAAGAAAAAAACGAAGAAAAAAAACAAGAAAAAGATTCAATAAAAACAACTAACGATCAACTCGATTTAAACGACCCGAATTCTCCCGTTCAAATAAACCTTGGAAATGTTAAAATAAAAAAAGACACAGTAAAAAAGCAAAAATTTTATACAGAAAAACAAATTGCAGGTTTTGGTTTTTTTAAAAGAACGTCTCGAAAAGTTCAAACATATGCCAATTTTTTTGATCATTCTAAAACAACAGATCCAACAAAAATTTTAGACACGCTAAAACATGAAAAATCGAAATGGAATTTATATTTACTCAAAAAAACCTATCAAACAAGAAAATTCAATGATGAAGATGGATCAGGAACATTAGGGATAGAAAAGTTTGGTGAATATATAGAAGAAAAAGCTCCCTTCATTCTATTTGTCTCATTACCGTTCCTTACCATCGTTTTTGCTATTATTTATTACCGAAAAAAATTGTCCTACGCAGAACACATGGTTTTTGTTTTCAATTTTATGAGTTTTGTGTTTCTACTCATCTTTGCCGAAGAAATTATATCTTTGATAGTAAATGCAGATTTAACATGGTTATTCATTTTTATCTTCCCCATTTACTTCTACAAAGCTTTAAGAAATTTTTATCAACAAAGTAGGTGGAAAACAATATTAAAATTTGTAATTTTGAGCTTTCTATTACCAACAACTGCTTCATTTGTAGCACTTTTTGTTTTGTTTATAGGGTTTTTGTTATATTAAATTATGGTTTCACAAATAACAAGAGGCATAAAAATTTCAGTTACTACTAGTTTTGAAGGCACTTACTTCAAGAACTACAAGCTTCATTTTGCCTTTAGTTACCACATTACCATCGAAAATCATAGCAAAGATTCCGTACAATTAATGTCACGTCATTGGGAAATTTTTGACTCACTCAACCATAAAGAAATCGTTGATGGCGAAGGAGTTATCGGCAAAAAACCCGTCCTAAAACCCGGCGAAAGTCACACCTATAGTTCCGGTTGTTTATTGTCTTCGCCGTTTGGAGCCATGCGAGGTCATTTTAATATGATTAATTTCACGTCAACCCGCAATTTCAGAGTCATTGTACCTACTTTCAAGTTAGGAGCACCATTTGCTTTAAATTAATTTCCAGAAGCTATTTCCCGCTTTCCGTTACAAGCTTTTTTGTCTTGTTGCTTTTTTCTATGGCAAAAAAGTAGCTCCCAAGGTCGCTCTTTTTCACCAAGAAAAAATGCAACAATCCTGCAAAAGGCTTTCCACTTCTATCGGGGCTAGGCGAGAGTGCTAACAATTCCCTAAAATACAAACAGGGTTATCAAAAATTCAAAAAAACCTTTGTACTTTTGTGTTCCATTACATAATTCACACAGAAAGAATTATATAATTACCAAAATGTCTAATAATCAAACAACACACTTATGTTAAAAGGATTTTTTCACGTACCCAAAGCCATCAACGAACCCGTAAAATCATACGCTCCCAACAGTCCTGAAAAAGCAGCTGTTTTAATGGCTTACAAAGAAATGTGGAACAGCAAAATCGATGTACCATTATATATAGGTAGCGACGAAATTCGCACCAAAAATACGCGTAACATGACGGCTCCACACGATCACAAACACATCGTAGGAACCTATCATTTAGCCGAAAAAAGTCACGTAGAAAAAGCAATCGCAAACGCATTAGATTCCAGAAAAGCTTGGGCAGCTATGCCGTGGGAACAACGTGCTGCCATTTTCTTAAAAGCAGCCGAATTGATTGCCGGACCGTATCGTGCCAAAATCAATGCCGCCACAATGATCGCTCAGTCCAAAACCATTCACCAAGCTGAAATCGACGCTTCGTGTGAATTAATTGACTTTTTGCGATACAATGTTGAATTCATGACACAAATTTATAACGACCAACCCGCTTCCGATTCTTCGGTTTGGAATCGTGTAGAATACCGACCGTTAGAAGGATTTGTGTATGCTATTACGCCATTTAACTTTACAGCTATTGCCGCCAATCTTCCTGCCAGTGCAGCCATGATGGGCAATGTGGTGATTTGGAAACCAAGTGATAGCCAAGTATTTTCTGCAAAAATCATTATCGATGTTTTCAAAGAAGCAGGAGTTCCGGATGGTGTAATCAACGTTGTTTTTGGAGATGCTGTGATGATTTCCGATACTATTTTTGATCACGCTGATTTTGCCGGAGTTCATTACACCGGTTCAACGTTTGTTTTCAAAGAAATCTGGAAAAAAATCGGAACCAACATTCACAAATATAAAACCTACCCAAGAATTGTTGGCGAAACAGGCGGAAAAGATTTCGTTTTAGCTCATCCAAGTGCCAACGTAAAACAAGTAGCTACCGGATTAATTCGTGGTGCTTTTGAATTTCAAGGACAAAAATGTTCGGCCGCTTCCAGAGCTTATATTCCAAAAAGTTTATGGCCAGCTGTTGAAGCCGAATTAAAATCGGAAATGGCAACCATCAAAATGGGTTCACCCGAAGATTTTTCAAATTTCTTTACAGCGGTAATTCATGAAGGTTCGTTTGATAAATTAGCCAAATTCATCGATCAAGCTATAAAAGACAAAGATGCCGAAGTAATCATCGGTGGAAATTATGATAAATCAGTTGGTTATTTTATAGAACCTACGGTTATCTTGACTTCCAATCCAAAATATGCCACTATGGAAACTGAATTATTCGGACCGGTTTTAACCATTTATGTTTACGAAGATAAAAAATGGAAAGAAACCTTAACATTAATTGATGAAACTTCAGAATATGCCTTAACAGGAGCTGTTTTCAGTCAAGATCGTTATGCTATTACCGAAGCAACGCAAGCCTTAGAAAATTGTGCCGGAAACTTCTACGTTAACGACAAACCAACCGGAGCCGTGGTTGGAATGCAACCTTTTGGTGGAGCAAGAGCTTCCGGAACCAACGACAAAGCGGGCTCTGCACAAAACTTATTGCGTTGGGTTTCGCCAAGAACAATCAAAGAAACGTTTGTTACACCTGAAAATTACCGTTATCCATTCTTGGGTTAATTAAGTATAAATCAAAAAATTTGAAAGTCCGAATGTTAACTATTCGGACTTTTTTTTATATTTGATAGAAATAAACCAATTAACTTCAAAAATCATCTCTGGCCAATGAAAACAAAAATTACGCTCTTCGCTTTATTTTCAATTTTATTTTCTTTTGCTCAAAAAGGAGAATATGATTTATTGAAAGAACATACACAAACTAAGATTTTATACAATCAGGTTTTTGATATTTCTAAAATCACCAAAACCAAAAAAGATGAAATTTCTGCGATGTATTTCAGACAAGTCTATCACGAAATTCAACGTGCCGATTTTTTACAGCGATTGCCAAAATATGAAATTCTGAAAGAAGAGGCAGATGATACTTTTTTTACTAAACAAATTCCACTTTCTATTTTAATTTCTGAAGTGGAGACCATCAAAACAGAAGTATTAGAAAGCAATATCATCTCTAAAAACAACAATCAATTTGTGTTGAATAATTCGTCTGCTGATGCTTTTCAAAAACATGAGATTGAATTGATGGCTCCGTTGGTTTCAAAATCAAAAAATAAATCAGTTGAATTTATTTTGAAAGACAAAAATATTTTTAATACAACTTCCAAAAACATTAAAGCTATTTACATCAGCTTTACCGACGAAAGTCTTTGGCAAACAGTTATCATTAATCAACCTATTAATGTAAATTTTGCAACTTCCGGCAAAAAATCAATTTCATTTAAAATTGATTTCACCAACGGAGAAAGTAACATCATCAAATCAACTTTCGATGTTCAAGGAAGTTCAACCACGGCCAATCGCAATGGAAATGATATTTTAGCCGAAACAATTACCGCATCCATTCCATATCAAGGTTACGGCGAAAGTGTGGCTTATTTGGGTCAAGGCGAATATGAAATTTACTTAGATAACGTTAATCAAGTTTTAGACAAACCCATTTTTCTAATCGATGGTTTTGATCCGGGCGATACAAGAAACACCGAATTAATTTATTCTCTTTTGAATTATGGTGACACCAATCAAAATTTAGGCGACATCGTTCGCAACGAAGGTTTTGACATCGTTGTACTAAACTTTCCACAATATTCTCCCACAGACGGAATTGTGATTGATGGTGGAGCCGATTTTATTCAACGAAACGCAATGATTTTAGTAGAACTTATCAATCAAATTAATGCTCAAAAAGTTGGAACAGAAAAAAATGTTGTGATCGGACCGAGTATGGGCGGACTCATTTCGCGTTACGCCTTGCGATATATGGAACAAAATGATATGGAACACGACACACGTTTGTATATTTCGTTTGATACGCCACATTTGGGGGCAAATGTTCCGATTGGGTTTCAGCATCTTTTTAATTATATGGCAAATGGTCCGTTGGGCGATGTAACGTTGCAGGAAATTGTAAACAGCGTAATTTCGAGTCCTGCAGCCAAACAAATGTTACTGGATCATTTCACCGGACATTTGCAAACCGGAAGTGCGACCGAGTTTGATAATGCCATTCAATTGCCAACCGGAGCTCCGAATTTTAGAACAGCTTTTCAAAATGAAATAAACGCAATGGGATTTCCAACTGAAACCAGAAACGTAGCCATCAGCAATGGAAGCGGAAACGGAACCATGACCGGAACCCCGGGAATGTTTGTTTTGGATGATTATATTGTAAATGCCACCGACACGCAAAGAGCACGTTTTGATGTACGTTTTACACCACCGGCAGGCGTTTCAAATCAATTGGTAAGCCGATTTAGAGCACAACAATTTATTTTTATTTGGATAACCGCATTAACAAGTCAAGCCAATGCAGCTTCTCCGGCCTCTTCTTCCGGATTTGATTCTGCACCAGGCGGGATGTTTAATGTTGCTGATTTTACAGAAGCCGCAAGCGGCAACCCTACTGTGGATGACTTTTTAGCAAACTTAGCGATTGACCGTTTTTGCTTTATTCCAACGTTGAGTTCTTTGGCTATTAGCAATCCAAATTGGTATGCAACCGTGAATGATGCGTCAATTACACCTTTTGCAGCCACTTTTGTTCCAACAGAAAATGAAGATCACGTGACGTTATCTGCAGGAAATGTAGAATTTGCTTTGGAGGAAATTTTGAACGAACCGTTATCTGTTGAACAACCAATTTTATCTGAAAATATTATCATCAAAAACCCTATTAAAAATACGATTGAAATCTACAGTTCGAATTTACTTTCAAACGCAACTATTTTGATTGTTGATGCTTCGGGGAAAAAAGTTTTTTCGCAGAATAACATATCAATTGAAGGAAATCATCAAGTAGAAATTAATTTATCAAACGGATTTTACTTTTTAAAAATTGAATCTGCTGAAAGAAGTTTTGTTCAAAAGTTGATTAAGAATTAATTTTTATAATTATATTTCCTAAAAACAGAAATAGAACCTGTCGTGTCATTTCGACGAAGGAGAAATCACATATCGTGAGCAAATTATGTGATTTCTCCTTCGTCGAAATGACACAAAAAGGCGAAGTATCTAAATGTTTTTTTACACTTTAAACTTCAACGGCAAATGCACGACTTTCTTCGTTTCAAAAAATTCTTCTGAAAAATAATCCGATAAATTATATTCTGTAGCTTTTGGAAAATCTTTTAATTCTTCGGTTAAATCGCCACCTTTCAAATACAAAATTCCATTTTTAAGTTCATGATTATTTTGTTTTTTGATTTTATCTTTTATCCAAGAAACAAAATCCGGCATGTTTGTTACTGCTCTACTAACGATAAAATCAAAATCACCTTTGACATTTTCGGCACGTAATTGTTCGGCTTTTACATTTTTTAGTCCTAAAGCCGTTGCCACTTCATTAACCACTTTTATCTTTTTTGCAATTACATCAATCAAATAAAAACGGGTCTCAGGAAATAAAATCGCTAACGGAATTCCCGGAAAACCACCGCCGGTTCCCACATCCAAAACCGTCGATTTTGGTTGAAATTCCATTACTTTGGCAATTCCTAATGAATGTAAAACGTGTTTCACATACAATTCATCAATATCTTTTCGGGAAATTACATTGATTTTTGCATTCCATTCAGGATATAATTCGCCTAATTTTTTGAACTGAAGTGCTTGATTTTCAGATAAATTAGGAAAATACTTTAAAATTTCTTCCATATTGTGCTATTTTTAACAAAAGTAAGCATTTTGGTGTTGAAATTTTATTGTTTGTTCAACGTTATGATTTATATTAATACTTACCTTTGAAAAAATTTTTAATTACATGAATACCACAATTCCAACATTCTCTAAAGAAGACAATCTAAAGTTTTTTAGAACGCTTAATAGTCGAGTGAATAATTACTTCAAAGAAAATAATCTACAAAAAACCGGAAACTGGAAACTTCACTTGAAAACAATCGTGATGTTTACTATCTTTTTAACTCCTTACTTCTTCCTTTTGGCTATGGATATGCCATTTTGGACGTATCTTTTACTTAACGTCGTAATTGGCGTTGGAATGGCAGGCGTTGGAATGAATGTAATGCACGACGGAAATCACGGTTCGTACTCTAACAAACCTTGGTTGAATAAAATTATGGGTGGAAGCATTTATATTCTTGCCGGAAATGTGTACAATTGGCAAGTTCAACACAATGTTTTACATCATACTTATACCAATATCGTTGGTCACGACGAAGATTTGGACGCTGGTCGAGTTATCCGATTTTCAAAACAATCAGAATGGAGATATTTTCATAAATTTCAACATTATTATTCTGTTTTCTTATATGGTTTACTAACATTCAATTGGGCAATCACTACCGATTTCAAACAAATGCGAGCTTATTTGAAACGTAAATTATCCTACGGAGAACCAAAAAGTCCTAAAATTTTATGGACAACTTTAATAATTACTAAAGTGATCTATTTTTCAATTTGGTTAGTAATTCCAATGGTTTTAGGAATCACTTGGTGGAAAGTTCTATTAGGTTTTGCAGTAATGCATTATACAGCCGGTTTAATTTTAAGCATTGTTTTCCAATTAGCTCACGTTGTTGACGAAACTACAAATCCGGTTCCAAACGAAGTTGGTGAAATCGAAAATACTTGGGCAATTCACCAACTATTTACAACCGCCAATTTTGCTCCTAAAAACTGGATTGTAAATTGGTACACCGGTGGTTTAAATCACCAAATTGAACACCATATTTTCCCTCATATCAGTCACGTTCACTACGGTAAAATTGCTGATATTGTGAGAGAAACTGCCAAAGAATGTAATCTTCCTTATCACGAATTCAAAACCATGAGAGCTGCGGTTATCGCTCACTTCAAACATTTGAAAGAGTTGGGTCAAGAACCACAAATGGCGTAACTAGATTACTTTTTA
The DNA here is from genome assembly GCF_057652995.1 of Flavobacterium sp. T50_26. Taxonomy (NCBI): domain Bacteria; kingdom Pseudomonadati; phylum Bacteroidota; class Flavobacteriia; order Flavobacteriales; family Flavobacteriaceae; genus Flavobacterium; species Flavobacterium sp. T50_26. The sequence continues at coordinate 40,553 of NZ_JBYFCC010000030.1, forward strand.
AAATTTAAACACACAAAACACAACTATAATGAATTCGTTATCGGATAGAATTAACAATTTATCTACTTCTCAAACCTTAGCTATGGCAGCATTGGCAAGAGAATTAAAAGCTCAAGGAAAAGATATCATCAGTTTAAGTTTAGGCGAACCTGATTTTAACACGCCCGACTTTATTAAAGAAGCGGCAAAAAAAGCAATCGACGAAAATTACAGCACTTATTCGCCTGTTGATGGTTATGCCGAATTAAAAGAAGCCATTTGCAGAAAATTCAAAAGAGATAACAATTTAGATTACAAGCCGGCAAACATTGTTGTTTCCACCGGTGCAAAACAATCACTTTACAACATTGCTCAATGTATGTTGAATGATGGTGACGAAGTAATTTTACCCGCTCCGTATTGGGTGAGCTATTACGAAATCATCAAAATGTCAGGCGGAATTCCGGTTGAAGTTCCAACTTCCGTAGAAAGTGATTTTAAAATCACTGCCGAACAATTAGAAAAAGCCATCACACCAAAAACCAAAATGATTTGGTACAGCTCGCCTTGCAACCCAAGCGGATCTGTTTATAGTCGTGAAGAATTTACAGCCATTGCCAAAGTCTTGGAAAAATACCCAAACATTTACGTGGTAGCCGATGAAATCTACGAACACATCAATTTTTCAGGAACTTTTTGCAGTATTGCTTCCGTTCCGGGAATGTTTGAAAGAACTATCACTGTGAATGGTGTCGCCAAAGCATTCGCAATGACAGGATGGAGAATCGGTTATATCGGAGCACCGGAATTTATTGCCAAAGCGTGTACAAAAATGCAAGGCCAAGTGACTTCAGGAGCCAATTCTATTGCTCAACGAGCTACGATTGCCGCTGTGGATGCCGACCCAAAAGTGTTGAATTATATGGTGGAAGCTTTCCATAAAAGAAGAGATTTAGTCGTTGGTTTAATCAAAGAAATTCCGGGTCTAAAAATCAATGTTCCGGAAGGTGCATTTTATGTATTTCCTGATGTATCGTCATTCTTTGGAAAAACATTACGCGGAACCCTAATCAAAGACGCAACCGATTTTTCGATGTATTTGTTAGCTGAAGCGAACGTAGCCACAGTAACCGGAGATGCCTTTGGAAACCCCGATTGCATTCGATTTTCCTATGCAACCAGCGAAGAATTGCTCACCGAAGCAATGCGAAGAATCAAAGAAGTTTTAGCATAATATTTATTCAGCCTCAAGGAAACTTGGGGCTTTTTTTATAACTTTGGCGTGTCCACAAGGGTCGGGCTTTTCGTTGCAAGTCCTCGTCCAAAGGTTGGTTTTTGTCGGGTTGTGCTCGGCTTCCGTTGGTCGCCGGCACAACCCGTAAAAACTCAACCTTTGTGCTGCGGGCTTTCCACTTCAAATGAAATTCACTGAACTCCAATGGAAATAAAAATAAAGTGAAGTAATCCCTCACCTTTACTTTGCAAAGTGTTTTAATTTAGAATTTCAAAAGGAGTTAATTAGAAAAAGTTTAAATTTAT
>NZ_JBYFCC010000031.1:0-40061 GCF_057652995.1 Flavobacterium sp. T50_26
ACAGTAGCATATTCTGCAATGTCTGTACTAGAAATTTGGAACACATAGTTTGACGTTTCTACTTCACGGAACTCATTTGTTAACGTATTAGTTAATCTAAAACGGTAACCTGTTCTAGCAACTCCATTTGGAACACTTGGCGATACTAAATCACCACGTAATACCTCATTAATAGCTGTTAGTGTTGCTCCGCAATTATCTGTACGCAATTGAGCTAAAACAACAGGACATCCGTCATTTAAATTACCATTACAGTTTTGATCAATTCCGTCGTAACAGATTTCTGTGGCTCCAGGATATATGGTTTCGTCAGTATCGTCGCAATCGCCGCCAATAGCTACGTAACCAAAAGGTTGATCAACTTCCAATAGCGTTTCGTTGTCATCTCCAAATCCGTCTTCATCAATATCTAGATACCAAAGAGTAGGTGTTAATGTTAAAACAGAAATTTCGTTTGAATTTTCAGAAGTTGTACCGTCAAAAGCACGTACTACGTAGTAATACGTTGTTGAGCTAGCTAATCCAGAAACTGATAAGGAAGTGTCTGGAGCAGAAACAGTAAAAGGTGAACCAAGTACAGGAACATTTTCAAGTACGGTATCGGTAGATCGAATACTTATATCATCAATTGAAACAGCTTCATAAGAACGTAAACTGATTCTAACTGTTGATTGTGTAGCTGTAAAAGTTCTTTCATATTTAGTCCAAGTACTAGCTGCAGGAAGTTTTGCAGGTGTTCCTCCTTCGATATAACTGGTTCCGGAAGTTCCTTGAATGGAGAAGTTTTTTAATCCATTTGTACCTGACGCAGCATAGTCGTTATACCAAAATGAAAACACATATGTTTTACCTACTTCCACACTTACATCTTGTTGAATTATTGACGTTGCGGTTCCGGTTCTGGATACATAGTAAATTCCTGTATGTGGATTTGCGGTCGAAATAAGATAATTATCTGAACCACTAACCGAAGTATAGCCATTTGTATTTCCGTTTTCATAACCTCCGTTAGTCACTAATTCCGGACTTAAAGTAGAGGTTTCTGAGTAAACATCAATTTGATAACTTGCTGCACCTACTACTTCTTCCCAATTAGCTACAAAAGAATCAGCACCTACAAATGTAGCGGCTAATGCAACTGGTGCATCAATAACTGGATCAACACCCGTTCCTGACACAGTTACAATTTGAGTAATAGCTCCAGCTGAAGATATTTCGATATCACCACCGGTAGCTCCTGAAAAAGAAGGTTGAAAACGAACATAAACTGTAACAGGTTCTCCATTGATATTTCCACCCGTTTGTCCTAAATTTAAAAAGGAAGAAAAATTAACATCATTCGTACTCAATACAAAATCGCCTGGTGCTACAAGTAGAACATTCGATGTTAAAAAAGATCCTGAAACTGTGAAAGATTGACTCGCACTGCTTTCTCCCACAACAACATTAGTAAAATCGAATGCACTTGCTGAAACAACTAATTCAGGGTCCGGAAGTGATTCAACTTCGCCAGACACATTAATTTCTAAATCAAATCCATAACCTTCTATATAAACAATATCAGCATAAGGTCCAACAGCTAATCCATCAACTAAACGAACCGATACTGTAGTTGCACCGCCTGTATAATTGGAAAGCGTTATTCCACCTTCAGCAAATCCAAACCATGTTGAGTTATCAAGTGATAATTCAAAATTATCACCCGGCAATACTGTTACACTTTGACTTCCATCAAGATTTAAACCACTTAACTGAAAAGAACTTGAGTTAGATGGACCTGAGCCAACTATATAGTTTAGTCCCGAAACAGCCATCGGTGTAGCGGTTAGTATTGGTGATGTTACAAAATCACAGAAAAAAGAAGCCGTAGCTGAATTTCGTGGTGTAGGTGTAGCCACTGTAAAATCGGCAGAATTGACATCGGTGTCATCACAACCATTATTATTTCTAATAGCTGCTGTTGTGTTAGAAAGAACTGAAGTGGCTCCAGATCCTTCAAAACAATTTGCACTTCCATAACCTACAAAATCAATAATACTTGCATCAGTTGGACAACCACCGGTTAAAGGCGTTGTGCTATTTACTAAAGCTACTTTTCCATTTGTTCCAGCCATGTTAATAGTTCCGGTATGATCTGCTGTTGGCAAATCACTACCTGTAGCACCACCGGCTAGCTGCACTAAAAAGTAACCACCTGGTTGAACGCTTTTATTTGGCAAATTTACATTATTTGTCCATGCTGTACCACTACTAGAAGCATACTGAATAGACCATCCGTTTAAACTTACCGCAGTTGTAGTAGGGTTGTAAATCTCAACAAAATCGTTTTTAAAAGGTGCTCCTGTATTTCCGCCGCCACCATAAACTTGACTAATAACCAAGTGGTTTAATGGTCCGGCTGGTTCTGTCACCGTACCGGAAACAGTCACTTCTGATTCTAATTCATAACCTGCTATATAAACAATTCCTGAATAACTATTTGCTGTTAAACCTGAAATTAATCGAACAAAAATTGTTGTATTCGTTCCATTATATCCGGTTAAAACAATTTCTTCACTAAAAGCTAAATTATCGGTAGAAATTTCAAAACCTGTATCAGCCAATAGCGTAATATCTTCTGACCCATCCAAATTTGCTCCGCTTACTACAAATGATGAAGCATTTGAAGGTCCTTCATCAACAACATATGTTAAATCTGAAATTGTAGTTGGAGTAGCAGAAAGGGTTGGTTCTGAAACAACAACTTGCTTTTTATATAATTTTAATTTTACTTGTGCTGATGTGTAACAGGCAAATCGTGGACTTGAATTATTCCATTGCAATTGTCTAGCCGGCGTAGCAACATTGCTTAATGTCCACAATCCTGAAGCAACACTATACGTCCATTTTTCGTTATTTGTCGGTGTGTTATTAAAAAAACCTGCATGATTTGTAGTTCCTGTTCCTGTATTACCCCATGACACATATCCAACAGATGGATTGTAAATTGTAATTTGATTTGACTCAACAGAAATGGCAAATACATTATTGTTTGTAAAACCCGTAGTAATTGTACTTCCCGGATTGGTTACAGCAGTGAAGTTAATAATTGGCCCACTACTTGTTGTGTTTAGCATAATTCCATCATTAGTCGAGCCATCGCCCACTATGAGATACTCACCACTTGTTAATGACTCAAGAGTCGTAATCTGCTCAAAAGTCTGACCCCAACCCATCGTTGCCACAAAGAGCAATAGCAAGAAAAAGGGTTTAAAAGTAATTTTTGTTTTCATCATGTAAATAGTTTTTAATTTTTGACATAACAAATTTAAGTAGAATGAATAAGAAAACCATAAAATCAGGTTATCAATACGTTAAGTTCGGCAATCAGCAAAGAACATCGATAAACGGCAAAAAAAAGCCGGATAAATTTCCGGCTTTCTAAATTTTATGTATTTTTTTTTTAAAAAATTATCTTTTTAATAATCGTTTGTCCAGTAGTCAATTGAACTTTTATCGTAAAGGTTTGAAAAGATGGTTTTAACCCCAGAACAAAAACGATTGACTTTAATGAGCATCTTTAGAGAAGAGTATTCTTCCCAATACATCATTCAACTCAATTTTTTGAAGTGGTTCCAATATTAACTTTATTTCAATTTGTTGATTTCCGGTTGAAAGAACTCTATTTTTCTATTATTTTGTATTTAAAAAAATACTATACGAAACAAATAATCCCCTCCAAAAACGGAAGGGATTTCTTAATTTTTATTTTTAAAAAACCTTATAAAATCAATTTCTTGGTAACCAGTTGACCGTTTTCTAATTCAATTTGAACTATAATTGTTTGTTTGGAAAGCGTAGTATTGGCAACAAATTCATTAGAATTTTGTCCTTTTTGAGAAAACACTAATCGTCCTAAAACATCATAAACCAAAACACTATTTATTTTTTCTAGCGAAGATTTCACATGAAGCTGTCCGTTTGTAGTAAATGCAATTACTGCAGAAGCTATTTCCGTTACATCCGGCGTAGAAAGTATTTCATTTGTATAACGCAATTCAAAACGATCATTAAATGTTCCTACAGTAGAAACAAATACATACGGATTTGCGGTTAAATCATGAATAACTCCTAAAAGTTTATCTTCTAAATATACTTTTTTATTGCCTAATCCTACTGCATCGGCAATGGCAACAGTAAATGTTCCTGCCGTAAACGTATTATAACCCATTTGCACCACATCATTTTCATCAAAAGGCAAAGCTCTTCCTTGAATAATATAAGGTTTATCATCAATAATAGAATACATTTTAGCAGAACCATCTACTTTGGTAGAAGCATCAAATAATCTATCTTTTTCATTGGTTGCACCATCTGTATAACCCACCAAAGTTCTAGCCGGGCTTCCGTTTTGAGGAATAAAATCTAACCAAATTTTAAAATCATCTTCACCCTGCAACTGACTGGCTTGTCTAAAAAATTGATTATTGGTGTTGGCTATATTTCGCATGGAATTTTTAAACGTCACGGTTTCTGTTGTAGCAGCTCCATCATTCATTAACACAAAAAATCCTTGTCCCGATGCTATAAAACCGTTAAACCCTAACGGTCCGCTTGTTGTTCCTAAACCATTGTGAACGATATAATCATTTGGATCATAATTATAAGCAAAATTGTTATAAAACGGATCACTAAAAGGTGTATCGGGCAAGTCACCATGTGTCCAAATTCGAACAGAACCTTCGATGTTTGCATTTTCATTTAAAAAATCCAAAACGCTAATTGCAGAAGGATACGGATTTCCTATCAAATTGAAATTATCATCGTTGGCGGTTACCGTTATTAAAGGATTTGTTGGACTTGGGTAACCAGTTGGGTTTGTATATGACCCCCTTTCAATATCCGGTGTAAAGATACCGTTATTTGGTATGCCTGTAAATGCGGTAGTAAAAGGTTGAATGGTTGTAGTAAAAGTGGAAGGCCCGCGAACAATATAGCCTTTTCCTTGCACCATGTTTTCGTTTGCGGTTGTCCAATTTCCAAAATTTCCGGAAATAGTTGGCAACCATTTAAAGACATTGGAAGCCGGAGTTCCTGTAGAAATGTTTAACACAGGAAAAGAAGCAACAGGAGACGACCAATACACATAGTCTAAACGACGAATATTGGCGGTTCGTTGTACGCTGATGTTTCCACTGTTTACAGCATAATCATCTAATTGAATTAAACTTCCGTTGTGTTGAACGGTTAATGTTCCATTGTTTACAATTCGTCCTGCAGATTGGATATGACTATTTGCATTTATGGTTACTGTATGTGTAGCATCTATCTCACATTCACAAGCTACTACATTTCCGTGTGCTCCAGTGTTGTAATCATCTCTAAAAATAGCTTTTCTAAATTGATCTGGTGCTCCTCCTGTCCAGTTATTACTTTCCCAAACACTTGTAAATGGAGTTCTTCCTCTTATTTCTACATTATCTAATACCCAAATTTCATCTGAACGATCAACATAAAATTCAAACTTAATCTGAAGTTGATTAGAAATCGGCAAAGTCGTTAACCTATAATGCTTAATACCTAAATTAACTGAATTTGTTGTAGTGGGAGCAGTTTGTAAAGGAATATTAACTCCTCGATAATTTGTTATGTAATTAGCGGGTGTAGCCGTGTTTATATCCCAAATAGAATTATCATCTCCTTTAACTATGAGTTCATTAGACCAAGTTAATCCTCCATCGGAACTGATAAAAATTCTAATTTGATCACTACCAAAGTCTAATCCTTGTGTTGAGCTAGTTGAATAAGCACCTACATTAAAACGCAATTCTACCTCTGAATAGGAAGTAACATCCACCGCATCAAACAATACTGTGGAATAACCATCATTATCACTGTATGAAGCGGCAAAGGCTCCGTTTACTTGTAAACTTCGTGTGCCTATAAATTTGTTAGTTGAAACTGATCTACTACTTCCAAAAGCTTGTCCGCCTGCAACAACAGGAGTTGTTCCAGTAGAAAAAGTTGAAAGAGTATATCCTAATGTATTTACTGTATCAAAGTTTTGAGAAAAAATTAGACTGGGTGTTGTAAGAACACATTCATCAAAATTAATTCCAACTCCAGATATTGCAAAAACATAAGGGCTTTTTCCTGAAACGTTATTAGGAATTGAGATTGTGGCTTGTCTTAAGCCTAGTGCAGATGGGTTAAACCGAATCGTTAAAATTGAAACACTATTTGCAACAACAGGAGTAACAGGCGATGCAAAAACTGTAAAATCAGCAGCATTTGGTCCGCTAATTGTTGCGGCTGAAAGAGTTAAATTCGCTCCTCCATAATTAGCAATATAAAAATTACGGTCTTTACTGGCTGCACCGGCCTCATTTACATTACCAAAATTGGTGTGATTTGTTAAGGAAGTTGTTGTACTTCCATTTATAATATCTACCCCATTCCCTATCACACTAATATCGGGTGCAATTCCTGTTCCTTGAATAGTGAAGGTATATGGATTTTCATCTGAATCATTATTTATTATAGAAACAACAGCTGTTCTAACTCCTCCTGTAGTTGGAGCAAATCGGATTACAAAATCTGAAAAACCACCAGGCAAAACATTTAAAGAAGGCTGAGTTGTAACTGTAAAATCTGTGGTGTGACCAGATATCTGCACACGAGGTACTCCTGTTAAATTAAGGTTTGAAATTCCTATATTTTGTATTCTAAAATCTTTCAGTTGATTGTTTCCAATATTTTGAGCAGCATATAGTGTGTTATTGAACGCATTTGGAATTGTACTCCCGTTAACTATATTATTAGTTGCTCCTGTTGCACCTCTAACATTAATTTCGGGACCTGGATTACTTACTGTTAATGTTAGTGTTTGTTCATCTGAACCGCTTGCATTTATTGCAAATATTGAGATATAAAAAGTCCCTATTGCTCCTGGTGTTCCTGTAATTACACCTGTTGTTGTGTTTATTGAAAATCCCGGAGGTAAACTAGTAGCATTAAAAGAGGTAGGGCTATTTATTGCAGTTATTGTATAACTAAACGGATCTCCAACAAAACCTGAGACATTTAATTCACTGGTGATTATTGGTGCCGCTGGAACTGTTGAATATACATAGCCATTAAAAGTGAAATCATTAATACTAAAAGTTCCACCGGCAGCACTAGCTCCCCATCCATAAATTCGGAAAGTTATAGCAGAAGTTATTCCTTGATAAGTAGCCGCTGTAAGAGAAATTGTAGTTCCTGCTGCAGATGCAGTGCCAATATTTGAGGCATAGCCATCTACACTTGAACGAAATGCAAAACTAGTAGCTCCCGTTCCAGATGCTTGACCTGTGTAAACAAAATTAACAAAATCAATTTGATACCCAGCGGCAGGAGTAAGCGTAAACTGAAAATAATCGTTTGTATTTAATGATGCTGAATCCCAACCTGAAGCATTATATCTATTATTCGCATTAGATCCTGCCACTCCTGACCCTCTCCCGATACCGGAAGCCGTCAAATTAGTTGCTACAACTTGACCAGTTGTGTAAGGGTTAGCTGTATTGGGATTTGTTCCTGTAATCGGATTTTCAAAAATCGATTGCCCCCACGAAAAAGCACTCAATAAAAGTGCTAATAAAAGTATTCTTGTTTTCATTTTTGGAAATGATAAGTTTTTATAGTTTTTTTGGCTTTTATAGTTGAATTTTTGGTGGGTACAAATTTACAGCTAAATTGCAGAATTTCAATACCTTTGCGTTACTAAATTATTAACAAAAAACCACTAAATTTCTATCATTGAGTTCACAGTCAAACACTTCGCTTTTAGAAATAGTTCAAAAGATGGAATTCTACTGCTCATATCAGGAGCGTTGCCATGCCGAAGTGGTTCAAAAATTGTATGCATTAGCGGTTCCTCAAAACCAACATGACGAAGTGATTGTGCATTTAATTCATCATAATTTTCTGAACGAAGAACGGTTTGCTAAGTTGTTTTCCATCAGTAAATTTCACCAAAAAAAGTGGGGAAAAAAACGAATTTCAAACGAATTGAAACAACGAAACATTTCTGATTATTTAATTCGAATGGGTTTAAATGAAATTCCGGAAGAAGAATATGAGATTACTTTTACTGATTTAGCGGAAAAAACGTGGGATTCAATTTCCGAAAAAAATATACTCAAAAAAAGAAAAAAATTCTGCGACACCTTACTCCGAAAAGGCTGGGAAAGCGATTGGGTGTATGAAGCTTCCAAAAAATTGGAACGTTTATCTTAACTCTTCCATCTTCGCTCCTCCATCTTCTATCTTCTATCTTCCATCTCCCATCTTCCATCCCCCATCTTCCCTCCAAACCCAGCAAAACCAACACTTTGTTAAAATCTGTTAACGTTATCGACGTACAACACGAAAACTGTTAATTGATGTTGCTCATCGTTTTCTATTACAATTCACCTGATTTAATTTTAATGCGAAAACCATGGAAGTACTTTTGCCGTAAATAAAAGAGATGAAAAATCATATTAATATGTTTTTTCTTTCAAAAAACGTTAAATGTTGTGTTTTGGCGTTAAAATTATACACTTTATCGATTTTTTATTTTGATTTAAAAAAATTAAGAAATAGTTTTGACAACGAAAATTAGTACAAAAAAGAATTGCCCCTAAAAAAAATACCAAATCTACTATGAAAAAAATTTTATTTTTTGTTTGCTTTTTACCACTTTTCACTTTTGCTCAAGCCTTAAACGGAACATATCAGATTGGCACCGGGCAAGCTAGTCCGTTTAACAATTTACAAAATGCAATTGCCAGATTAAACACAAATGGCGTTAATGGTCCGGTAGTATTTAAACTACTGAACAACGAAAGTTATACTGCCACACTTCAAATCAATTCGTTTGCTGGCTCAAGCACTACAAATACGGTAACAATTGAACCGGCAGAAAATAAAAACGTGACCATTTCAGTGAATAATCCAAACGGATATACCGGAGTTGCTGCGGTAATAAAAATTAATGGAGGTGATAATATCATCATTAACGGAAACAATTCCAATAATCAAAATAGTCGCAATTTAACCTTGCAAAATAATAATGCGGTAAACTATTTAAGTCAAACTGTTTTCTGGATTGCCAGTAACGGGACTAATGCTGCAACAAACATAACAATAAAAAACACCATCCTAAAAAACACTAATAGAAATCAAGATGGTCTTTGGTTAAGTGGCGTTTTTTCCGGTGGAAATGCAAGCACCGATAATGGTACTATTTCAAACAGTATGGCAACTGCCAACAATACAAACACACAAATTAGCAACAACGAGTTTATTAATATCCGACAAGGTGTTCATGTGAATAGCAACACTAATTCTACTCGAATTACCAATCTTACCATTACCAACAACAAGTTGATTACAACCGTTGACAGTCAGAAACCGGACATGGGTTTCTATATCAACAACGTTAGTAATTTTAGGATAGATGATAATATTATTGATGGTCTTCGTCACATCAACAGTGGAAGCACAAACATGTATGGAATGAATATTATAAACGGATTGACTTATAGTATTTCAGGAAATCAGATTTTAAATTTTTCACATCCTGCAAATAATATGATTGGAGCGGCAATGTACATTCAAGGAACAAGTACAAGCAATGCAACCATTACAAGAAACGTAATTAGAAACATCAAAAATAGTGGTGGCGGAATTGTTCGCGGAATCGACATAAACATTTCAAGTTCTACCAACACAAATACAGTAATTAGCAATAATTTTATTAGCGATGTTGCAACAAACGGAACAACAACAAACAATGCAAACGGAATCTATGTTAGAAGTGGAAGAGATATAAAATTATACCACAACACTATTGTGATGAACACCAATCAAAATAATGCTAGTGCTGCGTTACGAATTGATGCCGGTTCTCAATTTAGTGTAGTAAATAACATTCTAGGAAACACTTCTACCACGGGAACACGGTATGCAATCTACTCTGCTGTGACAAGTTCTGCCTTCACAACAATTGATTACAACAATTATTATTCTGCTCAACACATTGGTTATTTGGGTTCAAATAGAACAACTTTAGCCAATTGGAAAACGGCCACTTCAAAAGACACTAATTCTTTAAACTTAATTCCAAATTTCGTTTCGGCAACCGATTTACATTTAACCGAAGAAAATCCGGATTTAGACAACAAAGGAACATTTTTGAGCAGTATTACAATCGACATCGACTTAGAAACCAGAAGTATAACGACTCCAGATATTGGTGCAGATGAATTCATGGCTCAAAAATGCGGAACAACAACGGTTTGGAATGGTTCTTCATGGAATAACGGCACACCGGATGAAAATGTAAAAGCGATTTTAAATGGTGATTATAATACTGCATTTAACGGAAATTTAATTGCTTGCGAATTACTTATTAGTGAAAATGTAGAAGCAATTATTGCCGAAAGCAATTATTTTAAAATTGAAACAAACCTAACTGTTCATGGAAATTTAACCATTTTAGACAGTGGAAGTTTGGTTCAAGTGGAAGACGATAGCCAAAGTGTGGGAGAAATTTTAGTGTACAGAAACACAACACCGATGAAAACACTAGATTACAGCTATTGGTCTTCGCCGGTTGATGGATGGAAATTAAACCAATTATCGCCAAACACCAATCCGTCTCGTTACCACAGTTATAATCCTGCTCTTGGAAGCTGGACAACACTTTCCGGAGGAAATCATGTAATGCAAGCAGGAAAAGGATATATTGTTCGTGCTCCAAACGGATGGAGTTTAACCAACGCTACTCAAGGGGTTTATGAAGGTCATTTTATCGGTACTGCCAATAACGGTAACGTTAAGGTGGATGCAACAAAAGGTGTGAAAACCAATAACCTTCTCGGAAATCCTTATCCGTCTGCCATTGACATTGACAAATTTATTTTAGATCCTGTAAATAAAGATATTTTTGATGGAACTATTTATTTATGGACGCACAACACAGCACTCAGCAATAGTATTCCGGGTAATCAGGCATATAATTATACTGCTGATGATTATGCTTCATATAATTTAACGGGTGGAGTAAAAACCTCCAGATCAGCTATTACAGGTGCCGTTGCTCCAAACGGAAAAATAGCCTCGGGACAAGCGTTTTTTATTAATGTAAAAAATAACTTGGCAAACGGAACCTATCAAGCACAATTTAACAATAGCATGAGAGTGGTTGAACAAAATGATCAATTTTTCAGAAATTCATCTCCATCAACATCTTCTGAATCAAACGAAAAAAATCGCTTGTGGTTGAATATTTCAAATGAAAACGGAGCCTATCACGAAACATTATTAGGTTATTTAAATGATGCAACGAACGAATTGGATTATGGTTTTGATGGAAAACACACAAACGGTGGAAATTTTGTGAGTATATATTCTATTTTGGATGAAAATAAATTATCCATCCAAGGAAGAGCGTTGCCATTTGAAGAAACAGAAATTATTCCAATAGGTTTTATAAGCACAATTTCAGGTGTAATGTCTATTGCGATTGAACAATTTGACGGATTTTTTGGCGAACAAAATGTGTATCTATTTGATAAAACTACCGAACTGTATCATGATTTAAAAGCTGCTCCATTTAGTTTTGAAACAACTCCGGGAACTTTTGACGACCGTTTTGAATTGCGATTTACAAACGAAACTTTAAGTGTTGAAAATCCAGCATTAGCAGAAAATAATCTGCAAGTAATCAAATCAAACAAAACAATTGAAGTTAAATCACTTAACAATTCTATTGAAGTAATTTCAGTTTTTGATATAACCGGAAAACAAGTTGCTTTCTACGAAGATATTAATCAAAATGAATTTAGTTCAAATCAATTAAACATTTCTAATCAAGTTGTAATTGTAAAAATAAAACTAGAGAATAATGAAATTGTGACGAAAAAATTGGTTTTCTAAATGGTTTTGAAAGCATACTATTCATTTAGTTAGTATGAAAAAATCGAAAACATTTGCTTTAATAGTAACTTTTAAGTTACCTTTGTAAAATGAAAGTTCGTGAAGTCATCGCCTACGAAAATCATTTTGAAGATTTTCTACTATCGCAGCCAAAAAAAGTTCAAGATAAAATATTCAAAATAATTGAAGCCATTGAAACGTTAGAAAGAGTTCCATCCAATTATTTAAAATCGATGGAAGGAACAAATGGTCTGTATGAAGCTCGAATTCAGTTAGGCTCAAATATTTGGCGAGTATTTTGCTTTTTTGACAATGGAAAACTAGTAATATTACTTAATGGCTTTCAAAAGAAAACGCAAAAAACTCCAAAAAATGAAATTGAGAAAGCGTTAAAGTTAATGACTAACTATTACCAAGAGAAAACTAAATAAGTATGGAAACTAAAAGCTGGAAAGAAATCAAAAATAATGTCTACGGTGAAAAAGGAACCGAAAGACGTGACGAACTTGAAAGAGAATTCCAAGGTTTTAAAATTGGTTTACTATTAAAAAAAGCTCGAGAAGAAAAGCAATTAACACAAACTGAACTTGGCGATTTAATTGACAAAAAAAGAGAATATATTTCAAGGATAGAAAACAACGGAGGTAATTTAACGCTCAAAACTTTGTATGATATTGTAGAAAAAGGTTTTGGCGGAAAAGTGAAAATTCAAATTGAATTATAAACTTTCTTTTTTGAAATCAATTTTTTTTATGCCTTACATAAAACTATACTCACCGCATTTCCACCAAAACCAACCGCATTCACCATGATTTTTTTTAACGGACGAGATTGCTGTTGTTGTTTCAAAAAAGGAACTTGAATAAATTGATTGTGCTGTAGCATCAACAAAGCCATTTCTACACTCAACATGCCGGAAGCACCAAAAGTGTGTCCAATTTTCCATTTATTGTTTGTGAGTAATGGAATTGAATTTCCAAAAACAATTTCAATTGCTTTCATTTCGCTCAAATCGCCTTGAATTGTTCCGGGTGAATGACTAATAATCACATCAATTTCTTCCGGATTCATTTTTCCCAAAGCCATTTTCATCGATTTTTGAAAACAAGTCGCTTCCGCAGAAATAGAAATAGAATGTTTTAAATTTTCAGTAGCATAGCCAAAACCTTCTACATAAGCAATTGCTTTTTCGTTTTCACCTCTTTCTAAACAAATTGTGGCAGCGGCTTCTCCCAATACCATTGTGTTTTTTGTTTTAGAAAAATCAAAGGTTTTGCACGGATAAGCCTCTGAACTTTCCGCCGAAGAATAGATTTTCAACGCCTGCATTTGAGCAATCGTAAATGGAGTTAGCGGTGCTTCACTCCCACCCACTAAAAATTTATCGGCCATACCTGATTTGAGCCAAGCAATTCCGTTAAGCAACGCATGCAACGCGGTTGAACACGTAATGGAATGCGAAATTTCCGGTCCATTATTTTGCAAATCTTGAGCTACCCAGCTCGAAATATTTCCTAAAGTTGTTGTTGGTGAAGCTAAGGTTTGAGCTTTTCCGGTGGATAAAAACTCGGCATGATGCTTTTCAAACAATTGTGTGGCTCCTCGTGAAGAACCAATGTTTATTCCAAAAACAGCATTTTCATCCCATCCGGCTAATGCAACTGCTTGTCGCGAAGCTAAAATGGCAAACAAAACCGAATCGTCTAAAAATTTATATTTGGTTTCGGATAATCGCAAAGCAGCTACTTTTTGTTTATTTTCTTCCGATAAAGAAGAAGCAAAAACAGTAGAAGTTCCAATTTGATTGGGTTTAATTAACGATTGTTCCGATTGATAGGCTTCCCAAACAGAAACCGCATCATTTCCTAAAGGAGAAAGCGAAGCAAAAGAAGTTATGGCAATTTTTGAGTTCAAAAAAAGAAAGTTGAATGAAATTTATAAAATACAAATTTACACTATCTGCAACGCTTTTTCAATGGTTTTATAAATTATTTCCAATTGTTCATTAGTGGTAACATAAGGAGGAAGTATGTAGATGGTATTTCCCACCGGACGAAGAATGATGCCGTTTTCGATAAAAAAAGCATACAACTTATTTCTAAAATCACCATAATAACTTTCAGATGATTCTCTTTTAATTTCAAAAGCGAGAATAATGCCTAACGTTCTGATATTTTCAGTATTTGAATGAAGTTCCAATCGCTTTTTAAACTGCAAATGTTGCTCTTCAATTCGAACAATGTTTACTTGCATTTCTGTCGAAAAAAGCAAATCAATTGCAGCCAAAGCAGCGGCACATCCGGTTGGATTTCCGGTAAACGTATGTCCGTGAAATAATGCTTTGTTCACGTTTTCCGACAAAAATCCGTCAAAAACTTCTTGCGAAAAACTCGTCACCGCCATCGGAATAGTTCCTCCGGTTAATGCCTTTGATAAACACATCATGTCGGGTTGCTCATTCAAATAATCACACGCAAAGGTTTTTCCGGTTTTGCCAAATCCGGTCATGACTTCGTCGGCAATTGTAAAAACATTATTTTTTTTGCAAAGCGAAATAAGTTTGTCTAATTCTTGTGGTTCATACATCACCATTCCGGCTGCACCTTGCACGAGCGGTTCAAAAATAAAGGCGGCAAATTCGTTGGTTTGCAGTAAATCTTCCAATAAAGTTAAACTATTGTTTTCTGATGTCGGAATCGGAATCCGAACCACTTCTAACATCGATCCTTGAAACGCTTCGGTAAAAAAACTAATGCCACTGGCTGCCATCGCTCCAAACGTATCGCCATGAAATCCATTTTCAAAAGCAATGATTTTGGTACGCTTTTCTCCTTTATTGTAAAAAAATTGCAACGCAGCTTTAATAGCAATTTCCACCGCAGTTGAACCATTATCCGAATAAAACAGTTTTTTTTGATTGGATGGTAAAATAGAAATCAATTTTTCTGCTAATTCTACAGCGGGTTTGTTCGTAAAACCACCAAACAAAACATGCTCTAACGTAGTTAATTGTTTATAAATCGCGTTGGCTATAATCGGATTTGAATGCCCAAAAGGATTGACCCACCAACTTGAAATGGCATCGATGTATTGTTTTCCGTTTTCATCCCAAAGATAAACACCTTGTCCTTTTACAATCGCCGGTAAAAGTCCGGTGGTTTGGTGTTGGGTATACGGATGCCAGTTGTATAGTTTGTCTTTTTGGGAAAGGTTCATGAGGGGATTTTTGGATTGTTCGACTATTAGATTGTTGGATTGTTGGATTGTTTAGACGAGGCGTTGAAGATTTTCTTTGAACTTTTCGGCGTAATAGGTAATTACATTTTGATCAAAATAGGGTTCGTTGTCAATTCTTCCTAAAAAAGTTACTCCTGTTTTAGATAGAATAATGGATTCTGTAGCTTCATTTTCATCACCGGAAAAAATAATTCCGGCTATGGAAATTTTTCTGTTTTGAAGAGCTTCTATCGTTAACAATGTATGATTGATACTTCCCAAATAATGTCGAGAAACGATTATTACTTTGTAATCGGGTTGAATTAAATCCAATACCGTATCCGTTTCATTTAAAGGCACGAATATTCCTCCTGCTCCTTCAATTACCAAATGATTTTTTGTTTTAGGTTCTTTGATGGAATTGATGTTGATGGAAATTCCATCAATCGCTGCTGCAAAATGCGGGCTTGCCGGCGTTTGTAAAGCATAACTATTGGGATGAATCTTAGTTTTGGAATTAGACAGAAGCGATTCTATTTTATGGCTATCTGAAAAATGTAAATCGCCTGCTTGCACGGGTTTCCAATAATCGGCTTCCAAAGCTTCGGTGATAATGGCGGAAGTGATTGTTTTTCCTACGTCGGTGCCAATTCCGGTGATGAATAATTTCATGGTAGTTGTTTAACCGCAAAGTTCGCAAAGAATACGCAAAGTTTGCAAGGATTTTTTGAAAAGGTTGAAATTATGCTTTTACTATTTCTTCATCTTTCTCTATGCCGGCGATATTTTTAACCACAGATTATACGGATTCGGCGGATTATTACTGATTTTTAATGTTTGTTTTTCTATCATTTGTGTAAATCACTCTTTTAAATTCCGGTTCTTCTCCAAAGTTTAACAACATTCCAACTTCAATGGGTGTTGCTTTTAAATAATTCATTATTTGAGCTGTGTGAATATCCATAAGAAACTCAGTTGCCTTTAACTCAACAATTACTTTGTCTTCTATTAATAAATCTGAATAAAAATCTCCAACAAGCTGGTTCTTAAAGTAAACTTGAATTTGTTTTTGTGCTTCAACTTTGAGACCAAACGATTTTAATTCAAAAAACATGGAATTTTGATATACCTTTTCAAGAAAACCGGAGCCTAACTCATTATATACATTGTAATAGGCTTTTAAAATTGAATCTGTAATTGATTTGTGTATTAAATTTGTCATATCATCTGTTTATATCTGTTAAAATCAGTTTTATCCGTGGCTTAAAACACAAAAGTACTTAACAAATCTAAAACAGTAAAAATTTCTTTTTGAGAATTATAAGAATGCAAACAAAACCGCAATCTTTCTTGACCTTCAGGAACGGTTGGCGACAAAATAGGTTTTACATCAAAGCCGTTTTGTTGGAGTTGTTGGGCAATGGTTTTTACTCGCTCGTTTCCGGGAATTATGATGGAATGGATGGTTGAGGAGGATGGAAGTTGAAAGTTACAGGTTGCGGGTTGCGGGTTGAAAGTTGAAAAAGATTGCTTGAAAAAGTTTATGTTTTGAAAAAGTTTTTCTCTTTCTTGCTGACTTTTAGCCAAATGCTGATAGGCTACCAAAATAGTCGCAACCGAATGCGGTGATAATCCGGTGGTATAAATAAAGCTTCGGGCAAAATTGATTAAATAGGCTTTGAGTTGTTCACTCCCCAAAACAGCTGCTCCGTGACATCCTAATGCTTTTCCGAAGGTGATGATTCGGGCAAAAACGTTGTTATGCAAATTCAATTGTTGCACTAAACCTTCTCCGTTTTCTCCAAAAACTCCTAAAGCATGGGCTTCGTCGATGACTAAATAGGCATTGTGTTTTTCGGATAAAGCGACCAATTTTTCTAAATCGGGTGAATCGCCATCCATGGAAAAAACGCTTTCGGTGATGATGAAAATGGTTGCGGGTTGCGGGTTACGGGTTGCGGGTTGGCACTTGATTAGTAAATTTTCTAAATCAACTACATCGTTGTGTTTGAATTTGAATGATTTGGCTAAACTCATTTGAATGCCGTCACGAATGGAAGCATGACTGAGTTCGTCATATAAAATAATATCATTTCGTTGCGGAACGGAGCTAAAAAAACCGACGTTGGCATCGTAGCCGGAATTAAAAATTAAGGCTGCTTCGGCTTGATGAAATTGGGCAATGAATTCTTCTGTATCTGAATAAATCGAATGGTTTCCGGTGAGCAATCGCGAACCAGTGGCTCCGTTTACTTTGTAATTTCTTGCAATTAAAAATTCATGTGTTTGTTGAAAAATCGCTTCGTTTTTGGCAAAACCCAAATAATCGTTAGAAGAAAAATCGACTAAATCATTGGGTAAAACCAACTTTCGGAGAGCATTGTTTTGCTCTCGTTGGAGGAGTTTTTGATGAAGGGATTTTGGGAGGGATTTCATTGAGTAACTAAATGAGTTGTAATTTTTCTTTTGTTGGAAATTGACTTTCAAAGGTACGAATTGAAAGTTGATTCGGAATGTCTTATTTAGATTCCTACGGAATGATCTGTGACTTTAACTTAGACTGTGACTTTTTTTGCCGCAAAGAAAGAAAGAAAGAAAGAAAGAAAGGCACCAAGCTTCTGAAAACTTATATTGCTTCATCTGAATTAAAACTGAGACTGCGACTGAAAACTGTTAACTGTTAACTGAGCACTTACACCTAGCCCCGATTGTAATGGAAAGCCCGGCTTGTTGGGGTTGCGTGAGGCTTGCTTTGCCAAAGCGACCAACGGAAGCTCTTGGCGGAGCTTAGCCGAACCAAACCCAACAAACGGACTTGGAATGGAAAGCGGGAAATAGCTTAAAAAAAAAACAGCTACCAAAAGATAGCTGCTATGTAAAATTTATGATAATTTATCCGGGTTCTTACTCAAATTATTCGTTTCTGAATTCACCCTTCTTTCCAGCTTCTTGATGTCTTCTTCTGGCGGAACATTTTCTGGCACTATGTCGCGATCTAATAAAAGTTTTCGAACACCTTTGTTGTTTTTTACGTGCTCTGATGAAATAGAACTTTCTGTTGACAATCCCTTTTCTTTCATATTATACACGGTTATTTCTGTTGCGAAATCTTTGGCTTTTACAATTATTGTGGGAAGAAAATCGGCTAGAGGTCTATTGTCGGGAATTCCTAGTTTCTTTTTTAATTGTTGATTATCTATTCCACCAAAAAAAACTCTATCAAATATATTCATCTTCATATTTTAAATATTATTTTGGATTATAACTATAACATCAATTATATCCATATCTAAATCAATTCTAAAAATTTTAAAATTATTATCACTGGCAATTTTATTTTTATCAATATCTATTCTTTTTTGACTAGTACTATAAGAGTGATGTGGTTCATCAAACTCAATTAAAAGATTTTCACCTATTTTGCAATCAAATCGATAATTATGTAATTTATATTGATATTCAAATTTAATACTAAGTTTAGAGCAATATTTTTGAATTAATTGTAGAAAAATTGTTTCATTTCTAATTTCAAAAGCATTATTAAGTTTTTGACTTGCACTAAGTTTTCTTATCAATATAAAACCATTTTCATCAATTTTGTAATCTTTTACTCCTCTTATAGCCCCTGAACCAATCTTTACATTTTTTGTTGTTTTTTGTATAATACCTTCCGATTGTGTATTAACAATAATCTGAACAGCCCTCTTAATTACACCTTCAAAATTCCTCCATTCGGTATATCCCAATAAATGTTGGATATCTCTTGCAAACCAAAACTCAATTCCACTTTCTGTGGTTTGGGAATGGTCTTCAAAATTATTTGTCAAACTTTGAATTACTTCTCTTTTCATTTTTCTAGATGGCTTTTAGTTTTAAAATAGTATGTGAAATTTTACGATCCGCACATTTCACAATCTTCCGGACCGGCATTTTTTGCCATTTCGATCATAGCTCGGTATTCTTCTTGCGTCATTTCGACCGGTTCGTTTAAAACCGCGATTGATTCTAATTTTTTGGTCACAATTGGTTGCTCGATTACTTCTACCGGTTCTGCTTTTTTGTCGTTGTTTAAGGTGAATTTAATGGCATCAACGGCTGATTTTGTACGCAAATAATACATTCCGGTTTTTAGACCCGATTGCCAAGCGTAGAAATGCATTGAGGTTAATTTGGCGTAAGTTGCTCCTTCCATAAACAAGTTTAACGATTGCGATTGGTCAATGAAATAGCCACGTTGACGTGACATATCGATGATATCTTTCATACTCATTTCCCAAACGGTTTTGTATAAATCTTTGATGTCTTGCGGAATACCTTCGATGTTTTGCACAGAACCGTTGTGACGCATGATTTCTTGTTTCAACGTATCGTTCCACAAACCGAGATTTACTAAGTCTTCTAGCAAATGCTTGTTTACGACGATAAATTCGCCTGAAAGTACTCTTCTTGTGTAAATGTTGGATGTGTACGGTTCGAATGCTTCGTTGTTTCCAAGAATTTGTGACGTGGAAGCGGTTGGCATTGGAGCGACTAATAATGAGTTTCTCACACCGTGTTCTACTACTTCTTTTCGTAAACTTTCCCAATCCCAACGACCGGATAAATCACTGTCTTTTAATCCCCAAAGGTTGTATTGGAATTCTCCTTGCGAAATTGGCGATCCTTTGAAAGTGGAATACGGTCCTTCTTCTTTTGCCATTTCCATGGATGCGGTTACGGCTGCAAAATATAGCGTTTCAAAAATATCTTGATTCATTTGTTTTGCTTCATCGCTTGTGAAAGGTAAACGCAATAAAATGAAAGCATCGGCTAATCCTTGCACACCTAATCCAATTGGACGGTGACGCATATTTGAATTTTCTGCTTCCGGAACCGGATAATAATTTCGGTCGATTACGCGGTTTAAGTTACGAGTTACACGTTTGGTTACATCATATAATTTTTGATGATCAAATTTGCCGTTTTCGATGAACATTGGTAGCGAAATAGAGGCTAAATTACACACCGCTACTTCATCAGGAGCTGTGTATTCCAAAATCTCCGTACATAAATTTGACGAGCGAATGGTTCCTAAATTCTTTTGGTTTGATTTTCGGTTTGCTGCATCTTTGTACAACATATACGGTGTTCCGGTTTCGATTTGCGATTCTAGGATTTTCTCCCAAAGTTCACGAGCACGAACGGTTTTTCTGCCTTTTCCGGCGGCTTCATACGAAGTATATAATGTTTCAAATTCGTCTCCGTAAACATCACACAAACCAGGACATTCGTTTGGACACATTAAGGTCCACGAAGCATCATCTTGCACGCGTTTCATAAATAAATCAGACGTCCACATCGCAAAGAATAAATCTCTGGCACGCATTTCTTCTTTTCCGGTGTTCTTTTTCAAATCTAAAAATTCGAAAATATCAGCATGCCACGTTTCTAAATAAATGGCAAAACTTCCTTTTCTTTTTCCGCCACCTTGGTCAACGTAACGAGCGGTATCGTTGAACACACGTAGCATTGGAACGATTCCGTTGGAAGTTCCGTTTGTTCCTCTAATATAAGAACCCGTTGCACGAACATTGTGAATAGAAAGTCCGATTCCGCCTGCTGATTGCGAAATTTTGGCGGTTTGTTTTAGTGTATCATAAATTCCGTCGATGCTATCATCTTTCATAGTCAATAGGAAACATGACGACATTTGCGGTTTTGGTGTTCCGGCATTAAATAAAGTTGGTGTTGCGTGCGTGAAGAATTTTTTCGACATTAATTCGTAGGTTTCTTTCACTGCTTCGATGTCATTTAAATGAATTCCAACCGAAACTCGCATCAACATATGTTGTGGTCTTTCAACAATTTTTCCGTTTATTTTTAGCAAATACGAACGTTCTAATGTTTTGAAACCGAAATAATCATAGTTAAAATCTCTGTTGTAAATAATCATAGAATCCAATGTTTCTGCATTGGCCATGATGGCTTCGTACACCTCATCAGAAAGTAATGGTGATTTTTGCCCTGTACGTGGGTTCACGTAGTGGTACATATCAGACATTGTTTCTGAAAACGATTTTTTGGTGTTTTTGTGTAAGTTAGAAACAGCAATTCGTGCTGCTAATTGTGCATAATCAGGATGAGCAATCGTCATCGAGGCTGCAGTTTCTGCCGCTAAATTATCTAATTCTGATGTAGTTACACCGTCATACAATCCTTCAATCACTCGCATGGCGACCTTTACAGAATCGACCAAATCATTTAAACCATAGCATAGTTTTTTAATTCTATCTGTGATTTTGTCAAACATTACCGGTTCTTTGTGACCGTCTCTTTTTACTACATACATACTGTTACATGTTTTTTAAAACAGAAAATCCCTTTTACTGTTTTAGGTTATTTGTTAGTTGAGTTTGGGAAGCTAATCCCGGTATTTTTATATTGAATCTTTGACAAAGTTTGAAACTTTGTCAAAGACAATATAGTATAGATAATTTGGCTTAGATAGAACTTTGTGTCTTACCTTCTTAGTGGCATTCCCTAAAAATCGGCGTCGAAACTAATTTTTTGTGAATCTGAATCCGTGTTCATCACACCTGCTTTTTGGTATTCTGCTACACGTTTTTCAAAGAAATTGGTTTTTCCTTGTAGCGAAATCATATCCATAAAATCAAATGGGTTAGAAGAATTGTACACTCTTTCGCATCCTAATTCTACCAATAATCGGTCGGCTACAAATTCTAAGTATTGTGTCATTAACGTGGCATTCATACCAATTAAACTCACAGGAAGTGATTCGGTAATGAATTCTCTTTCGATGGTTAACGCATCTGTAATGATTTCTTTGATTCTTTCTTTTGATACTTTGTTTACCAAATGGTGGTTGTGTAAATGAACAGCGAAATCACAGTGAACACCTTCGTCTCGCGAAATTAATTCGTTTGAGAAAGTCAATCCTGGCATTAAACCGCGTTTTTTCAACCAAAAAATTGAACAAAATGCACCGGAAAAGAAGATTCCTTCAACAGCTGCAAACGCAATTAAACGTTCGGCAAATGAATCGGAACCAATCCATTTTAACGCCCAATTTGCTTTCTTTTGGATGGCAGGAAATACATCTAAAGCATGAAATAATTGATCTTTTTCTTTTTCATCTTTCACGTAGGTGTCAATCAATAACGAATAGGTTTCGCTGTGGATGTTTTCCATCATAATTTGAAAACCGTAGAAAAATTTTGCTTCAGGATACTGTACTTCGTTTACGAAGTTTTCGGCTAAATTTTCATTTACAATTCCGTCTGAAGCGGCAAAAAATGCTAAAATGTGTTTAATGAAAAACTTTTCATCGTTATTCAATTTTGTATTCCAATCGGATAAATCTTGGTGTAAATCAATTTCTTCTGCGGTCCAGAAGCTTGCTTCCATTTTTTTATACCATTCCCAAATGTCGTGATGTTTAATGGGAAAAATTACAAATCTGTCTTTATTTTCTTGCAAAATTGGTTCTACTGCTGCCATCTTTTTCTATGTTAAGTATTTTTGAGGATTATTATTCGGTAATTGAGAGTTACAAAGATTGCAATTCAAATTGGTAAATGAAAGTCAAACTTATTCACAATCGAGGTTAGTTTTTAACAACGGTTAATGTTTTTCCTACTTTAAATTTATATGATTAAAAACCTGTTAATCAATAATTTAAAAACCAACTCATTAGCGGTCGCGAGGGAAAATCTATTATTTTAAGAAATTATTGGGAAGGAAAATTAGCGGGAAATTTACTTCCCTTTTTGATATTCTTCACCCACTTTTTCGAGTTCTTGATACCATTCTTCTCCAAATTTTCGAACCAATGCTTCTTTGACGAATTTGTACACCGGAACTTCCAATTCTTTTCCAAGAGAGCAAGCCGGACTGCAAATATCCCATCGGTGATAATTCACCGCGGCAAAATCGGAGAAGTCTTTCACTCTTATTGGATACAAATGACACGAAACCGGTTTTTTCCAAGCAACAATTCCTTGGTTATAGGCTTGTTCGATTCCGCATAAAGCGGTTTTTCCGTCAAAAATCACATACGCACAATCTTTTCCGTCGATTAATGGTGTTTCAAATTCGCCGTCTTCGCCTTTAATCCAAGTTCCTTGATTTTCTATAGCTTCGATACCTTCTTTACGAAGAAAGGGTTTCACTTTCGGATAAATTTCTTGTAATATTTTAGTTTCTTCTTCACTCAATGGTGCACCGGCATCGCCGTCAACGCAACAAGCTCCATGACAAGCGGTTAGATTGCAAACGAATTCTTTTTCCAGAATTTCTTCTGAAACGATGGTTTTACCTAATTGAAACATAAATTATTATCAGAATGATTATGCAAAGGTACAAAGGAATGTTTGATTCTTCGGTTGAATTGCGTTAAATAATTAACTCAATTTTCACGAAGATAGTGATTAAAAAGGCTACTTTTGCAGCAGAAAACTGAAGGTCATGGAATTAGATTTAAGAGAAATTTTTACAGCAACAATGGTACTTTTTGCCGTAATTGATATTGTGGGAAGTATCCCGATTATTATCGATTTACGTCAAAAAGCAGGTCATATTCAATCTGAAAAAGCATCGATTGTAGCCGCCATCATTATGATTGCCTTTTTATTTGTGGGAGAAACAATCCTGAAATTAATTGGTATTGACATCAACTCTTTTGCTGTTGCCGGTTCGTTTGTGCTTTTCTTTTTGGCGTTGGAAATGATTTTAGGAATCAAATTATATCGTGATGAAGATCATGGTTCCACTTCAATTGTACCGATTGCTTTTCCGTTGATTGCCGGTGCAGGAACAATGACAACTATACTTTCGATTAGAGCAGAATTTCAAACAATTAATATCATTATTGCCATTATACTGAATATTATTTTGGTATATGGAGTGTTAAAATCTTCAGCCAGAATTGAACGTTTTCTTACCAAAAACGGACTAAGTGTGATTCGAAAAGTGTTTGGCGTTGTGCTACTTGCTATTGCTGTTAAATTATTTGCGGCTAATGTTAAAGGTCTTTTTGAATAATTTGATTAAACTTACCTTTGTATTATTATTTTATTTTAAATGAAGATTTTCACTTACATTGTTATTGCATTGGCTTTCGGATTAATCATCTTTAATTTGACTCAATTGGATTTTAGTAATCTTTTTGAACAAGAAAGCATGATTGCGTTAATCGGAATTGTCGCTGCTTTTTGTGCGATTATTATCCTTCTTATTTTTAGAATGTCAAAATCCATTGAAGACAAACTAAAAGATCAATAAATATGTTTGATGCATTGATTATTGGCGGCGGCGTTTCGGGAGTTTCTTGTGCTCTTTTGCTTGGCTCTGCTCATTCTAAACCATTTGCATCTGATAAAAAAATTGCGTTAATTTCCCACCAAAAAGCTTCCTCACTTCAAGATGCGTTGTTTAATAATGCGTATGGCATTGAAGCCGGAAAATTAGGGAGTGAATTATTAACAGAAAGTTTAGCTCATTTGTCGTCAGTTTATCCGCATATTCAACAAATTCCAAACGAAAAAGTACTGAAAATTGAAGGTGAAATCGGGAATTTTTCGGTTATCACTAATAAAAATACCTATCAAACAAAATTAGTTGTAATTGGCATTGGAGCCGGAAATCCTTTTACGATTGAAGGTTTGGAAGAATTTGTGATACCACATCAAAAAGCAAATCCTGAGAAAAACCGCATTCAATTGAAAAACCACGATCATTTAGTAAAAGACGGAATTTATGTTTGTGGCGTTTTGGCTGGGTGGCGAAGTCAGTTGTCTATTGCTGCCGGAAGCGGTGCTGCTGTGGCAACGGATATTTTAACGTTGTGGAATGGTGGTGTGCACGTTCAGGTGCATGATAGTACTCGAATAAAGTAGTTGTTGGTTGCAAAACTTGAAACTTGAAACAACAAGTTTATTTCTTCAAAACCTCTTGAATCATCAAATCGTTTTTCAATCGAATTTCAAAGTATTTTTCTTCATCAAACAATTGACGGGCAAATTCTGCCATCAAATAGTTTTTCACCATTGGTTTGTGACTGTCTAAATTGAGTGAAACTCCGTTTAATTTGAGGTAATTTTCAAACTTATCAACATAAATAGTATTTGCTTCGAACTTCTTTTTGAAGAAATCAAAGGACAAACCTTCAAATTCTTTACGGTTTTGATCTAATTGTTCAAACACAAAATAGCTTACGATGCCGGATTGCATGAGCATTTCGGTAGATTCATCACCGTGCTTTCCGTTTAATGGCACGAAAATATCGGGAATAATTCCGCCTCCGCCATACACCGTTCGTCCTTTTAGAGTTTTAAATTTTAAACTGTCGGCAACTTTAATGCTGTCTTTTTCATATAATTCTCCGCTGTAAAAACGTTTTTCAAATTCATTAAAATAATCATCATTTCCTTCTACATACGGTTTTTGAATAGACCGTCCGGAAGGTGTGTAATAACGAGCTACCGTTAAACGAACAGCTGAACCATCACCCAACGGCATTTCGCGTTGCACTAACCCTTTTCCAAAGGAACGTCGCCCGATAATCTGACCGCGGTCGTTATCCTGAATGGCTCCGGCTAAAATTTCGGAAGCAGAAGCTGAATTTTCGTTGATTAAAACGATTATTTTTCCGTTTTCAAAAAGTCCGCCACTCGTTGCTTTCGTTTTGTCAATTCGTCCTTTTTTATTTTTGGTGGAAACAATAGGAGCGTCTTTAACCAAAAAATCATCAGCAATTTTCACAGCTTGGTCTAAGTAACCACCGCCATTGTCACGTACATCGATTACAATGGTTTTTGCTCCTTTACTTTTGAGTTTCAGAAGTCCTTCTTTGTATTCTTTGTATGTTGATTCAGCAAAACGATTGATTTTTATGTATCCGGTGGTTGGATTGATCATCAAGGCAACATCAACACTTTTTATCGGAATGACATCGCGTTTTAATTTGACTTTGAGTTGTTTATTTTCACTTTTTCTGAATAATGTCAGCGTAACTTCTGAACCTACTTCGCCTTTTAATTTTGGAAAAAGAGAATCGTTTGGCAATTTTCTTCCGAATAATTTATACTTGTCAGCATACAAAATTCTATCGCCGGACTTGATTCCTGCTTTTTCTGAAGGTCCACCATGCAGAGGTTTGATTACAGCTACAGAATCTTTATACATGTAGAAATTCACGCCAATTCCAACAAAATCACCACGCATGGATTCTGAAACTTCGTCAAATTCACTTTTTGTTATATAAACTGAATGCGGATCAAGCTTTTCCAAA
The DNA here is from genome assembly GCF_057652995.1 of Flavobacterium sp. T50_26. Lineage (NCBI taxonomy): Bacteria > Pseudomonadati > Bacteroidota > Flavobacteriia > Flavobacteriales > Flavobacteriaceae > Flavobacterium > Flavobacterium sp. T50_26. Next base: position 26,450 of record NZ_JBYFCC010000031.1, read on the forward strand.
ATTCCGTTCACAGTTAAATCAACAATGCTATCAGTATCAACCTGATCTACATAGTCTCTTTCGATAAAATCGATTAAACGGTTGAGTTTACTTTTGTGACTATTTGGCGAGTTAATTGCCTGTGGAGAAAAAGTATTCAATTTTCCACCCACAATTACTCCCAATGCAATAGCAGAAAAGAGCACAATTGGCCAATATATTTTTTTGATTTTCACTGTCTGTTTTTCCTACTCAAGAAAAGATTACTCTAATTCCGAAATTAATTCCACTTCTACACCTGCTTTTTCTAAAAACTGTAAACCGCTATCATCTTTGTAACCTTCTTGATACACCACTCTTTTTATTCCGGATTGATGAATGAGTTTGCTGCATTCTTTGCACGGAGAAAGCGTAATATATAAGGTTGCTCCTTCACATGATTGGGTTGAACCGGCAACTTTTAATATTGCATTGGCCTCAGCATGCAAAACATACCATTTTGTTAGGTTGTTTTCGTCTTCGCAACAGTTTTCAAAACCGGAAGGCGTTCCGTTGTAACCATCCGAAATAATCATTCGATCTTTCACGATGATGGCTCCCACTTGCTTGCGTTTGCAATACGACAAACGGCTCCATTCTTTAGCGATACGAAGGTAGGCTTTATCGTATTTGTTTAATTTCTTTTTATTCATTTTTTAACATCCGTTGTATAACTTTATCCTTTCCAAATGTCGCTGCCAATAATCATTGGAAGAACTACTCCGATTACGAAAGACGACATTACCAATGTCCAATCCCGCTTAGAAAAACGGAAAAATGTTTGAACAATATACGACAAAAGTAAAACAATTAACACAACTATGATTTGTGCTACTTCAATTCCGAGTGCAAATTCTAAAAGTGGTACTAATTTATCAACTTTTTCGCCGGGTAAAATGGATTTAAAATAGTTGGAAAAACCTAATCCGTGAATGATTCCAAAAAACAAAGTGACGAATGCAACAAACGTAATGCTTTCTTTTTTACCTGCTTTTCCGGCTGTAAAAAGATGGAAAAGAGCGGTGATTAAAATGGTAATCGGAATAAGAAATTCGACCAAACTTGCTTTGATAATGACAACTTCAAAAACAGAAAGCATAAGAGCCAACGTATGACCTAACGTAAAAAGTGAGACTAAAATTAGCACACGTTTCCAATCTTTAAAAGCATAAGGAACCGTTAGAGCAATGAGAAAAAGCACATGATCGTAGCCGTCAATGTCGAGGACGTGTTTAAGGCCAATGTTAAAGTATAACCAGAATTCTGACATAGATTAATAGATTTTAAAACTTAGGGTGTTCAAACTTACGATTTATTTTGAAACTGTTGGAATTGAAACCTTTAAAATGATGTTAAAGAAAAGTAATTTTTAAAAAGAATTTTTGCGGATTTCTTAAAAAAAATTGGAAATAGAATTATATTTGCACAATAATTTAAAGCAAACTTATGTCAATTTCAGATTTATTTGATAGCGGATTTAAAAATAGAAATAAAGGTCACTTTTCGGCCATTGTTCGTGTGGCGTTAAGCGACGGAGATATTACCGTGGAAGAAAGAGAATTCATTGATAAATTGGCCAAAAACCTTGAAATTTCTAAGGATGAATATGACGAAATCATGGACAATCCAATGAAATATCCTATCAATCCTCCATATTTGTACATTCACCGTTTGGAGCGTTTATATGATTTGGCTCGTATGGTTTATACCGACCACGTTTTAGGTCCGAAACAAAAAGAAATTTTAATCAAATTTGCCTTGGCATTAGGATTCACACCCGGAAACGTTGTTTATATTGTAGATAAAGCATTGTCGCTTTTAGTTCTCAATGTAGATTTAGATACGTTTTTGTTTGAAATGCAAAATATGAACAAATAATACATTCTGCGAAACAGTAAAAAGCCCTATCACTTCACAAGTGAAAGGGCTTTTTTGTATCTAAAGGTTTTTTAATTATCAAAAACAATGGTTTTGTTTTGATAGACAAACACTTTGTCTTGAAAAACCAAATTGAGAGCTTTTGCCAAAACAGCCGATTCAATTTCTCTTCCGGTGTTTACAGTATCTTGAATGGTAAACGCATGATTTACGGGTAGCGTTTGTTGTGCAATAATTGGCCCTTCGTCTAAATCATTGGTTACAAAATGTGCCGTTGCTCCAATTAGTTTTACTCCTCTTTCAAAAGCACGTTTATATGGATTTGCTCCAATAAATGCAGGCAGGAAAGAATGGTGGATATTGATAATTTTCTGCGGATATCTTTCTACAAATTTGGGTGAAAGTATTCGCATAAATTTTGCAAGCACTATATAATCAACCGAATACGGATCTATTTTTGCAATTAATTCTTGTTCAAATTCTTCTTTGGTTTTTTCATCTGTTGAAATAAAGAAAAATGGAACGGAAAATTTATCGCACAAATCCTTTAAATCCGGGTGATTTCCTATAACGCAAACCACTTGTGCCTGAAACGTTTTAAAATGATGTCGAATTAAAATATCACTCAAACAATGATGCTCTTTGGTTACTAAAACCGCAATGTTTTTTTCAGGATTTGGATTTATGTTGACAATAGCATCTTGTGGCAAAACGGCTTTTAAACTATAATCAACCGCACTAAAATCTGATGCATTATCTTGACATACAAAACGGGCATAAAACCTATTTTTTTCTTGATCTACATACTCTCTAAGCGAAACTATATTAAAGTCGTGTTGAAGGAGAATACCAGTTATTTTGGCCACTAAACCTTTTTGGTCTTCACATTGTATCAATAAAACCATCCTAATTTTTTTTAAGATGGAAAATTACAACAAAAAGATTTAATTTAACAAATTAAAAGCTACGTTTTATTTATATTTTGCCATAAATTCTTCTGCTTTTTCTACCATTTTTAGGCTTCCGCAAAAGAAAGGAACACGTTGATGCAATTCGGTAGGTTGAATTTCCATAATTCGGTTGTAGCCGTCAGATGCTTTCCCACCGGATTGTTCAGCTAAAAAGGCCATTGGGTTACATTCATACAATAAACGTAGTTTACCATTGGGAGCTTTTGAACTTGTTGGGTAAATGTAAATTCCGCCTTTGATCATGTTTCTATGAAAATCCGAAACCAAACTTCCAATGTAACGCGAAGTGTATGGACGATCTTCTTCTTCTAACTGACAATATTTTAAATAATCTTTTACGCCTTGCGGAAAATGCACATAATTTCCTTCGTTGATGGAATAGATTTTTCCGGTTTCGGCATACGTCATATTTGGATGTGAAAGATAAAAAGTACCAATAGCCGGGTTTAACGTAAATCCGTTTACGCCGTGACCGGTTGTGTAAACTAGCATCGTTGATGTTCCATAAATTACATAACCTGCAGCTACTTGATTGATTCCTGGTTGGAGAAAATCTTCTAACGTAACCGGAGTTCCAACAGGTGTTTTGCGTCGGAAAACAGAAAAAATGGTTCCTACCGAAACGTTTACATCAATATTAGATGAACCATCTAGCGGATCCATTAACACTACATATTTGTTGTTGTGCGAGTTATCGCTTCCTGCAACGGTGATGAAGTCATCATTTTCTTCGGAACCGATTCCGCATACTATTTCTCGGTTGATGAGGGTTTGAATAAAGACTTCATTAGCATAAACATCTAACTTTTGTTGGTCTTCGCCTTGAATGTTTTGTTCGCCTGCAGCTCCAACAATATCAACTAATCCGGCTTTGTTTACTTTGTAGTTCACTACTTTGGCGGCTAGTCTGATGGAGTTGATGATGCGTGATAATTCTCCGGTTGAATATTGAAATTCTTCTTGCTTTTCGATGATGAACTCACCTAGTGTTTTGTTTCTTTCTTCCATTACGAAAACGTTGTAGTTGTATAGTGCCACAAATATCGAAATTTTTGTGATACAAATGAGATTATTATTTTGTTATGTTAAAGAATTGTATTTTTGTGCACGATTAATAGCCCTGACAGTAGCGGAAAGCCCGCAGCAACAGAGCTTTAAAATGCTTAAAGCGGCAAAGCGACCAGAGGAAGCTCTTGCCGGTTTATAGCATTTTTAGCTCTGGGGCGATCCCGATAGTTATCGGGATGTAGCGGATGGCAGGAATAGCTTCTGAAAAAAATGAACATTAGAAAAGGAGAAATTGACGATATGACAGCGGTTTTGGGTTTGATTCAAGAACTCGCTGTTTTTGAAAAAGAACCCGATGCGGTGGTGGTTTCTGTGGATGATTTGGTGCGTGATGGTTTTGGTGAAAAGCCTCTTTTTCACACGTTTGTGGCGGAATTGAATGGCGAAATCATTGGAATGGCGTTGTATTATTATCGGTATTCCACTTGGAAAGGGAAAACGATTCATTTGGAAGATTTGATTGTGCAGGAAGCTCATCGTGGCACCGGAGCGGGATTGGCATTATACACCGAAATTATGAAGCAAGGCAAGAAAGATGGTGTGCGACGCCTTGAATGGAATGTGCTGGATTGGAACGAACCTGCGATTCGGTTTTATCAAAAATCAGGTGCGAAGCTATTAGACGATTGGCGAGTGGTACAGATGAATGAAGAGGGAATTGAGCGATTTTTGATTGAAGAGTAACGATTTTGAAATTGATATTGACTAAGACACATTAATAAAATGAAAATATTCAAATTTGGAGGAGCATCAGTGAAAGATGCCGAAGGTGTAAAAAACGTATTGTCTGTGTTGCAAAAAGTGGGGCACGATGATGTGTTGCTCGTGATTTCTGCGATGGGAAAAACCACGAATGCATTGGAAGTTGTGATTAAGCATTATTTTGAGAAATCGGCTGAGTTGAAAGCATCGATTCAGGAAGTGCGAAAATACCATAACCAGATTTTGTTGGAGTTGTTTGAAGACGATAAACATCCCGTTTATAGAGCGGTGAATGCTCATTTTGAAGAGTTGGATTATTTTTTGAGCCACAACAAATCGCCGAATTATAACTTTGTGTATGATCAGGTGGTGAGTTATGGGGAGATTATTTCGACGACGATTGTGAGTCATTATTTTAACCATAGTAATTTAAAAAACAATTGGTTGGATGTTCGTCAGTTTATTAAAACCGATGCCACATATCGTGATGCGATGGTGGATTGGGAGCAAACACAAAAGCTAATTTCGAAAAATGTAAAACGAAAATCGTTAAACATTACGCAAGGCTTTTTAGGTTCGGATGAAAATAATTTTACGACGACTTTGGGTCGTGAAGGTTCAGATTATACGGCCGCTATTTTTGCGTATTGTTTGAATGCCGAAAGTGTGACGATTTGGAAAGATGTTCCGGGTGTTTTGAATGCCGATCCGAGGTATTTTGAAAATGCTATTTTGCTGAATCAAATTTCGTATCGCGAAGCGATTGAGTTGGCATTTTACGGAGCTTCGGTTATTCATCCAAAAACGTTGCAACCTTTGCAAAAAAAGGAAATTCCGTTGTTTGTGAAATCGTTTGTTAATCCGCTGTTGCCGGGTACGAGAGTATATAAGGGAGCGGATTTAGAACCGCAAACGTCGTGTTTTATTGTGAAAAAGAATCAATTGTTGATTTCGCTTTCGTCGATTGATTTTTCGTTTATTATGGAGGAAAACATCAGCGAGATTTTTGCATTATTTCACGATTATAAAATGAAAGTGAGTTTGATTCAGAATACTGCGATTAGTTTTTCGGTGTGTATTGAGGACAAATTTGGGAACTTTCCTGAGTTGAAAACGATTCTTTCTAAAAAGTTCAAGGTTTCGTATAACGAAAATGTTTCTCTCTATACTATTCGTCATTTTACCGAAAAAGCGGCTCAGACTGTAGAAGAAAACAAGCAGGTTTTGGTGAAGCAGATTAGTAGAGAGACGTTGCAGGTGGTGACGAGGGAGTAGTTTTTTTTGTTTCAGGTTTCAAGTTGCGGGTTGCGGGTTTCCCCAATCTTGTCATGCCGAAGGAGGCATCTCGATAAACTAATGTATAATTAATTACGAACGATAAAATTTGTTTAATTGTCTTTTACTAAATAGCAAAACCCTATCCGAAGCACGGATAGTGTATGAGTAGTGTATGAAAAACATTATGTAAAATAGCCATCGAGCAACCCTAAAAACCAACAAACAATTCAAAAAAAGTAGAAAATATATCCATTTGTGCTGTCTAACATATTCTTAAATAGTTAGAAAAACTGCACTATAGCTGTTTGCGTATTGGAAATTGTTTATTACTTCTTATGTCGTTCTGCCTCGAGTAAACGCTCATAAAGCTTCTTATTTTCTTCATACGCCTCAATTAACTTATCTAAAGGATTAAAGGTACATTGATTGTGGTTTGTTGCGAAAGCTCCAAAACTTCCTTGACTATCATAAAACGTATTAAAATAATTGATTACGTTTTCCTCTGTGAAATTTTTAATAGCTTCAACGGAGACCCCTAATTCTTTCGCAATTAGTTGTAGCTTCTCATCATCGACTATCTCACTATTTTCAATGTTTGAAATAGTTTGTTGGCTAAGTCCAATCGCAAATGCTAATGCATCTTGCTTAATACCGCGTAGTTCACGAAGGCGACTGATATTTCGCCCAATGTGCTTAGTTTTTGTTTCTGTGCTCATATTCCAAAGGTATAAATTATATGTAAATTCCTGCTGTGTAAATTATCATTTATTGTTGATAAATTACCAACACGCAATATAGACAACAACTAAATGATAAAATTAATTGTTACGCCTTTCACAAAAATACGCTTTTTTGTCAAATTAGTAAATGAACTTCTTGCTTAATAAAACCAGTAATCTTGTCATCGAAATTGATTCCACAAATCGAACAGGAAATAAGTTAGAAATGCTTGTAAGTTTTATTTTTAAACTATGATACTTGTACTTCTATATAAAATTTGTTTAATCTTTTGTTAAATAAATTAAACAAATTGATTAATGCCCTACCTTTACATTCTAATCATTTAAAAAAATTAAAATGAAATTAATCAAATCATTAGCCATCTTATCACTTGTAGGAGTATTATCAACCTCTTGTGGTGAAGCTAAAAAAGAAGAAGTTGTAGAAGAAGTTGTAGCTGTAGAAGAACCTGTTGAAGTAGTTGAAACACCAAATATTGTTGGAGTTGCTTCGGGTAATGCAGATTTTAGCACCTTAGTAACTGCTGTTGGAGCGGCAGAATTAGTAGAAACATTAAGTGGAGAAGGTCCATTTACAGTTTTTGCACCAACAAATGCTGCCTTTGAAAAACTTCCTGCAGGCACAGTAGAAACATTATTAAAACCGGAAAGCAAAGACAAATTAACTACAGTGTTAACGTATCACGTTGTTGCCGGAAAATTTGAAGCTGCTCAAGTTGTTGAAGCCATCAATGCAAACAATGGTAAATTTGAAGTTACAACCGTTCAAGGTGGAAAAATTACATTAAGTCTAGCCGATGGAAAAGTAATTTTAACAGATGCCAACGGTGGAAAAGCTACAGTAGTAATTGCTGATGTAGCTGCTTCAAACGGTGTGATTCACGCCATTGATACCGTAGTGATGCCAAAATAAAAGTGTTACTGTTTTTTCATGAAAAGAGCTGTTTTGTTATTAAACAGCTCTTTTTTTATTTTATTTCCAGCGGAATAGTATTGAATGGAACAAGAAATTTTTCTTTATCAGGTGCTCCACCCCATTTTTTGATGTAATAGGATCGGTTTTTCAAAAAATTCTCATTAAGCGAAGCATCTTTTTCAATCGTCATCGAATTTCGGAAAATAACCGGATTGAGTTTCTCCGTATAAACCATATTCATGTTAAGCAATTTCATACGATAGTGGGCATCATTATCTTCAAAATAAGCTGGGAAAATATTTTCATCAAATTTTCCAAATTCTTTCCAAGCGTGAACAGTAAGAATATAAGAACTCCATTGTTGGTAAGAATTAATGAAGTCCATATTTTTCCAAATTTGTAAAACCGATTGAATTTGAGTTTCCGTTTTGCCTAAATATACATCGTCATTGAGCATAAGCACGTGCGTAGCTTGTTGTTTCTCGGCAAATTCCATTAGTAAATTCCAACTTTTGGCCACACCTAAATTAGTTTCAGGTCTAAGAATAACAAAGTTATGTTCACGGCTGATAATTTGCTGATTTCCATTATCGCAAATCACGATAAGCGTTTCTTTAAAATCAGTAAAATAGTTAGTAAGAGCTTCATTTAGTAAATCCGCTCTATTTAAGGTTGGAATACATACCACAAAACGAATTGGTTCTTGGTTGATTGTTTTAAATGGTTTAAACATTCTGGCTTTTATTGAAATTTCAAAAATAAGGAAATGGGTTGGGATTTCATAAATTGAAAATTTGTTTTTATGTAGTTTGAAGTTTATCAGAACATCAACATTTTTAACCCCTAAAAATACTACTTTTGAGTTTTTAGAGTTAGTATATCTATGTTGAAAAATTGCTTTTTAGGGATGTTGCTTATCATGGTTTCCGGGTTGTTGGCTCAGGAAAGCGAAACACCTTATAAAAAGAAAAAAATTACCGTTTCAACCGATACAATTTCTCTTGAAAAAGTGAGTATTAACAAGGAGTTTTTTAAAGTTTTAGATGGAAATGGAAATCCGATTGACACTACTTTTTATAACATTAACTTTCAAAAAGGAACGCTTGTTTTTAAAAATAATTTTCAATCCAACGATACATTAACGGTTCGCTATCTTTCTTTTCCTGACTATTTAACTAAAACGTATAGTGTTTATGATGAAAGTAAAGTCGTTCCCAATTCCAAAGGAAACGGTCAATTATATTCACTTTCCAAAGACCGAATCAATAATTTTAAACCGTTTGACGGGCTAACCACTTCAGGAAGTATTACAAGAGGTGTGACGGTTGGAAACAACCAAAACGCAGTGGTAAATTCCAATTTAGATTTACAAATTGCCGGAAAATTATCGGACAAAGTGAGTTTGCGGGCTTCTATTCAAGACAGCAATATTCCATTACAAGAAGGCGGTTATTCACAAAAATTAGATGAATTTGATCAAATTTTCATCGAATTGTATTCCGAAAAATGGAACATTCGTGCCGGTGATTTATTTTTAGAAAACAGACAATCCCGTTTTTTAAATTTCAACAAAAAAGTGCAAGGTTTATCCACACAATTTCGTCTGGGCGAAGAAGGAAACAGAACCACACTTTTTGCTTCTGCAGCACTAGTTCGGGGTCAATATGCCAAAAGCACTTTTGTGGGTCAGGAAGGTAATCAAGGTCCGTATAAACTGCGTGGCAACAATGGAGAATTATATGTGTTAGTTATTTCAGGCTCCGAACGGGTTTTTGTCAACGGCGTTGTCTTGCAACGTGGCGAAAACAATCAGTACACCATCGATTACAATGCCGGAGAAGTTACGTTTACTTCACTTTTTCCCATCAATTCCGAAATGCGAATTAACATTGAATACCAATATTCCGATCGTAGTTTTACAAGGTTTGTAACGTATGGAGGCGTAACGCATGAACGTGAAAAATGGAGCATCGGCGGATTTATTTATTCTGAAAACGATGTCAAAAATCAACCTTTGCAACAAGATTTATCCGAAGAACAAGTTGAAATTCTCAAAAATGCCGGCGATAATATCAATTTGATGAATGCTCCTTCTGCTTATGAAGATACGTTTTCGGAAAACAAAATTCTGTATCGAAAAATACTAATTTCAGGTGTGGAAATCTTCGAATTTTCTAATAATCCGGAAGAAGTTTTATACAATGTTCGCTTTTCTTTAGTGGGGAATAACCAAGGGAATTACATCTTAGCCAACAACCAAGCGGTAGGTAGAATTTATGAATATGTATCTCCGATTGGCGGCATTCCTCAAGGAAATTATGAACCCATTATTCGACTCATTGCTCCAACAAAAATTCAAATTGCTACAGTGATGGGAAAATACAATCCGTCTGACAAAACGAATGTTGATTTTGAAGTTGGAATCAGCAACAATGATTTGAATTTATATTCTAACCTCGATAACGACGATAACCAAGGAATTGCAGGAAGACTTAATGCCAGCCAACGTCTTTTTACCAAAAATTGGACATTGGATGCGTTTGCCAATGTGCAATTTGTGGATAGAGATTTTAGAACCATTGAACGTTTGTTTACGATTGAATTTGATCGTGATTGGAATTTGACTTCTCCAACAGGAAATCAAAGTTTGGTTATTTCCGGACTTCGATGGAATCATCCTGAAAAAGGATTTGCCAATTATCAATTAGAAAAACTGGACTTTTCGGATAATTTTTCAGGAATTCGGCATGTTTTGAATGGTCGCTTCCGTCACAAAAATCGGACACTTGTAAACAATAGCAGTTTGATGAAAAGTGATGGTTCATTTGCCAATTCCACTTTTGCCCGAAGCGAAACCCAAGCCAAATATGATTGGAAGAAAAATTGGGTGGGCGGAACACTTCGGTTGGAAGATAACAGTGAAAAAATCGTGGCTACCAATACTTTTTCTCCACTCAGTCAACACTTTTTAGAATATGGCGGATTTGTAGGACGAGGCGATTCTACGAAAGTTTTTATGGAAGTTGGGTATTTACATCGTGTGAACGACAGTTTACAAAATGGTTTTGTGCAGCGGGTGAATCGTTCGCATTCCTATTACTTGAAATCTCGTTTATTACAAACCGAAAAAAGCGATTTAAGTGTTTTTATCAATTACAGAAATCTGCAATTTGAAGATGAAACCCGACCAAACGAACCTTCGTTGAATTCCCGCATTTTATATAACGATCGGTTTTTCAAACAATTGCTTTTGCTCACAACAGCTTATGAAACCGCTTCGGGAACCTTACCACAACAAGAATTCACGTATTTGGAAGTGGAGCCCGGTCAAGGTGTTTTTATGTGGAATGATTACAACGGCAACGGCATTCAGGAACTGCAGGAATTTGAAATAGCTCCGTTTCCCGACCAAGCAAAATTTGTCAGGGTATTTTTGCCCAACCAAGTTTTTGTAAAAACCCACCAAAATAAGTTTTCAGTTTCGCTGACATTGAACCCTTCTATTTGGCAGAATGAGACGGGATTTAAAAAGATTTTGTCTTATTTTTATAACCAAACATCATTTTTAATTGATAGGAAGATTGAACGAAATTCGGATAACTTCAACCTCAATCCGTTTGAAAGTGATGAATCGGAACTACTGGGACTGAATTCTAGTTTTATGAACAGTTTCTTTTACAACAGAGGAAAACAAAATCATTCAGTTACCTATTCCATTTTAAATAGTAGAACCAAAAATTTGCTATCCATTGGTTCACAAGAAAATAAAAATTTTGCTCATCAAGTGCAATATGCTCACCTATTAAAAAAGAGTTGGTTGTTTGCCTTATCGGGAAAAACCTTTACCACCGAAAGCATTTCAGATAATTTTCCGGCACGAAATTTTGATGTGTTAGGCTATCAAATTGCTCCGAAAGTGAGCTATTTATTTTCAAAAAACACGAGTTTGGATGTGTTTTATGAAATTCAAAACAAAGAAAATCAATTAGGTAACAGCGAAACGTTAAATCAGAATAGATTAGGAACTTCGTTCACGTATGCGGGCGAGAAAAAATTTACAATGAATGGAGAATTTTCGCTCTACAACAATGATTTTACTGGCGATGCATTATCGGCGGTAGGTTTTCAAATGTTGGAAGGACTTCAACCGGGAAGAAATCAAACGTGGCGATTGTTGATTCAAAAAAACCTGACTCAATATTTAGATGTGAATGTGAATTACCAAGGTAGAAAGAGCGAAACTAGTGATACAATTCATACAGGAAGTGTTCAGTTAAGGGCATATTTTTAAGACAATTTGTTAAAATAAAACCCATTCATTTTTAAATTATTATATTTGAAATTGAAAAAATCAAAGACTATGAAATCAAAATCAATACTACTTTTCCTTTTGGGAAGTTCACTTTTCTTTACTTCGTGTAAAAAAACAGAGGAAGCACCTGCTTCAACCGAACAGAAAACAGAAACAACAGCGACTGAAACACCTGCGGCAAATGATGTTTCAAATGTAACCACAACTCCTGCTCCTGCTACTACGCAAACGGCTACTCCGGCAGGACAACCGCCAAAATTAAATCCTCCACACGGACAACCATTTCATAAATGTGAAATTGCAGTTGGAGCACCTTTAGATGGTTCAGCATCAGCACAAGGAACTACGCCTGCACCTGTTCAACAAAATGCACCGAAATCATTTTTTAAAACAGTTCAGACAGAGCAACAAGCTAATCCAACTCAACCAGTAGCGGCAGCACCTGCTCCTGCAAAACAAGTTACGCCAACTCAACAAGTTAAACCTACAGCAACACCGGCTTCTACAACAGCCAATGCTACGGGTCCAAAACCAAAGAACAATCCGGCTCATGGTCAACCACATCATCGTTGTGATATAAAAGTGGGTGATCCTTTACCGGATGCTTAAAATTATAAAAACAAAAAAAACCGCAATCAACATAGACTTGCGGTTTTTTTGTGGAGAAGATGGGGCTCGAACCCACGACCTTTTGGCTGCCAGCCAAACGCTCTAGCCAACTGAGCTACATCCCCAAAGTGACGGCAAATTTAATTAAATTTATTTTAAATCAGACCTTTTCCTTTTTAATTTTTTAAAGTCTTTTTGTGTTCCTAAAATTCATAATTTTGTTAGATAAATTACTTTATTCATTTAAAAATGAAAAATCTTTTTTTCCTGGTTCAAACTGTTGATTTAAAAGAAAAACTTGAAAATGCACCTGATGATTCCTACCAAATTGGGTTAATTATTGGTTCTTTTGTGCCTTTTGTGGCATTGGTTGCAATTGCCTATTGGATGTATTATGCCGCTAAAAAAAGAGAAAATAACCCGTAGCATTCATTATCTTTGTGCCGAAATAGAAATGAAATGGCAAAAATTAGAATTACCAAACAATTTAGTTTTGAAACCGGACATGCTTTGTATGGCTACGATGGGAAATGTAAAAACGTGCATGGTCATAGCTATAAACTTTCGGTTACAGTAATTGGAACACCAATTATCGATTCTACGAATGTAAAATTTGGTATGGTCATCGATTTTGGTGATTTGAAAAAAATTGTGAAAGAAGAAATTGTTGATTTATTTGATCATGCCACAGTATTTAATCAAAATACACCCCATATTGAATTAGCACATGAGCTAAAAAACCGAGGTCATCATGTTATTCTAGTAGATTATCAGCCGACGAGTGAAAATATGGTTGTTGATTTTGCTGAAAAGATAAAAAACAGACTTCCTAATTCAATCGAACTTCATTCCTTAAAATTGCAAGAAACGGAAACATCATTTGCAGAATGGTATGCTTCTGATAATACTTAAATCAATACTATTTAAAAACAAAAACCTCGGATTTTCTAATGAAAATCCGAGGTTTTATAGTTTTAATTAAATCTTACTTCTTCACAATCAAGAACTCACTTCTTCTGTTCTCTGCGTGTTGTTCTTCAGTACAAGCTTCTTTACAGTCTACTTTTGGTTCTGTTTCACCCATTCCTTTGCCTGAGATTTGCTCTTTCGAAATACCTTT
>NZ_JBYFCC010000032.1:0-36514 GCF_057652995.1 Flavobacterium sp. T50_26
GCTTCAGTAACAGAAGCAGTTCCACAGTTGTCAATAGCAGTAAGTGTAGCCATTGCAGGAATAGCATCACATTCTACAGTTAAACTAGCGGCAGGAAGCTCTTCTACGAAAGTAGGAGGCACAGTATCGTTTACAGTAATTGTTTGTGATAGTGGAGTTTCGTTACCACACGCATCCACAAACAACCAAGTTCTGGTGATTACAAATGAGTTTGGACAATCACCGGCTACAGTTGTATCCACACCTTCTACAGTGATTTCACCGGCACAATTATCAGTAGCGGTTAATGAAATAGTAGCAGGTACTTCTGAAGCACAAGCCACAGTTACAGCAGCAGGAGCCTGAGGAGCCACCGGAGCAGTACTATCTTGCACAGTGAAAGTTGCGGCTGATGTTGAGAAATTACCACACGCATCAGTTGCAGTGAAAATAACAGTTATAGCAGTTGAACAATCGTTTGATAATGCATTGAAGTCGTTAGACCAAGTTACATCCGAACAGTTGTCTGTAGCTGTAGCACCACCATTTGCTGCTAACCACGCTTCTACAGCACCTTGGTTACCTGAACCGTCACATTCTACAACAATACTAGCTGCTTGTAGTGTGATTTCAGGGTTGGTTGTATCTTGAACAGTGATTGTTTGAGTAACCGGAGCAGATTGATTTCCGCAAGCGTCAGTTGCAATCCAAGTTCTGGTTACAACAGAAGTTCCTGCACAAGCACCTGGTGTTGTTGCATCTGTAAAAGAAATTACTGGAGCTAGGTCACACGTATCAGTTGCTGCTGGAGCAGTGAATTCTGCAGTTTCAGGACAGCTGATTGTTACATCGCCACCTTGACCGGCTAATACCGGAGCAGTGTTATCTTGTATTGTAATTGTTTGACTAACCGGAGCAGATTGATTTCCGCAAGCGTCAGTTGCAATCCAAGTTCTGGTTACAACAGAAGTTCCTGCACAAGCACCTGGTGTTGTTGCATCTGTAAAAGAAATTACTGGAGCTAGGTCACACGTATCAGTTGCTGCTGGAGCAGTGAATTCTGCAGTTTCAGGACAGCTGATTGTTACATCGGCACCTTGACCGGCTAAAACCGGAGCAGTGTTATCTTGTATTGTAATTGTTTGACTAACCGGAGCAGATTGATTTCCGCAAGCGTCAGTAGCAATCCAAGTTCTGGTTATAACAGAAGTTCCTGCACAAGCACCTTGTGTTGTTGCATCTGTAAAAGAAACTACTGGAGCCAGGTCACACGTATCAGTTGCTGTTGGAGCAGTGAATTCTGCAGTTTCAGGACAGCTGATTGTTACATCGGAACCCTGACCGGCTAAAACCGGAGCAGTGTTATCTTGTATTGTAATTGTTTGACTAACCGGAGCAGATTGATTTCCGCAAGCGTCAGTAGCAATCCAAGTTCTGGTTATAACAGAAGTTCCTGCACAAGCACCTTGTGTTGTTGCATCTGTAAAAGAAACTACTGGAGCCAGGTCACAAGTATCAGTTGCTGTTGGAGCAGTGAATTCTGCAGTTTCAGGACAGCTGATTGTTACATCGGCACCTTGACCGGCTAAAACCGGAGCAGTGTTATCTTGTATTGTAATTGTTTGACTAACCGGAGCAGATTGATTTCCGCAAGCGTCAGTAGCAATCCAAGTTCTGGTTACAACAGAAGTTCCTGCACATGCACCTGGTGTTGTTGCATCTGTAAAAGAAACTACTGGAGCTAGGTCACACGTATCAGTTGCTGTTGGAGCAGTGAATTCTGCAGTTTCAGGACAGCTGATTGTTACATCGGCACCTTGACCGGCTAAGACCGGAGCAGTGTTATCTTGTATTGTAATTGATTGGCTAACCGGAGCAGATTGATTTCCGCAAGCGTCAGTTGCAATCCAAGTTCTGGTTACAACAGAAGTTCCTGCACAAGCTCCTTGTGTTGTTGCATCTGTAAAAGAAACAACTGGAGCCAAGTCACACGTATCAGTTGCTGTTGGAGCAGTGAATTCTGCAGTTTCAGGACAGCTGATTGTTACATCGCCACCTTGACCGGCTAATACCGGAGCAGTGTTATCTTGTATTGTAATTGTTTGACTAACCGGAGCAGATTGATTTCCGCAAGCGTCAGTAGCAATCCAAGTTCTGGTTACAACAGAAGTTCCTGCACAAGCACCTGGTGTTGTTGCATCTGTAAAAGAAACTACTGGAGCTAGGTCACACGTATCAGTTGCTGTTGGAGCAGTGAATTCAGCAGTTTCAGGACAGCTGATTGTTACATCGCCACCTTGACCGGCTAATACCGGAGCAGTGTTATCTTGTATTGTAATTGTTTGACTAACCGGAGCAGATTGATTTCCGCAAGCGTCAGTAGCAATCCAAGTTCTGGTTACAACAGAAGTTCCTGCACAAGCACCTGGTGTTGTTGCATCTGTAAAAGAAACTACCGGAGCCAGGTCACACGTATCAGTTGCTGTTGGAGCAGTGAATTCTGCAGTTTCAGGACAGCTGATTGTTACATCGCCACCTTGACCGGCTAAAACCGGAGCAGTGTTATCTTGAACGTTAATCGTTTGTGAAGCAGTTGAAATATTACCACATTCATCTGTGGCAGTCCAGGTTCTTGTTATAGAATAAGAGCCTTCACAACTTCCGTCTGAAGAAACATCTTCAAATGTTAAAGTAAATGTAGAATCACATTGGTCTATTGCAGTTGCCTGAGTAAACTGTGGTTGATTAGGACAACTAATTGTAGAAGTAGACGGTAGGGCATCAATTACTGGAGCTGTTGTGTCTATTACATTGATTGTTTGCGAAGCTGTTGACGAATTTCCACAATCATCTTCTGCTGTCCATGTTCTAGTTACAGAGTAAGAACCGGCACAGTCACCTTCTGAAGTTGTATCAATAAATGTAAGTGTGAAATCTGAGCCACATTCATCAATTGCAACAGCTTGATCAAAACTTAAATTAATTCTGCTAATTTGTGATGGAACACAACTAATTGTTGTTTCACCCGGTAGCGGATTAATAATAGGAGCAGAGTCGTCCTCAACATTAATTGTTTGTGAGGCAGAAGATATATTACCACATAAATCTGTTGCCGTCCAAGTTCTAGTTACAGAATAAGAACCAGCACATTGACCTGTAGTAGTTATGTCAACATAAGTTAGTGTAAAATCTGAACCACAAACGTCTGTAGCAGTAGCTTGAGTAAATTCAGGTATAGCAGGACAACTAATGGTTGATTCGGATGGTAAATCATTGATTACTGGAGCAGAATCATCTATCACTATGATTGTTTGCGTTGCTGTTGAAACGTTTCCTGAAGTATCAGTAGCCGTCCAAGTTCTTGTAATGGAGTAAGATCCTGCACAAGCACCCGTTGTAGTTACGTCTTCGAAAGTTAAGCTTACTGTACCACAAATGTCTGTAGCTGAAGCTTGTTCGAATGCTGGTGTTGAAGGACAACTTATCGTAGTCTCACCAGGTAATGAAGCAAAAACAGGAGGAGTAGTGTCAATAATATTTATTGTGATTGTAGCAGAACTACAGTTGGTTAGATTTGAAGTTTCACAAATAGAATAACCAAAAACATATTGACCGGCCGGAATTCCTTGAATCACAGAAATGTTTCCTTGTGCATCAAATGAAATGTTTGGATGATTTCCGGATGTGATTTCAAAAGTTACATTGCTTGAAGTCGCTTGATTTCCATCAAGCGTATCATTAGATAAGGCATTCCCAATAATCCCTGATGATATACAACTAATAGAATTTAGTGTATCATCTTCGGCAATAATTTCACCACAGAATGAAACTGTAAATTGGAAATAACAACCATTGGCATTATAAGGCACTGCATAGTATAATAATGTATTTCCGGCAGAAATTGGAATAGAAGTTATTTCAGGAGTTGTAACCGGATAAGTTGCATAAAATTTTGTTCCAGGAGGAAAGGCAGAAGCTAATTGCGAAGCTGGTATTGGTCCTGTAACGTCACAAAATGTGAAATTTCTAATTAAAGGAACATCTTCACAATTTTCTGTTACATAATTATCGGCATTAATACCTACAGCTAATGGTTGAGGAATTGGTTGCCCAAGACATTCGCCGTTTGCATCATCATATCCAAGTATTAATCCACGATCTTTAAATGAAGTACCTGTGATTGCACCAATTCCACTAGTAAAACCATTCAATATAATATCATTTATACACTCAGGATTTGATAAAATTGCACAGTTTTCTGTAGCTTTCAATTTAAAACGAAGAGAAGCTAATAAAGTTTGTGGATCTGCAGGAAGCGGTAATGTTCCGAAATCCCAAACAATAGAACCAGTTGCTCCTAAAGCAGGATCAAAGTATAAATTGTTTGGTGATGGATTTGGTGTAAAGAAAATAGAACTCGATAAACTACCGGGAACATATGTTGCTGTAAAAGGTATAGGTAAAACTATTTTATAGTTGTTCACAGCTTCTGTACCAAGATTTTTTATGTTTAAACCATATTCAATTTCCTGGCCAGGTTGAATAGAATAAGGGCCAGCCGGAGCAGCAGGAACGTTATTTAAGCTTAAAGTTGATAAAATCCCTTCCGTTTCAGGTATGTATGCATCTACCGACATTGTAATGTTGAAGATAACAAAAGTATCTTGCGTAGTTCCATATCTAAAGCGAGTAGATGTTTGATTATTTGTAATTACACTATTGTTTGCATTAGGAATATCAAACATACTAATATCTAATCCTGAGTTATTTAGTAGGTTTGGATTTCGTGTGTTACCTCCTGTAAAAATAGAGGAATTAAAGAAGTTATTTGTTCCATTACCTCCATGATTCAAAGTAACCCAGTTTGCATTTGTATGATTTCTGATTTGAAAATAGTCTCCAGCAATACCTCGATCACCTTCTCCGGCCATCATTCCTAATTTCATGTTAACAGGTCCGGCTTGAACAGTATTGAATCCAGAAACAGGAATTTCAAAGTCGGCAGTAACACTACCTGCAACATAAGAGTGACCATCAAAAACGGTAACATCTCTCCATTTCATTTTGTCATTTTCATAAACAACAACCATTCCCCATCCACCGTAATATCCTGTAGAACCGCCATTTCCTTCAATTAATGGAACATCAGCTATGGTATAGGCTCCTAAACCATTGTTTTTTACGTATTCGGTAACTTCAATATATCCTGAATACATAAAACCATCAGAAGCATCCGGATAATAAATATCATCATCATCAGCGGTTAATTGAGTATAAGAGGTTGAACCGGGTCCTTTGATAGAAATTTTTCTTTTATCAAATGTCTTAGATTCTGTAATAGTTCCTACAATTGTTCCAGCCACATTTACATTTGCAAAAGAAGTACTTTGTGTATCTCCTGTGCTAAGATTAGTTGCGGTGCTTCTTACCAAACTGTTTATTGTTAAGTTAACAGTTCCGTTAACAATCACATAGGGGGTATTTAACGTTGCAGTTCCTGTTGAGCCTGAGGTTGAATAACTTACAGGCACATTTACAGCAGTACCACCATTTACAGACAGAGTAACTCTATTTGCTCCTGTGTTGTTTGTAAATCTAAAAACATACGTATTTCCACCACTTGAAAAAGTATAAATTGGACTTCTATTACTGTTAGATGGATTATCTCTACTAACATTTAATGTATAACTTGTATTTGTAATTGCTTGATTGTGTCCAACAGTTGAATTTTGATTTATTGTTTGAGTTCCACCGGAAACAGTTCTGTTTACAGTAAAAATAGTTGGACTCGTAGAAGCATCAGAAGCTCTCCCTGTCCAATATAATCCTGCATAAACTATAGTTGAACATTCAGGATTTGCTCCATTTTCTGTAGACAAGTTAAGATTAGCAGATGATGAATTCCACGTAGTAGAATCTCCATCAATGTCGATGTATCGCATGTTATTAGCATTCGATGTTTCATCGCCATAATCTACAAGTGTTAGGTTAGCATTACCAATCATGGTAAAATCACCTTTTACGTTGTAAATGGTCTTCTGAGGTGTGTAAACAGAAGTTCTTTGTGTAAAAGGAACTCGCACCTGAGCATTTACATAAAACGAATTACCTAACAATACCATTAAAAGTAGTATCAGATAATTTGATTTTAGGTTTAGTTTGAAATTTGAGTATATATTATTCATGATATTTCTTTAACTATTAATTTAATAACTGAAATACTTTTAAGTTGGTTTTTCAACTGTATATAAAATTGTATAACCAGTCTTGTTGTTTTTTATCAAATTTTTAATCATATCTACCGTACAGTCAAAACTAACTGTTATGAAGATAACTCTAATAGTCTGATAATTTGAAAATAGCGATAAATCAACGGGAATTGAAAGATCTTCTTTTTTATTGATTTTTACCGTAACTAATTCAACTTTACTTAAATCTAAATTTAAGTCTCTAATTTTTGAAATAGAGGGTACATCAACAAACAATACTTTGGCTGGTTTGCCGTATGTGTTTACAGAACCATTGTTTACATAGATCGAAGGATGTAAATCCTTTATCAATGATCTTACAGAAGTTACTCTGGTAAGACTAGCCGATTCCACTTTTGGTTCACTTTTCAAGTATTCTTTAACTTCTGTAATTCTGAAGTCTTGTGAAAAACCTAAAAAGGGAAGTACCAAAAATAGCAGAACAATCAATGCCAAAGCGTTGTTAGTTCGCTTGGGCTGGGCTTGATTTTCCATAATTTTTAATTTTAATTTCGAATTCATGATTTTTGACTTTTTTAGTTAAGTTTTTTAATGTTAGTATTTGGTTGATTTGGGATGATAAATTTCTATATTTCTCAAGAGTTTAGTTATTTATGCATGGCTAAACTATGTACTATATGATTTTTTTATTCATTTAGTCTGTAACTAACCTAAAAACTCGATAAATTGCACTTGATATACCGTTTGTGGAGTTTTTAATCGATGAATAACCTCTTCTTTTTCTTATTTTTTTCATAAATTGATTCACATTTTTGCGTTAATTTATTCTTAAATTCTTGACGAATGTATAAAGTTGTTTCGAGAAAAAAAAATATTTAGTCGATAAAATGCACTTATTTGTCGATAAACTGTGTTAAAATAGTAAAATGGTAAGAAAATACATTTAAAAATAGTTATTAACAGTCTTTGTTAATAAGTGATGTTCACTATTATTACTAAAATTAAGATTGAATTGAAGTTTTATCACAAAAAAAATAAGGTATGTTATTATTTTAACAATTTTGCTGTGCACTAAAAAATATATAAATTTTGACCATTACTGATTATGATATTTAAAAAAAAATCTTAAATTGTAATGAAATTTAAATTAAGTATCACAAATTTATTTTAATATGAAAAATTTAATATTAATCAGACACGCAAAATCCAGTTGGGATGCTCCGGTTCATGATAAAGAAAGGGTTTTGGTGCAACGCGGTGTTCGTGATGCTCATTTAGTAGCTCAAAATATTACCAATTTTCTACCAAAAACAAATTTAATTTGGAGCAGTACAGCTAAAAGAGCTTCTGAAACAGCTATTATTTTTGCTCAAAACCAATCATGGCCAATTGAAAGTATTATTTTTAAAGACGATTTATACACTTTTGATGTCTCCAAACTCGAAAAATCTATAAAATCATGTGATAATAGTTATGAAAATGTTATTCTTTTCGGTCATAATGAGGCAATCACAGAATTTGTTAATAAATTTGGAGATGTTTTTATAGAAAACGTTCCCACTGCCGGATTTGTATCCATTTCATTTAATGTAACAAGTTGGACAGATTTAGGTAAAGGGAAAACAAATAAAATTCTTTTTCCAAGAGATTTAAAATATGATTAAAGCAATAGAATACCGTTATGTTGATAGAGAAAAAAGTTGGTTATGTTTTAATGCAAGAGTGCTTCAAGAAGCCGCAGATCCAACTGTTCCATTATTAGATAGACTACGCTTTTTAGGGATTTTTTCCAATAATTTAGATGAATTTTTTCGAGTTAGGTTTGCCGCTATTAGACGATTATCGCTTTCCGGACAAACCGGAGAAAAGGTGTTGGGAGGAATTTCATCGCAGCAATTACTAAAAGATATTACCGATATTGTAATCAAACAACAATCAGAAAGTTTACGTATTCTCAATATCATCGAAAAGGAACTGGAAAAAGAGGGCGTTTTTATCATCAATGAAAAAGAAATTTCAAAAGAACAAGAAAACTATATCCGCGATTTTTTTATTCAAAAAGTAAGTCCGGCTTTGGTTACAATTATTCTTAATGATTTAGCAGAATTTCCTCTTTTACGAGATACTTCGGGGTATTTGGCTGTAAAACTCGTTATGAAAAATGAGTCAGCAGAAAAATCATCCTTTTTAGGATTCAAAAAAACTAAAAAAGATATTCGTTATGCAGTAGTTGAAATTCCAAAAACAATCAACCGATTTGTTGTACTGCCTTCCAATGGCGAAAAACAATATATCATTTTGTTAGACGATGTGATTCGGTATAACCTACAAAGCATTTTTAATATTTTTGATTATGAAAGCATTTCTGCTCACATGATTAAGATTACCCGTGATGCTCAGTTGGAAATTGACAGTGATATTAGTAAAAGTTTTGCAGAAAAAATTTCAGAAAGTGTTCGCGATAGAAGAATTGGCGAACCGGTTCGGTTTGTTTATGATCAGTCGATTGATAAAGATACGCTGAAGTTTTTCTTAGAAAAAATGAACATCGATTCAACCGATAGTATCATCCCCGGAGGAAGATACCATAACCGTCGCGACTACATGGATTTTCCAAATTTAGGTCGATATGATTTGTTATACCAACCCAAAACACCTCTTCCGGTGGATGGTTTAGGTTTGGAAGGAAGCATCATCAAAAAAATCAGCGAAAAAGATTATTTGGTCAATGCACCATACCAATCGTTTTCCTATTTAATTAAATTTCTTCGTGAAGCAGCTCTTGATCCAAAAGTCATCAGTATTAAAATCACACTTTATCGTTTAGCTAAAAATTCTCAAATTATTAGTTCGTTGATAAATGCTGCAAAAAACGGAAAAAAAGTAACCGTTCAAATTGAACTACAAGCTCGCTTTGACGAAGCCAGCAATATTTCGTATGCCGAACAAATGCAAACCGAAGGAATCAATTTAATTTTTGGTGTAAAAGGACTAAAAGTACACAGCAAAATTTGTGTTATAGATAGGGTAGAAGACAAAAAAATAAAACGATACGGATTCATTTCTACCGGAAACTTCAACGAATCTACTGCAAAAGTTTACACAGATGTTACGTTGTTCACCAGCCATCAGCAAATTTTAAAAGATGCCGACAAAGTATTCGATTTCTTTGAAGTCAATTACCGTGTGCATCGCTACAAGCATTTGGTTGTTTCGCCACATTACACCCGAAATAAAATGTATAAACTCATTGATCGAGAAATTATGCATGCTCTTTCCGGAAAAGAAACATATATTAAGTTGAAAATGAATAGTTTGTCAGATACGAGAATGATTGATAAATTATATGATGCAAGTAGAGCAGGAGTGAAAATCCAATTGATTATTCGCGGAATATGTTGTTTGATTCCGGGTGTAAAAGGAATGAGCGAAAACATCGAAGCCATCAGTATTGTTGATAATTTCCTTGAGCATTCAAGAATTTTTATCTTTGGAAATCATGGCAAACCGGAAGTTTTCATTTCTTCTGCCGATTTTATGACGCGAAATATCGATGCCAGAGTAGAAGTAACTTGTCCGATTTATGACGAAAACATCAAACTAGAACTCATTGAAAGTTTTGATGTGGGTTGGAAAGGAAATGTAAAAGCCCGTTACCATTCTGAAAAATTAGATAATAAATACCGTGTTCGAAAAGAAAGTGATCGAGTTTTCAGAGCACAAATTGAAACCTATAATTACTACCGAAATCAATTGGAAGTAGTTACAGAAAATTTATAACCCCAAATTTCAAATAAATAATGATTAACATAAAAAGATACGCTGCCATCGATATTGGTTCCAATGCCATGCGGTTGTTGGTGTCTAACATCGTGGAGCAAGACGGAAAAGATACACAATTTAACAAAAGTTCGTTGGTTCGTGTGCCTATTCGTTTAGGGCAAGATGTTTTTACAGTTGGTGAAATATCCGATGAAAATATCGAACGAATGATTGATGCGATGAAAGCCTTTAAACTATTAATGAAAGTCCACAAAGTGGAACGGTACAAAGCCTGTGCAACTTCGGCCATGCGTGAAGCTGATAATAATAGTGATGTGGTTGAAATTATTCAGCGAGAAGCCGATATTCAAATTGATATTATTGATGGAAAAAAAGAAGCAGCCATAATCGCTTCTTCCGATTTAAAAGAATATATCGCCACCGACAAAACCTATTTATATGTAGATGTTGGTGGTGGAAGTACCGAATTCTCCTTGTTTTCCAACGGAAAAATCATTGCTTCCAAATCCTTCAAAAACGGAACCGTTCGTATGTTGAATAATATGGTCAATGAGATTGTTTGGGTTGAAATCGAAAAATGGATCAAACTCAATACCGCTCCGTTTGAAGATGTTACGATGATTGGTTCCGGTGGAAACATCAACAAACTTTTCAAAATGACAGGAAAACAGCAAGACAAACCGTTGACATACTTAGGTTTAAATGCTCAATATGCCATGTTGAACAAAATGACCTACGATCAACGCATCTCCGAACTAGCCTTAAACCCCGATCGTGCCGACGTAATCATACCAGCCACAAAAATCTACTTGAATGCCATGAAGTGGAGTGGAGCCCGCCATCTATACGTTCCCAAAATCGGACTTTCAGATGGAATTGTAAAGGCAATGTATTATGGGAGGATTTAAGTTTGAAAGAGCTTGTTAGATTTAGGATTTCTAATTAGACTTCCTTATAGAATTGAAAGATACACTGTGTAATTTCGACGAAGGAGAAATCACATAATTTGCTAACGATATGTGATTTCTCCTTCGTCGAAATGACACAATCAAGGGAATGTTGTAATTAATTAAAACCACTAGTCAGGTACTCATAAATCCGCGAAAATCCGCTTTTGCAAAGCAAATCAAAAAAATCCGTTCCAATCTGTTCAATCTTTCTGATCCGTGTTCCATTAAAAGTGTATTTAGTTCACCCAAATTGACACATTGCCACATTGACAAATCGCCACATTAACTAAACATCCAAATCAAACGTCTTCCTTAACAACTCCAAGTTCGGATTAATTTCATTCAATCGATTAAATTTATCCTGCGGAGTAAAAGCCCGTTTGTTCTCCATTTTTTCATTCACCACCAACTCAATTTCAATGTCGTGGTTATGAAGCATTCCACGCAAATAACCTAAAACCTCGTTTTTAGTTCGTTCAAATTCCAAACGCGTTCCTTCGTTCGGTAGTTCATGAGTAATTTTAGCTCCGTTTAATTTTGGATCATTGATTAACATCAGCGAATGCATAATCATTTGCCCTTTTTCCTCCAACTTCAACGCAAATTTGTTCCATTGCAGCAACATATCCGTTTCATTAAAAGGCTCGGTAGGATATTGAATAACTTCTTTTGTGACCAATTTTTGAGCTTCCGCTAACTCTTTTTTCTGTTTAATGCTCGCCAACGAAAAAGCTGAAACCTTTGGTTCGCCATTAGAAATAATTGGAATATCAATTTTGGGTTTTGTAGTTTCTTCCACAACAGGTTCGTTGAAAGAAGGAGTTTCAACTTTCGGAATTTCTTTTGGTAGATTCGGAACAACTTCCACAGAAGTATTTGCCACTTCAATAGCACCTAATTTTCCAAGAAAATGAAAAGGCGGAATTATATAGCCGTTAACTTTTTTTTTTCTCCATCAAAAGTGATAGAGCCTAATTGCATCAAACAAAGTTCGATGAGTAAACGTTGGTTCTGACTTACTTTGAACTTCAAATCCGTATCATTTGCCAATTCAATTGCTTTCAACAAAAACTCCTGACTGCATTTTTGAGCCTGAATACCATACAACTTCTGAGCTTGTTCGCCGGCTTCCAACAACACTAAAGTGGCAGGATTTTTACAAACCAATAAATCCCTAAAGTGCGAAGCCAACCCTTGAATAAAATGATGAGCATCAAAACCACGAGCCAAAATATCATTAAATGCCATCAACAATTCCGGTAATTTATTTTCCAGAAGTAAGTCGGTTACATTAATATAGGATTCATAATCCAACACATTCAAATTCTCAGTAACTGCCTGACGTGTCAAATTATTTCCGCAATAGGAAACCACTCGATCAAAAATCGATAACGCATCCCGCATCGCACCATCTGCTTTTTGAGCAATAATATGCAACGCATCGTCTTCAAACTGAATACCTTGACTTTCGGCAACATACGCCAAATGTTCTTTGGCATCTTTCACCGTAATCCGTTTAAAATCAAAAATTTGACAACGAGACAAAATAGTTGGAATGATTTTATGCTTTTCGGTCGTGGCCAAAATAAATATGGCGTGTTTTGGTGGTTCTTCCAACGTTTTCAAAAACGCATTGAAAGCCGCAGACGAAAGCATATGCACCTCATCAATAATATACACCTTATATTGTCCGGTTTGTGGTGGTATGCGAACTTGGTCAATCAAATTCCGAATATCGTCCACCGAATTGTTGG
Source organism: Flavobacterium sp. T50_26 (assembly GCF_057652995.1). Taxonomy (NCBI): domain Bacteria; kingdom Pseudomonadati; phylum Bacteroidota; class Flavobacteriia; order Flavobacteriales; family Flavobacteriaceae; genus Flavobacterium; species Flavobacterium sp. T50_26. Next base: position 12,676 of record NZ_JBYFCC010000032.1, read on the forward strand.
AAGCCGCATCCAATTCAAACACATTGAACGCAAAATCCTCATTTGGGTCATCATACCCGGGTTGGTTAATCTTTCGGGCCAAAATTCTCGCACAAGTCGTTTTTCCCACACCACGCGGTCCGGTAAAAAGTAAAGCCTGAGCTAAATGATTGTTTTCTATGGCATTAAGCAATGTGTTGGTAATAGCCTGCTGACCCACCACGTCAATAAACGTCTGGGGTCTGTATTTTCGGGCTGATACAACAAATTGTTCCATAAAAAATGATTGGATGACAAATATAAAATTTAATTGTTGATTGGCAAGGGGAGAAGGGAAATTAGTTGCAGTTTATATGCTTTGCCAGATAGATAATATCAATACAAAAATGACAAGTCGACAGATGATTTTTACTATTCTTTATTCCAAATCTTCCAACCCTTTTCCGCCTGCAAAACCAACATTTCATAACCATTTTTAGTCACAGCATTTTTGGCTTTCGCACGTTTTAGGAATTCAGTTTCTTCGGGGTTATAAATCAAGTCAAAAGCAATATGTTCTTCCGTAAAAAAGTCATACGGAATTGGAGGAAATTCTTCCAGATTCGGATGTGTTCCGAGTGGAGTGCAATTAATTAATATTTGAAAATTATCAAATGTTGTTGCATTAATATATTTATAATCCATCGCATCTTCTTTTTTACTTCTGGAAACAAACGTGTGCAAAATACCCAATTCTTCCAACGCAAAAGCCACCGCTTTTGATGCACCGCCGGTTCCTAAAATCAAGGCTTTTTGATGATGTGGCTGTAATAAAGGTTCTATCGATTTTTTGAAACCATAGTAATCTGTGTTGTAGCCTTTTAGCTTGCCTTTTTTTGTAAATTTAATGCAATTAACCGCACCAATTTTTGTTGCTTTTTCATTCAATTTATTCAAATATGGAATAATTTTTTCTTTATATGGAATGGTGACATTAAGCCCTTTTAAATTTGGATTTTCTCTAATAATTTTTGGAAATTGAGTAATGGCTTGCAGATCAAAATTTTCATATGAATTGCCAATTAGTTCTTCTTTTTCAAATTTAGTTGTGAAATATTTTTTTGAAAAGGAATAACTAATGTTTTTTCCGATAAGTCCAAACATTTTATTCATCTGCTTCTTTTTTTCTGAAGAAAATTTGTTTTAATAAAGGTATGTTGGCTATTATTATAATTAGAATAATAAATTTTTCGAGATGATCTTTTACATACTCAATCTGACCTAAAAAATAGCCTAATAAACAAATTACGGCAACCCAAAGTACTGCACCAATTAAACTGAATTTTAAAAATGTTTTATAAGGAACATACGTTGCACCACTTAAAAAAGGTACAATTGTTCGCACTACAGGAATAAATCGGGCAATAATTATTGAATTTTTACCATTTTTATCGAAAAATTTTTGAGCTCTTAAAATGTGGCTTTTTCGAATAAAGAATGTTTTTTCACTATTTAAAATGTAACTGCCGAACTTTTTGCCAACATAATAATTTACGTTATCGCCCAAAAGAGCTGCAAAAATTAATAATGGAATAATGATAACAATATTTAGTTCACCACGGGCAGCAATCATACCAATTGCAAAAATTAGAGCATCACCCGGTAGAAAAGGCATGACAAATGACATTATGATTAATCCTGTTTCTGCGAATACTAAGAAAAATAAAATGGCATAAATCCAATTGTCATATTTTTCAATTAGTTTTGAAAGAATTTGATCTGGCTGAGACAAGAATTTTATCAGTAAATCAATTAAATCCATCCTATTTTTGTTTACAGGTTTTAAGGCTTATTTAGAAAATTTTTCACCCACCTTTTCGACAATAAAGATAGTTAAAAATCCAGCAATCATTAAAATAATTGCTGTTGTAATTTGACTATCTCCTTCAAAATACTGTGGTAATATACTTTTTTCCAAAACAGCAACTTCTTCTCCGTGCGAGTCAATTCTGGTTGATAGTACTTTTTTCCATGGCCACACTTTGTTCAACGATCCTAACATAAATCCGGTTAAAACCGCCATTGTAGCATTTCTATAATTATCGAACATCCAATTTAAAACTTTAGAAAACAATTTTATTCCCAAAATTGCACCAACAGCAAAAGTTATTAGTTTAAGGAAGGATTTAGAAATTAAATCAAAATCCAAAGAAAGTAAACCTTCTCTAAATTGATTTATTGTGCCAATTACAATTGCATACGACCCCATTAAAACCAGAATAAAAGCACCCGAAATACCGGGTAAGATCATTGCTATGATTGCTATAAAACCTGAAATAAATAAGTAAAAATAGCTATCTGGAGAAGCAACTGGCTCCACAATTGTTATGTAATATGATATGATTGTTCCTAGAGCAAAAAATAGAATAGTAGTAAGTTTTTTATCTGTTATTTGTTTTCCAACAAAATAAATACTGGCAATTACCAATCCAAAGAAAAATGACCAAACTAAAATGGGTTGAGTTGCCAAAAGATGTGTAATGACTTTGGAAAGAGATAAAATACTTATGGCAATTCCGGTTAGCAATGCAAGAAGAAAGCTACCGTTTATTTGTTGCCATGCTATTTTGAATCCGTTTTTTTTGCATGAAGAAAAGAAGGAAAAATCTACTTTGTTGATAGTATCAATCAGCTCCTGATAAATACCTGAGATAAATGCAATTGTTCCGCCGGAAACACCAGGAACCACATCGGCAGCTCCCATGGCTAAACCTTTGAGCATTATAACAAAATAATCGGGGAAAAGTTTTCTCATAAAAAAAATGCGTTCCGCTTTTGAAACGGAACGCAAATTAGGGAAAATTTTTATATTTATATTGGAAATTATGCTAAGATTTCAAATGTTTTATAATTACATTTTGAACAATTTTTTTATCCCAAACCACAGGAAATAATTCCTCCATTAAAGTTCTGTTATTTGCATTTAAACGCAAACCATTGGTGAGGTGGAATTTTCCTTTGTCGTTTTGTTGCAACATATAGTAGATTCCGGCCAAACGATATTCTACTTGATATTCATCCGGAAAAAATTCGGCTGCTTGCAATAAAGTTTGAATAGCACTATCAAATTCACCTAGAAACTGAAGAATATCAACCCAAAACAACCAAGTGTCTAGTTGAGCATCGCCAAATTCTACTGCTTTGCGGTAGCCAAATTCTGCTTCCTCATAAAAATTCATTTGTCGATTAATATTTGCATATCGTTTCCAATACAATTGATTTTCATTATCAATTGCCAAGGCTTTGTTTACATAAAACAATGCTTTTTGATAATTTTTTAATCGAATATAAAAATCAGTAATCGCTATCCAACCTTTATCCAACAATGGATCTTCGTGAACGGTTTGGTTGTAGAATTTAATTGCTTCGGCTTTATTACCTAGTTTTTCATGACATTTTCCAATTCGTAACAAAGCATAAGAAGTTGGGTCTTCTAATTCTATGGTGCGGTCGTAGGCTTCAATTGCTTCTTCAAAACGTTTTAATTTTTCAAGCGATTTGCCTTTTTCCATGAATGCACCAATAAATTCGTCGTCAATTAAGGTAGCATAATCAAAACAACGCAATGCATTTTCGTAGTTTTTGATGCTGTAACTCAATCTTCCTTGTTGGTGCCAAGCGATTTCGCTGTATGGATTTTTTTCGATGTAACTTTCTAAATAGGCAATAGCGTCTTTTTGTTGGTCAAGAAATTCAAAACAATATACGACGTTATACAAAGCTGCTTGGTCTTCAATATCTACTTCTAAACATCGGACAAAATTGAATTTGGCCAATTCTAAATTGTCCATGAAGAGATATTCCATTCCCATCAAATTATATACATCGGCGTAATCATCAGTAAATTGTAATGCTTTTTCTAATTCTTCAATTGCTTTTTCGTGTTGGTCACGTTTAGAATAAATGTTAGCTTTTTGAATGTAAATCTCTTCATTGTGGGGTTCAATGGCATACAACTCGTTGAGCATTTTTTCGGCTACATCAAGTTTGTCGTCATAAATCAACATTTCAATTTGAACCAGTTTTAATCCGGTAGATCTTGGATGTTGTTCGAGAGCTAATTTCAAGGCTTTTTTGGCCAGAGATGCTTTACCCATATCAAGATAGTGAAGAATAATTTCTTCAAACTCCTCGGAATCGAAAAAGAAAACTTTGTTGGTTTTCAGCATCGATTCAAATCTCGATAAGGATACGTTGTAATCGTCTTCTTCGTGACTTAAATGCATACTCGATTGTTTTAAAATTATCCTTCTCTAAATTAGGAAAGGAATGCTCAGATTCTATTTTTTTGTTTAATTGTTGTAAACAATTTAATTAACAGGTTTTGTGGAAGGGTAATTGGTGAAAGGTAAAGGGTAAAAGGTGATTGATTTATAAAGGATTAAAACCTATTACCCATTACCAATAGCCCATTACCATTTTATACCATTTCATTTAAAGCTTCCAACAATATTGCACAACCTTCTCTAATTTCATCTTCAGAAATTGTTAAGGGTGGTGTAATTCGGATTGCTCTTCCTTCAAAAAGCAGCCAAAAAAGAATTAAACCTTTGTCTTGGCATTTAAAAATTACTTCGTTTGTAATTTCCGGTGTTTCAACCATTGCGGCCAACATTAATCCTTTTCCTCTTATATCTTTTATCAAAGGATGTACCAAAAGTTGCCTGAAGAGCTTTTCTTTTTCTAACGTTTGTGCCATTAGGTCGGTTTCAGTGACTTCCTGAAGTGTTGCCAAACATGCTGCTGCTATGACAGGATGTCCGCCAAAAGTGGTAATATGACCTAATTTTGGATCATGACTCAATAAATCCATGTATTCCGCTTTGGCAGTAAAAGCACCTACAGGCATTCCGCCACCCATTCCTTTTCCCATAATAACTACGTCGGGAACAACATTATAGTTTTCAAAACCGAACATTTTACCTGTTCTTCCAAAGCCGGGCTGAATTTCATCAACTATCATCAACGCACCAACTTCTTCACAACGTTGCTTGATTTTGGTTAAAAATCCATTTTCAGGTTGAATAAAACCGGCTCCACCTTGAATGCTCTCTAAAATTACTCCGGCGGTTTTGGTTGTTATTTTTTGGATGTCTTCCAAATTATTAAACGTAATAAAATCCACATCCGGAATAAGCGGACGAAAGATTTGCTTGCGTTCTTCAAATCCCATCACGCTCATTGAACCCATAGTGTTACCATGATAAGCATTATAGCAAGAAATTAACTGACTTCTTCCGGTTACTCGTCTGGCGAGTTTTAAAGCACCTTCGGTGGCTTCGGTTCCGGAGTTGACTAAATAGGTTTTGTTGAGTGGTTCCGGCATATTTGCAGCCAACAATTTACAAAATTCAACGGCTGGATGTTGAGCATATTCGCCATACACCATAACATGTGAATATTTGTCCAATTGATCTTTGATAGCTTGATTTACTCTCGGATGTTGATGACCCAAACTACAGGCTGAAACACCTGCCACAAAATCTAAATATTTTTTATTGTTGGTATCGTAGATGTAACTTCCTTTTGCATGCGAAACTTCCATCGCAAGCGGATAGGGTGACGTTTGAGCTTGGTATTTGAGGAAATCTTCTTTCATTATGGTAAAAGGTTATAGGTAATTGGTAAAGGGTGCTTTTAACCCGTAACTCGCAACTTTTCAACCCGCAACATTCTAACTGTCTTTTTTCTTTTCTTTTTCTTTTTCCGTATCTTGGCCTTCTATTGTTTCTTTCCGAACTTCCATCGGGAGATTTTCTTTGTCGTCTTCTGCTTTTTTCTCTTCCATCATTTTTTCTTCATATTCATTTTCTTCGGGAGGAAAAATATCGTCTTTTGTTTTTATTCGTTCATCGCCACGCCAAACGAATCCTCTGAGTTTTCGGGCATTTTCGGGCAATTCTGCTTCTGGATAAATCTCACCTTCCACTTGTTTAAAAAAAGTGATGGTGTTAATTTGATTACCATCAAGTGTCATATTGATGCTGCTACTTTTGCTTTTATTGATGCCGATGAGTTCTTGGTTTTCATTTCGCATATAATAAATCACTTCGGTATTTTTAACTACATCAACTTCATACAATTTATTGTCTCTAAATTTACCATATAGATTTAAACCTTTTACCTGATTATAACCGGTGCCAATGGTGTCTTTTGAAGCAATGAATGTATTATTCAGAACCTTTAACGAGTCAAGCTTTTCGGTTTCTTTATTGGAAATTAAGTGCATGATATCACCGGTCATTTGGTTGTCAAAGTTCCACATTACCGGATTTTTTATCAGTTTAGTGATGCCTGTTTTTTCGTCGGAATGAAGCGAATCACATTTTCCACTCATATCAATTTTAAAAAAGCGAACATTGTTAAATGCCCTTACTACGCGGTTTTGTGGCTTGCCGGTAACGATTAATTTTTTTCCGTGAATGTATAAAGTGTCTTGTTCAACCAAAGTCATCGCCACTGCTCTTTTGGTCATCATTAATGAGTCTTTAAGCTTGTAAACTTCCCCATAATGACCTTTCACAATACTATTGTTGATGGAATCGGTCACTTTTACATTTCGGGTGGCCGAGGCAAATTCTCGATTTCGATCATAATACAAACTGTCTCCTTCTATTAATCGATTGTTGTATTTGATATAAGAATTTTTTACAAAATGAGAAAAGTTTTTCTTCGTATCATAAAAGCCTTTTTCGGTGTAAATATAATTTGCTTCGCTGGTAATGGTAGATGGTCCAAAAAGATAAGCGTGCCCAACATTTTCATAATAATCCAAATGATTGGTTTTGATTACATATTTTGGATTGGTAATAGTCACCGCATTTCGAAACTGATACATTTTTCGCTGAATTAAATATGTTCCAGCCTGACTAACCAGTGTATTTTCTTTATCGGTAATTGTTCCTCCGGTTTTATAAAAAGCCTGCTGTGTGTTTCTATCAAAATTGAGCACATCAGTTTTTAGATTTGAACTTGGCGAACTCATCATCACATTTCCGGAAGCATATGCTTGTTTGTTTTCACCATTATATTCTGCATACGTACTGGTCATAGTGATGGTGTCGCCTTGAATCATTCGTACATCGCCAAAAGCTTTGATATAATTTTCTTTTTTAAATATATAAGCTTTGTTACAAAATAGCACTGCCCCGTCATGGCTCACGCGAACATTGCCGGTTAGCAAAATAGCATCAGGGTACAAATCTTCATCTACATCAGAAAATTCTGCGTATTCAATAAAAATTTCTTTGCTTTTTTGAGCAAAACTTTGATGAAAGCTTATCAAACAGAAAACGATAAAAAGAATAGTTCTCAAAAGTATATTTTTGCCAAAATTACTAAAAATGAAGTAAGGACAAGATGTGTTAAGAATTATTTAGGGAGAAAATACCATTTTTAGCATTTATAAAGCTTACTTATCTTTTAAATAAGTTATTTTTGAAGTAAGAACCAACTTTTACCGCTATGCTTAGTTTACTTTTTATTTATTTTTTAGGGAAAGCTTTTTACACACTAGCAGAAAAACATAAACAAAATGAGTGGCTTTATGCAATTCTTGGAGTTTTATCCTATTATGTTGCAACTTTTCTATTTGCTTTTATTCTGATAGGTTTAGAATTGCTTTTTTCTTTAGGGATTGAAGAATATTCAGATAGAGCTTTTGGTTTTATCACGATTCCGTTTGGACTACTAGGTTGTTGGGGTTTTTATAAACTTTTAGAACACAAATGGAAGAACATGATTCAAGTAGAAATTGAAACCATCGATGAAATAGGCAAAATCCAGAACGAACAATAACCATTAACAAATTTTATGAAGCTTTTCAAACTATCTATATTGTATTTTATTTTGTTTATTTCTTGTTCGTCTAAAACGGATTCAGGAGAAAAAATTGCAATTCTTTTTGACTTTCCAAAAGATATAAGCGAAGTTTCAGGCATTACATTTCATAATAATTTGATTTGGAGTATTCAAGATAGTGGCAACTCCAATGAAGTTTTTGGTTTTGACGAATCAGGAAAGCTTATTGAACAAATTGAAGTTCAAGATGCAGAGAATATTGACTGGGAAGCAATTACATCAGACAAACAAGGAAATCTTTATATTGGTGATTTTGGTAATAATGACAATGACCGACACGATTTAGCCATATACAAATTGGCTTCTTCAAATTACAGTAAAGTTTCAGAGAAAATTAGCTTTTATTATCCCGAACAAACCGATTTTCCGGCTAAGAAAAAAGAAAAATTATATGATTGTGAAGCCTTTTTTCTCTATCAAAATGCATTTTATTTGTTTACAAAAAACCGAAGTAAAGGTTTTGACGGAACTTCATTAATTTATAAAATTCCGGCTATTGCAGGTAATCATCCGGCAAAACTTATAGGAAGGTTTAAAGCGTGTTCTAATTATAATTCGTGTGTGATTACCGGAGCAACCATAAGTTCAGATGAAAAGCAAATTGTGCTTTTAGGACATGATCGTCTTTGGTTGATTGAAAATTTTGAAGGTGATGATTTTCTTTCCGGTAAATTATCCGAATTAGAACTCAATCATCATAGTCAAAAAGAAGGCATTTGTTTTAAAGACAATGAAACACTTTTTATAGCTGATGAGCGAAGCAAAAAAATAGGAGGGAAGCTGTATGAAGTTTCTCTTTCAACCTTAAAAAGTTCCCACTAATCCCAATTGATTGTGACCCATTCTCAAATTCCAAGAAATTTTATTTTTTCTTTCTTCCGGATTGAGTTTGTATTTATTGTCTCTTTTTAGATAGGAATCTACACATTCAACAATGGCTACACTCATCACCGTGCTTAAAAAAACATCGGAAGCCCAATGAGCACCTTCCCAAATTCTAGACATGGGCGAAACCATACCCAAAACATAAAAACCACCTTTTATCCAAGGATTGCTAAATTGTTTTGATAAAGCATAACACGTTGTAACTGATAAAGCTGTGTGTCCCGAAGGAAAAGAACTAAAAGCCGGAGTACCATTAAAAGGATCAAAATAATCGTGCCCTAGTTCAGTGCTGGGTCTTGCACGTCCGGCAACTGTTTTCATAACTTGTTGCAGTAACCCGCTCACACTGGCAGAGGTTATCATGAGTACACCAGTGTAACGAATTTTTTCGTTATTTGAGAGTAAACCAACCAAATAAACACTTCCTGTTAAACTATAATTAACTAAAGGTTTTCCAAATCTAAAACCAAATTCACTCACAGAATGAGGGATGTGTTTATCTTGTCTTCTAAAAAAACTACTTATTTCTTCGTCTGAAAGATATAAAATTCCGGTTCCAACCAAAGTACCACCAAAATAGGCAAGGTCTTTTTTGTCCCAGCGTGTAGGTTGAGCAAATGTGTAAAGAAAACCGTTTGCTCCGTTTCGAGCATCATATTTTAGTTTTTGCCAAATGGTTTCTTTGACTAGTGTATCATTTTTAATTTCGCTAAAAACTAACGTGTCACGCTGAATGGATAAACTATCCGTTTGGGCGTAAATAAGATTTTGAAAGGCAAAAAATATAATAAAAAACTTGATGAACTTATCCATATATTTTATAAAAATTAAAATCCGAAACCTAATCCAAAAGCAATTCGGTTACCGTCTTGGCTGTTAAAAAAAGTTAGACGGGCAGTTACTAAATCTAATCCATTGAGCCAAATTCCTCCTCCAACAGATTGATGCCATTTGTTTGAATTTTCTCCATCTAACCAAACTCTTCCATAATCATATCCGCCAAGAATTCCATAACTCATTGGAATTATACTTTTTATTTTTCCGATGTTCCAACGTAAATCGGTGCTTTGAAAGAACGATTGTTTCCCGAGGAAGCGTTCATTTCTGTAACCTCTCAAATCATAATCGCCACCCAATGTTGCACCTTGATAGAATTCAAAATCATTGTTCAAGAGCATTTTTCCTTTCAATAACGTTCCGAGAACTAATTTATTGGATTTAGTAAGTTGATGACTAAATCCTAATTCACTTTCTAAATATGTAAAGTTTAGTTTAGAATTGGATAAATTGGTTTTCCAAGTTCCTTGAATAACAAATCGCATCCCGATGGTTGGATTGGCTTCTCGATCATAATTTTTAAAAGCATATTTAAATGAAGCTCCCGCAAATTGCTGGTATTCAAAAACTTCTGGATTAATAGCTCCGGGTTTGTTAATAAAACGATTGGAAGTTTCCTCTACTTCAATATTTTCAAAGGAAGTTTGAATGGTAACTTCACTGCCAAAACGACCAACATATTTTAAAGACGGAGCCACTTTTAATATTTGAATTCGAACGCGATTATAATCCATTCCTTCTTCATTATCAAAATTTTCAGTCTCGTTGCCATATCCAAAATAATTTATGCTAAAATTTGGAGTAGTATAACGGGCTTCCATTTCTAAATTCCATTCACCAATCAATTTGGTAAAACTATTTTTATAACCTAATTCTACACCTTCTGTAGCAAAATAATAATTGGCATTCACATTGTGTTTGGCGGTGTACGGATTGTTGATGAATCCTTGTTTTACAAAACTATATGTTCCGCCAATTTTTACACCGTCATCCGGATTAAAACCAATCATCGGCATTAAAAAAGTGTGATTGTATTTTGGTTTTTTATAATGGTATTCATTTAGTTCATAATCATCTTTTAAATGAACAGCCGTACAGTTTTCAGCATTTACGGTATTTTTCTTTGATTTATAATCGTAAATTTTTATTTTTTTGCCATTTTCAACTGCATAGTTATCGTGATTTTGTCCGCCAATTAATCGAATAGTGATGTTATTTTTTTCTTTTCCTTTTACTTCAAATTGATCGTCATCATCTAAACCATAAATCCATATTTCTTTGGTTTGTTTTTTGTTGTAGGTTCTTGAAAATTGAATTTCTTCGCCATCTTTTTTTAATCGAAACCAAGAAACCTTTATGTTTCCATTGGATAAACTTTCAATTAGAAATTTATCTTTTTTATCGGTTCCTGTCAGAATTATTCTTTTTTGAAGTAAATCATAATAACTCAAAGCAAATTTTTCTAATCCTTTTTTTCTGAATTTTAATTTGTTTTTGATGGAAAGTGTCGTTACATCTTCTTTAATTTCATTTGGCAAATAGGCAAAACTTTCATCTATAACTTCGTCTGATAATTCGTTGATTATGAAATTGGCTTGCCTTTTCCAGTCTTCTTCTGTCGCATTTTTAATAAAAGCCACATCTAAGCTGTGTGCCGAAAAGTTGAACCATTTTTCACTTGGATAATCAGCTTTAAAATTGGTAATATGTCGAACTCCGGGAATGTTAAGAAGTAAACTAATTAAGTTACCATCCACTTTTGCAAAAGCTTGATCGCGATCTCTTGGAATGGGTTTATAAATCACTTTGTCACCTTGTTCAAATTCCGACCATCGCCATTGATCTTGGTGTCTGTCCCAATCGCCAATTAGCATATCAAACAGACGAGCTTTGATATAAGACTGTTCATCCACTTGGTATTTTTCGTCTTTTCGAATATTAGCTAACACTTCATCGGTGCCCAAAATGGCTTGTGGTTTTCCATAACTTTCCAAATCGAGGTGTTCGTCTGTTTGGCGTTCTTCAACCAAATATAATTTGTCTCCAAACGAATCATTAAATTTCCCTAAACGACTTTGTTTCGGAATAAAATATAATTTTGGATTACTGTGATAAATTCCAATTTTATCAGCCATTTTACCAACAATAAAAGGCGTGAAAGGATGACCGGAAGTATAAAAATCATAAATAAATTTTTCTGCATACGTATCTTGAAAACCCGCGACTGCATTTTGATCTCTAAAAATGGATTGCAAAAAGCGAGTAGCATTTTTTTTCAAGGCACGCATCACGTAATCTTTTCCGTTTTTGTCTTCTAATCGAAGTGATTCTGATTGATTTCCTCCACCGGAAATAGTTGGAGTTACTCCGCCAAAAAGTGTATCGAGTTGAACAGATTTTGCTTCAATTGGCAAACCATAATATTCTCTGTAATGTTCTCCCCAAAGAAATTTGTAAAACTTACTTTTTTGAGTTGATTCAGGTAAATAAATCGATGCTTTGACAATTGTGGCGTTGTTTTCTGAGTAATTAGTTTGAGTTTGTCCTTCATTTGGACTTGGAATTGTAACGGAATGTATTTCTTTTAATTCGTTATTTTCTGTACTGAAAAAAGTGATTAAAGCGGATTCGTTTTCATATACTTTCAAAGTGCAAAATCCAAAACCGCCAAACGAAAAATCATTCGGAAAAATGGCTCTGGCTGCTTCTCTTTTTGAGCCAGCACCACTAATAACTTGTTTCACACCGTCATGTTCAATATACTGAAGATTGTGTTCATGACCGGAAACCACCAAAACATTATTCCGGTTTTGAATCATCGGTTTGATGTTGTTGATGAGGTGTTGATACTGTTGATTTTGCAAATCTTGCGGACTTGCACCGGTAGTTTTCCGTAAAAGATTAATCAGTGATCCCACAATAGGAAGCGGAATTTTGTTATTTATTGGATACAAATGTTTTTTTAGTGAATATTTTCCGCCATGGGGTCCGTGACTCATCAACGGATGATGAATGGCCAAAATAGTGAACTTGTTTTGATTTTTATTGATTTCACTTTTTAGTTCATCAAAAAATTCTAATCTTGTTCTAATGTCGCAGTCGTCATTTAGGGTTGGATGTTTGTCCCAATCCTGCAAAAACCATTCGCTATCAACCACAATCATTCCGATTTTGTCGTTGATTTTTACTGTTTCAATGGCACAACCTTTTCTGGGAAGAAATGCTTTTTTTTCATTTAAGAATGAATTGACAAATTTTTCTTGCTCTTGTAAACCTTCCAAACCATTGTACCAATCGTGATTGCCCGGCATAAAGATGGTTTTACCTTTAAACTTTTTGGCAATTTCAAGTTGAAGCGTTAATTTTTCTTCGGCATCTGCACGGTTTGGATCATTTTTATCAGCTGGCATCCCTTTGGGATAAATGTTATCACCCAGGAATACTAAAGTGCTATTCTTATCTGTTTTGGAAAGTTGGTTATCCAAAAGCTTTACTGTTTCTATTGTTTCAGGATTAGTGGTGTTTCCTGCGTCGCCAATTAAAAAAAAAGTATGACTTATTTTAGTGGTGTCTATCGTTTCAGTTAAAGCAATAGTAGTTGCATTTTTTCCGGTTTGAATAGAATGTGATGCACAAGAAAGCAGGAACATTGGAAGAAGTAATACTACTCCTTTTTTATAATTTGTAACCAGTTTAATGAAAACACAAAACATTTTCATAATTTAGTGGAAAATAAAATTTAGTATAATGAGTTTGATCCAACAAGCGGAACACTATGTATCAACTTTTTTAAAAGAGAAGCTGCCTTCTACTTTTGTTTATCATAACTTTAATCATACAGTAGGTGTAGTTCAGGCAGTTACAAAAATTGGAAACTATCAACAAGTGCGTGACGAAGATACTGAAAAATTATTAATTGCCGCATGGTTTCATGATACGGGTTATGTTTTGGGAACAGAAAAACATGAAGTTTCAAGTGTTCAAATTGCAAGCGAGTTCTTAAAAGGGAAAAATCTTGATGAAAAGTTCATTTCAGACGTTTCTAATTTGATCATGGCGACAGTTTTTACGCATCAACCTCAAAATGAATTAGAACAAATTATTCGTGATGCTGATTATTTTCATTTTGCTAATGATAATTATTTAACTATTTGCGAATTTTTGCGTGAAGAATGGCAAAACACCTGTAAAAAGAGTTTTACAGATTTGGAATGGTCTAAAGAGAACTTACAAATGCTTTCGCAAAAGCACCAATTTTATACTCCTTTTGCGTTGACTTTTTGGCAACCGATTAAGGAAAAAAATATTAATAGAATTGAAAAAAGAATTAAAAAGCTCATGAATAATTTTGATCAAAATTTGACTGATGCTGCCAAAAAATCAAAAGAGGAGAAACCCGATCGTGGCATTGATACGATGTTTCGTGTTACACTTAATAATCATACTCGTTTGAGTGAAATTGCGGATAGCAAAGCCAATATTTTACTCTCTGTTAATGCAATTATTATTTCGATAAGTTTGTCTACATTGATTCCTAAATTAGACAGTCCAAGTAACGTACATTTAATTATACCTACTTTTGTTTTGGTTATGTTTAGTGTGGTTACTATTATTTTTGCAATTCTATCCACCCGTCCAAAAGTAACATCGGGAACGTTTACACAAAAAGATGTTGACGAGCGAAAAGTAAATCTTTTGTTTTTTGGTAATTTTTATAAAATGCCATATCAAGAGTATGAAAGTGCAGTGAATGAAATGATGAAAGACCGAGAATATTTATACAATTCGATGATTAAAGACTTGTATTATTTGGGTTTGGTTTTAGAAAGAAAATATCGTTTACTTCGAATAACGTACAACATTTTTATGGTTGGTATTATTGTTTCGGTACTCACATTTGTGATTGCTTTTAAGAATTCGGGAGTTTAATCTTAACTTCAGCTCTCTGCATAGGAGAGGAAGACGATGTGGGTAGAAATGTGAAATAAAATTTCTTTAATCTTTCTTTTTAGCACAATGCCCTAGCCCAGATGGCAACGGAAATCCTGTTGAAATGAAAGCCTATTTTTTCTTGGGCTAACAGAGCGACCAGAGGAAGCTCCTGCTTAGACCTTAGAAAAAAAGGATTTCATAAAACAGATTGGAGAGAACAGCTGGATTAGCTTCTGAGAATTTTATTTCAACTCATCCAACAATTCTTGGTAGGAGTATTTTTTTTCAGAAATTTCGTTGTTCACTACTTTTACTCTAAACGCTTTTAAACCTGAAACACCTTGCAAGTCTTCTACATCAAATCGTTCTAAAGTAGGTTCGAGAATTTTTTTAAATTGCAGGAATTTAATGTATTTTAAATATTCCGCTTCTTCCTGACTGTGCGAATAAACGATGGTGATTTTTTCTTTTTCGGTAATGCGTTTGTCGGTTCCTTTGATATTAGCCTTATCGATGCGTTTTTTTACTACTTCATATCTTGCATTATAGGTGCCATCTACGTCAAATCGTTTTTCGTCCATTCTAAATCGAATAGAAATAGGCGAACTAAAAACTAAAATTAACGATGTAACATCTAGTGAATAGGGTAGGGTGTCTTTGATCCGATGATGCTCCAATTCCATCTCGCAAAGTGTTTGCAATTGCCATAACCGCAGGTTGCTTAAATACATTTTATCAAAAGGAATGGTTGGCACGATCGACTCGCCAATGTATAGATTGTGCTCTACACCATCTGTTTTAAAACGTTCGTAATAATGCGGATATATTTGTTGAGCTTCTAGTTGTTTAGCATCTAAAACAGAAGCCAATTTTTTATTGATAACAGAGAGTGTGTGATCAAAATCTTTTCTTGCATGATAAAACATGCCGGTTTTTGGATCTAGGTTATCGAAATAGGCTTTTACTTTTGATTTTTCATTTTGTAAAGAGATCAAAATTGGATGAATCTCTACTTCTATAAAGTTTTGAACTTGTTGCTCAGTATCGGTTTTAAGAGGAGCATCCATGTCATTTAATAGCTCTTGTAGTTCAAATTTACGTTGCTCAACAATTAGTAAATTAGAATTAGATTTGAGTGTGTTAAATATGTCAAGAATGCTTTTAAGTTGGTTTCTTAAATCGGTTTTTACGGTTTCGTTACGATGTTCGGAAGATCCTTTAATATCGATTTGCCCATACAATGGAAACACATTTTTAAAAACAATTTCCTTTAGAATGTAATCTTTAGCAATAGCGTTGTTTGTATAATAATTTTTAGCTTCACGCTTAAACTTCCAATATACACTGGGATGAATAGTAGTATATTCTTTTTGTATGATGGCTTCCAACTGGTTTTGCATATCTGTAAAACTACGCACAATTGTATCTACCAAAAAAGGCATTATTAACTCTAACTTCGTTGCATTTATGGAGTTTAATGCTCTAACTTCTGCGGAAGCTAATTCAATAATTCCTAATAGTTTTCCATCTTTTATAACAGGAGCTAATAAACAACTTTGAATGTTTTGTGACAAAAGTTGGTCTGCAAAAAATTTATTTTCTTTACCCTTAGCAAATTCATTTACATCGGGAATTATAAACGTATTTTGGTTCTCGATTAAATATTCGTAGGAACAACCGCAAAGAGCATTTTTACAGTCTGCTTCGGGTTTATCAAGTAGTATGAAACTAGATGTTTTTTCTTCTTTAAAAGCAGGTTTTTCAAATCTATCTTCTTCTTCATTATAAATGGTAAATCCCATTTTTAAATCGGGAATTTTAAAAACCGATCTAAATATAGAATAAGAATCTTCTTTATTTTGGGGTTTATTAAATTCAGGTTTGAGTAAATAAGTTTTTAGATTTGAAACAGCATTTTCTACTGTAACATCAACCAATGAAACAATTACAAAACCTTTTAAAATCCATGATTTTGCTGGAAATTTTTGTTTCCAAAGTTCTAAATTATCATAATTATCAATTAGTTCCTCAATTTCTTTTTGCGAAAGAGGTTTTACTTCTTCTGTTGGGAAAATTTCAACAAAATCTGCATTATACAAAATCCTGTAATGTTTAACAATTCCGTTTGCATCCGGAATATCATAAAATAAAGGTTTGCCGAAATCTATTTTTTGGTTATAGTGAGAATTTAGAATTAAGGTGCAATTCATTACATAAAACTGATGCTCATCAAAATCTCGGATATTCATGTCGAATGTTTGACCGGCATCTTTTAGAATTTTTTTGAAACGTTCAGTATAATTAAATGTAATGTTTTGAAATGGAAGTGTAACGGCTTTAATTTCATTTTGTGTTAAAGCTGTTGGAAACAAATCTGCTAAAAGATAGTTTATCAACTGTTCGTTTTCTATTATGAAATTGAAGTCGTCTATACCATCATTTAATTCCGGTTTTGACTCAATTTCTTTTAATAGAGCTTTTGCATAATTGGATCTATAATCAATAGACGACAATGCTATTTCTTCCAAAATTTTAATGACTTTATGGAAGGATATGTATGTTTGAAATGGGCTATCGTGAAAGTAATTGTTTTCCATGTATAAAACTATAGTGCAAAAATACTATATCTTAATTAAATTAGGTTTTACGAGTGTCTTTTTGATTTTTATTTAACATAGTTGGTTAGCTGTTTTTATAACGTGTGCGTTAATTATGGTTATTGTCTTTTTTCTATGTTTAGACTACTACTAAAAAAAAAATCAGTACTGTTTATCGCTACTTACTTTAGAAAGTATAATTTTAATTGTACAGGTTAATGAACATGTTGGTTCAGAAAAGAGTGTATTGCTGAGGACTGAGACTCCCACATACTATTTTACCCGACGATCAATGGAGTTACTTCTTCTGATTTAAGGCCTGTATATAGGCAGAACTCTTCAATAGAAACCAATTGGTGTTCTTGTTTGTTGAAGTGTTTTTTTACTTCTAAAATCAGTAGTCTTGAACTTCTGTAACTTTTACCGGTAATTCTTTGAACGTCTTTTGGGTATATGCAAACTCTTTTTTGTTCTGTTTTCATACACTCTTGGTACTTTATCCCTACTTGAACTATACTGGGGAACGGGCGTTAACTTTTTTTTGCAACAACTTAGGTCAAAAATACACTTTTGTAGTGGATTTTTCAATGCAAAAATAGGCAAAAAAGGTCGTTTTAGTCAATTTGATGCATGTAAGATCAAGCCTATTTTGAGCACACAAATAAATTACGAAATATTTGCTTGTAAATCATTTCAAGATGCATCAAAATGGGTTTATGACGGCTAAAGGAATGAGCTGTAGAAACATTCCGCTTTTTTTAATTTTAAATTATAGAAATTATGGCAAAACAGAAAGGCATAATTAAATTAAAAGGTACGATCGGTGATATTACCTTTTATAAGTCGAAAGACGGGTATGTTGCCCGTGAAAAAGGAGGAGTAGATGCTAACCGCATTGCGACAGATCCTGCATTTCAGCGTACCAGAGAAAATGGTGCTGAATTTGGTAGAGCCGGAAAAGCCGGTAGAATTTTACGCACTGCTTTTCGGGCATTATTATTGAATGCATCGGACAGTAGGATGGTAGGACGACTGACTCAACGTATGATGAAGGTGATCCAGGCCGATGCAGTAAATGAGCGTGGTTTAAGAAACGTTATTGATGGCGAGGCGGAATTGTTGACTGGGTTTGAGTTTAATATTCGCGGAAAACTAGGGACTAGTTTATACGCCCCATTTCAAACGACAATCGATCGTGTAGCAGGTACTTTGAGTGTGGATATACCTTCTTTTATTCCTTTGAATATGCTTGTTGCACCGAGTGGAAGTACTCATTTTAAGATTATTTCCGGTGGTGCTGAAATTAATTTTGAGGAAGAGAGCTATGTTATTGAAAACACAGAAACGGCTATTTTACCTTGGAATTCGGTGCCAACAGCAGTTATTAACCACGTTAACACAGTGACCGCTAACAGTACAAAGCCGTTGTTTTTGGCACTGGGTGTTGAATTTTATCAAGAGGTAAATGGGCAGATGTATCCTTTGAAAAATGGTGCATATAATCCATTGTCGTTGGTAGAGGTTAGTGGTTTGTAATTTAACGTTAGCATTTAGAAATCAGAATTTAGAGATTAGAATTTAGCGATTGTAATTTCAAAATATGGTTTTATTTTTAACAAGAACTTATTTCCCTGAAGGAACAAATGGAAACCTGGTAATTGACAATTCATTTGTTTGTTATACTATTGAGTAACCTTGGAAAGAAAACCAAGTTAGTGTTTCTTGTATTCCGGAGGGGAAATATTTTATTAGAAAGCGATACAGTAGCAAGTTCAACTGGCATTTAGAAGTGATGAACGTAGAGAATAGAAAATACATTCTTTTCACCCTGCTAATTATGCACGTAACGAATTGCGTGGTTGTATTGCACCAGTTTTAACACTTACCGGTTCTGGTGTGGGATTAGAATCCAAGTTGGCTTTTGAGAAATTGCGAGCAATGGTGTATAAAGCATTAGATAACGGTGAACGTGTTCAATTACTTATTAACTCTTAACTATTTTATTATGACTATTTTAGATAGAGCGAAAGCTCCTACTCCAAAATTTTTTAAAGTTCTTCGAACGATTGGCTTGGTTATGGCTGCTGTAGGCGGAACTATTTTGACTGCACCTATTTCCTTGCCGGCTGCTGTTGTTGCGGTTGGTGGTTATATGGCTGTGGCCGGAGGTGTGATGTCGGCTGTTAGTCAAGTAGCCAAAGAAGATACATCTAAAGATGAACACTATGAATCAACCTAATTCGGTGTCGATTGGTACGGTTGGAGGGACATTTTTAAGTTTAGTGCCTAACATCACATCAACTGATATTGTGAAGACGATAATTTTGGCAGCTGTTGGAGCTGCGGTCAGTTGTTTGGTTTCGATGCTTATTAGGTGTCTTTTTAGGAAATATAAAAAGTAATTTTTTACCCCGACTTTATGGTTGGGGTTTTTTTATGACTGTTGTTGGTTGTCGGTCGTCTGTTGTTTTATTATCACTGTAAATTTAACCGCAGAGGGCACAAAGGACGCTTCGCTTTTTTTAATGGGACACGGATTGGATTGATTGAACTGATTTTTGCGGATTTTTGATAGCTTCGCTATGTTTGGATTTCGATGGATTTATTTATGCTATTTACTTTTATTTTTTAACTGCGAAGAACGCAAAGGGGTTCGCGGAGGGCACGAAGGACGCTTCGCTTTTTTTAATGGAACGCGGATTGGGCGTATTAGCTGACGCTAAACGCTGATTTTGCCGGATTTTGATAGCTTTGGTATGATGGGATTCTGATGGATTTATGTGTGCTATATTTGTGTTATTTACTTTTGTTTTTTAACCACGAAAAACGCTAAGGAATTCGCAGGGGGCACAAAGAGAGGTACTAAGGTTCTGAGTCGCTGAGGTTCAAAGTTTTTTTGTTAGTATTTTAGCGTTTGTCGGGGGAGTTTTTATCGAAGGCGATGAGGTTGAACATTTGTCTCATGCGGGAGCGAACTCGGTCGCCGTAGTATTTTTCGAGTTCTGAGGCGGAAAGGTTTGTGGTGATGTGGGTGATTGTTTTATTGTTGATGAAATTGTCGTATCGGGTGAGTAGAATTTCTGCCATGACATTGCATTCGTTGCCGAAGTACTTTATTTGTTTTTCTGTACCCAAATCATCAAAACATATGTTGTTCATTTTGGTTTGTTTGTCTTCTTTTTTTGTGAATGGTAGTAAGGCTTCGTATCCTTTTGTTGCGAAGTCGAATGCGATATCTCGGCAAGGAATTATTTTGTAGTTTTGCATTTGGTTTGTAAAAAAGTTACAAAGGAACATCATTGAGCTTTTGCCACATCCGACAGGTCCAGAGAGAATGATTCCTTTATTAATGTCAATCTTCATTTCTTTTGCGGTGCTTTCATCTTTAATAGCATATATGATCAGTTTCATTATTACCATTTTATCGTTCTCATGTATTTTGAATTGATCACCGTAGTAATACCGCCCCATTTTTTCTAAAGCAGTGATACACCTTGCAAAATCATAGACTTTGATTCCGTCTTTGATTTGAAATGTTTTTTGAATTTCATTATAAGGGTTCATCGTATTTGTTTTCGTTAGACGTTTTTAAGTTTCCCGGTACCGGATTAGCTATTGCATTTGTTACTGATGATGTATTTTGGTTGTTCAGCATCCAACTATTGGCAGCTGCTTGCCAATTGACCATTGGCGTTTTGCCGCCTACCAGCCAACCAATACTTGCAAAATAATTATAAAATTTGTGGGCTTCTGTTTCTGGGTGATTATGCTCCTTGAAATAGACAATAGTTTCCTCGAGGTTTGGTTCTGAAAACACTTTCTTTTTTGTAGGTATCTTTTCTTTACTTTCCTCTTTTTTCTGAAAATCAATTGCTGTTTTTTTTATTTTTTCACTATTGTTTTTACTGTTTTTATTATTTGTATAGTTTTTATTGTTTACTGAAGGTACTAGTACTTGTTCGTTACTAGTTTCGATATTGGTCTGCTCCTGTGTCAAAGGCTCTCCATGAGCTATTACACTATCTTGTTTAGAAAATGGTGTAGTTGTTAATGGATTGTCCTGTGTTTGCTCCTGTTCGAAATTGAATAAAATGACATGACTTCCGCGAAATGGGTTGAAAGAGGGTTGGTAGTTGATGTATCCCAACGAATGCAGGTTTTTTAGACATTTGTGGTAGGTGGCTTTGGAACTTATTTTACTGATTTGCATGATTTCGTCGCGGTTGATGCTGATGGGGTTTCGGAATCGGTTACAGTTCCAACACTGAAATAATGCTATGTATAGGCTTATGTGTGTTGGATTTAGCGAGTTTTCTTGGATTACTTTGTCGAAGAAGCCTGTGAGGTGTTTGATGTAGTTCATTTTTTTTCTTTTGAGTTGCTTAGTTGCTGAGGTTTTGGTTTTAAAAGTTTAAAAGTTTAAAAGTTTAAGGGTTTAAAAGTTTAAGAGTTTAAAGGTTTAAGAGCTTAAAAGTGTAAAGGTTTAAATGTTTAAGAGGAGAGGTAAATAGGGAGGTGTCCATAACTTGTTTATTTTGTGTTATGGTGCAAAAGTGTTGGGTTTGGTTGGAATTATTTCAGAAGTGAATCAGAAGGGGAAAACAAAAAAGTTTAATTTTAATGATTTTATTTTAATTTTTGTCAATAAAATCAATGGTTTAACGTGATTATAATTTTTAAATTATTTTACCATATAAGTCGTATAAGTTTACTTTTTCAAAGAAAGTTCAATTAAGTTTTTTGATAATTGGGTACGGAAATGTTTTTTATTGTTTTACCATATAAGGCAGATAAGGGATATAAGTTTTACTTTTTATGAAAGTTCATTTAAGTTTTTTGAAGTTCTTTGCGGTTACTGTTGATTATTTTGTTGGGTTTGGTTTGATGATTTTAATTGTTGGATGAAGGAGGTTGGGGACATTTTGATTTTGTTTTTGAAGCAGAGGGTGAAAATTTGGGTTGAGCCGAAACCGGCTTCTTCTGCTAATGCTTGATTGGTGTAGTTTCTGTATTTGTTATTGCTGATTAGCAACTCCACTATGTAGTCGATTTTGAGGTCGTTGATGTACGATGTGGTTTTTTTTAGTCTTTTTTCTGCAATAATTATAGATGCATATTTGGTGTTGGTGTCTAGTAAAGCTGCGAGCTTTGCCAAGTTCATGTCTTTTTCGAGGAATTTTTTTTGGTTTTCGAATTTCTCTAAGTTTTTCAATAATTTGTTAGATAGTTCAGGACTTAAGCTTGAGTTTTGGTTATTAATTAGTCGAGCAGGAGCTTTCTTTTTATCAGCTAAATCAGCCATGATTTGAATGAATTTTTCTTTTTCTCTTTTTTTGGAATGCAGGTGCCAGCCGAATACGACTAATAGCATTATCAACAGTGATGTTAGGACAAGAAAATATATTTTTTTGGTAGATGCTAATTCGTTTTCGATTCTTTTCTTTTTTTCGAGCAGTGTTTTGGTATCGTATTCTTTGTGGACTTTGTAGGTTAGGTATTTGAATTCTTTGTTTATTTCTTTGTCAAATTCCATTAGTTTTTTGATGAAAAAAAGTTCTTTTTCCAATTCATTTGTTTCGCCAAAATATTGGATTAGTAGTTCATACCCTTCGCGAAGATCCGGACGACTGTATTTTTTTGTTTGAATGCCCTCGTGTACTCTTGTGAAATAGATTACTGCTTTGTGTTTGTCGTTGATTCCCCAGTAACATTTCCCAAGACAAAACCATGTTGTAATTTGATTGGCATAATCTTTCTTTTTTTCCAGTTCCAGTTTTGATTCGTTTAATAATTTGATTGCCTCTTTGTATTCTTTTTGCTTACAAAGGTTTATCCCTTCTGCATTTTTGAAGTAGGAAATCATATCATTCATTTCATATTCTCTGGCTAGTTCTATGCCCAGTTTATTTAAATAGGAGGAATGATCATATCTTTCAATTTGTGTGTAGCATAAGGCAATTGCATGCATTGATTTTATATACGCCAAATCGTTTTCTTCTTTAAAGTAGTCTAAGCATTGAGTTAGCAAGGCAATTGCTTCATCATAATAGCCCAAGAAGTATTTCGTTAGTGCGATTGTATATTTTACTTTGTGTATTAGGTAATGGTCGTCTGTTTTTGCTATGTAATTGTTAGCACTAATGTATAAATCTAATGCCTTAGTGTATTCTTTGTTGTCGTAATGAGCGGCACCCACCGTTAGGTATGCACTACCTATTATTTCATTGCTTTTTGTGGCTTTGGCTTTTACTAGTAAACTATCTGCATAAATAAGGCGGAATTTTTTGTCCACCAGATGCATCATTAATCGGTATGCTTTGATTTGCTGATGGAGGTTGTTTTCTTTATTGGCTTTTTCCAGCCAATGTTTCGTCATTTTTAGTGCTTTGACCGTATCGGTTCTGTATTCCATTACTTTTTCTTCAAAGTATTGGTAGTTTTTTGAGGCCAAACTGTCAACTTGAATAAAGTTACTAGCTTGAACAATTGTTAAAGTGAATAGTGTGCATGCTATGGTAATTATAACGTTTTTCATTTCAGTTGGTTAAGGTTTTAGTTCAACTTACTGTTTAAAAAGTTTGTGGAATTGAAATGGGTGTAGTAAAAATATTAAATTTTTTTAAACGAAAGTCAATTGTAAATCGTCAGCATAAAGTGGACTGATTTAATTCAAAACTAAGAGAGTGTTTTCAAAAATTATTAACTTTGAA